>JBKJJL010000114.1:0-2788 GCA_046597875.1 Fimbriimonadaceae bacterium | reverse complement strand
CCGCGCTTTCTTTATGCCCACGAATCAGGCGACGATTCCGGCGATCGTTCCTGCAGACAAGCTCATGGAAGCGCTGTCCTTCAGCATGGCGACGATGAACTTCATGCGCATGGCGGGCTTGGCTTTCTCGGCGACCGCGATGGCGGCGATTTACGCCATTTCACCGCAGTGGTTTTTCACCGGAATCTGCGCGTTGAACGCGGTGTCTTTCTTGCTGTCGGCGTACTTCGTCGCGAAGCTCCCCCCGGTTTTGCCAGATCGAGAGCATCTAGAAGACAAGCACGCGATGCGCGAGTTTTGGGATGGGATCAAGTACGTTACGGGCCATCCCGTTTTGCTCACATTCCGGATCGTGGGGCCGCTGTTTAGCCTGATGGTCGCGCCTTTCTTTGTGGTCTACGTCGCTTCGAACAAGGATTGGTTCGGCAACAAGCCGCAAATCCTCGCGTGGTTCGAGTTGGCCTTCTTCGTCGGAATGATCATCGGGAGCTATTGGGTTTCGAAGTGGAATCCTAAACGCCCCGGCGCGAGTTTCTGCGTGTCCCTCGCAGTGGTGGGGGTGGCGGTCGGCGTCATGGGTCTCGGGCATAACTTCTGGTGGTTCTTTGCCACAAATGTTGTGTGTGGACTCATGGTGCCGTTTGCAGATATTCCTGCTCAAACCTATACAAATCTGGTCGTCCCAGACGCGTTTCGGGGCCGGGTGAATAGCCTCGCGATGATGTCCTGGACAGCAGTGATGCCGATCGGGATGGCGACGGCGGGCATCCTGATCGAGAAATTTGGCTTGGACCAGGTCTTCTGGATCATGGGCGGGGGAATGATCCTGGTTACCCTTGGTGGGATGCTAGTTCCCGCGTTCCGAAACGCGCGGATGCCGGAAACGGAACCTAGTGAGGTGCCTGAGGAGTTGGAAGCTGCAGTGGCTTAAGCTTCGGAATAGCCTTCACGCAGAGACGCGGAGATCGCAGAGGGGAAGTCGCCGAGCGGCGAATCTCAATGCCCCTGGAACTTTTCGACGCATTTACACATAATAAGTGTAACAGTGAGAAACGTAACAATAGCCTTGGATGAGGATTTGATCGAGGAAGGGCGGCGATACGCCGCCTCCCAGGGGACGACACTCAACGGCCTAATTCGCGACCTCCTTTCACGTACCCTGTGGAAAGGTAGATCAGGCGGACTTGAGGAAGCGTTCCGACTCGCCGATGAACTTCAATTGAATTCCGACGGCCCCTGGAAAAGAGAGGAGCTGTACGATCGCTAATGTCTTCTTCGACACGAATATTCTGGTGTATGCCGTTGACTCCGCTGACCTAGCAAAGATGAAATCAGCGCGAGACCTCCTTTCGGAGCATCGCGCAAACGGGACAGCCGTGATTTCAGTCCAGGTTCTCCAAGAGTTTTACACCGTTACGCGGAGGAAACTGAAGGCTAGTCCCGTGCAAGCGCGCACTTTCGTGGAATCCATTTGCCGTGACCTTCGAGTTTTACCTCTGCTTGAACCCAACGTTTACCAAGCCATGGCCCTTGCCGAACTAGCACAGCTTTCGTACTGGGATGCTGCAATCTTGGTCAGCGCCAACAATGCTCAATGCTCTACGCTGTATAGCGATGATATGCAACATGCATTTAAATGGCAAGGCGTTTCAATCGTGAATCCCTTCCCTTAGCTGACCGCCTACTTGAGGACGCCAACTTCCACAAACGACTCAGACTTCGGAGTCCGGTAGACCTGAATCTTGGCCGTCTTCCATTCGCTGGGAGGAATCTTGTACGGATTCCCAAACGTCTGCGGGCTCATGGCCACCAGAGGGAACCACGACGACTGAATCTGAACCATCACGCGATGGCCCTTTTTGAAGGTATGCATCACGTCTGGCAGACGCCATCTCACACGCTCGACTTTGCCTGGAGTGAGCGGTTCGGGCTTCTCGAAGGATTTACGAAATCGAACCGGCATCGGGTCCGCTCGAACCAGAATCTGCTGACCGGCGAGCGTTTCGTGGTCTGAAGGATAAACATCGATGACCTTCGCCACGAGGTCCATGTCCGTCACATCCGCCGAAATGTGGAAGTCTGGGTAGATGGGGCCCGCGACAGTTATGTCCTCGGCGAGCGGTTCACTTTGATAGGTCAAAACATCGGGCCGGGCAGATGCGAAGGTTTGGTCCGCGATCATGTAGGTGCTGTTTCGACCTCGTAGAGTTCCACTATGGTAGGGAACGGGGTTCTTCGGATCGCTTGTGTAGGCATCCGAGCCGGGGCCATCAATGAGCCCGTCGGCGGTGAAGCTCAGCTTCTTGCCCTGTCCTAAATAGAGCTTCTTGATTTCAAGACCCTTCGGGGGCCACTGAGCGAACTCGCGCCATTGGTTCGCTCCCGTGTTGAACAGCTTGACATCGGGCATTTTGAACTTTCCATCACCTCGTAGGAATGACTCGAAGAACGGAAACTCGATCTCCTCACGGAAGTAGGTTCCCGTATCCGAACCAAAGGGAACTCCACCAAGCCTCGCGCCTGAACCGCCCCAGCCGCCGTGAGACCAGGGGCCCACCACAAGGCAGTTCCAAATCCCCGGATTCAATTTTTCAACATTCGCGTATACATCCCAGGGGCCATAAACGTCTTCTGCATCAAACAGCCCACCGACAGTGAGTACCGCGCACTTGACGTTCTTCAGGTGACGTGGAGTGGATCGCGCCTGCCAGAAATCATCGTAAGAAGGGTGCTCGATGATGTCTCGCCAAAACGGGATGCGGCTCTTGAAGTACTTCTTCTCCATCAT
>JBKJJL010000105.1:0-21783 GCA_046597875.1 Fimbriimonadaceae bacterium | reverse complement strand
CTTCCCAAGGGAGAGGGTCGGACGAAGTCCGGGGTGAGGGTTGGGTTCTGGCTACCCTTGCTTCTGTACCCGGGATCATAAACACGGCGAGAGCAACGCCCCCTTCTCCCTTGGGAGGTGAGAAGGGGAGTTCCGGAAGCTATGGAAATGCCGCGCGGCCGGTACGCTTTACGCATTCTTCTTGGACCAACCGTAACCAATCAGTGGGCATGTTCGCGCTATCCACCATGAAGAAGCTCCGATTGGGAATTCGAAAAATAGCAACTCCAACCTCGGCGAGCCTTTCGTCGCGGACGTCGTCCCTTTCAGAGATGTGCTGTTCTCCGTCGAACTCGATGCCAAGCCTTGCCTCATGGCAATAAAAATCCAGTCGATATCCAAGAAGAGGATGCTCTCTTTTGAACTTGAATCCAAGCTGGCTCGCTTGGAGGAACTTCCACGCGATTGCTTCGGCTACGCTGGGATTCCTCCTCGCGCTCCGCGCGGCGAGCTTTGCACTCTCGCTTCGATTCCTAGGCATTGGGTGAGGTTACCAAAACTTACCTTCCCGTTACCCTCTCCCATCCCAAGGGAGAGGGTCGGCGATGGCTCGTGCGCCGGGGTGAGGGTTGGGTTTTGGCTACCTTTGATTCGGTTCCTTCGAGTAGTAAGGACACGGCGAGAGCCAACCCTCATCCCCCAGCCCCTTCTCCCTTGGGAAGAGAGAAGGGGAGTTCCGGAACCCTCTCCCAAGCCACTCTTCCTCGAATAAGTTCTCCGTCTGAACCTTCACCGCTTTGCCAACTCCTTTGTCGGGGGCGATGAGCCAGCTCTCGGGCACGATCGCCTGCTCACCATGCTCGAGGATGCTACCACGGGTTGAGCGGCTTGAACCCCACCCCCCGGCCCCCTCCCCGCGATACGATGGCATTCGCCGAGAGGGGGAGTTTCCCTAGACGCCGGACGTCAGTTGGACTTGTAATAGCGCCAGTTATCGATGTTGAGAGTTCCTTCTTCGCTTACGGTGATCGTCTTCTTCATCGATCCGCGCGTGACTTTCTCGCCGTCAACCTCGGTCCACGTCAAAGTAACTGTCTTGCCGTCGAATGTGTAGTTGCCCTTTGATGTCGCGTTAGAGCATTTGAATGAGAAGTTACCGTCTTTGGTAAAGCTAATCTGGACGTCGGGATCAAGCGTGCCGTTCCGGCCACACAGCCAGCTTCCGGTCAGTTTGATCTCCTTTTGAAAGCGCAGGCCGTCAACCTCGACGTAGCTGCCTGCGATAGCGATTGGGCGCTCCCACTTGTCATCGCCAACAAGCCACAGAGTGCCATCTCGTAGCTCTACTTTGCCCATGCGCTTGATTTCGCTTTCGCCAGCGCCAGCGTTATACCGAAACCTACGATCGGATGCGAAGGTGATCACGGCCTTGGGTTCGGGCATGCCGAGCTTCTTGGCCAGTTCAACTGCCTCAGCGGGGGCAACCATACGCCACGAGCCGAGGACCGCATCGAGGCCGTTATCGGCACTCCCGAAGGCGGCGAGGGTGAGGGCTGAAGTCATGAGCAAAGTTTTCATCAGTATCAAGCGTTCCAAGCATAGGAGGAGGCAACCGCGTGGGATGATACGAGATTCTTCAGAAGTTATCTGGAGCAGGCGGCGGTGGGGAAGATCGAAGGGCGCGCCGATCGTCTAGGGTTCCGGAAACCCCACCCCCCGGCCCCCTCCCCGCGACACGATGGCATTCGCGGAGAGGGGGAGGTCTTACTTCGGTTTCAGCTCGAACTTCAGCGCGGCGTAGCCGTCGATTTCGTAATGCTCGACGCGTATCATGTGCAAACCGCCTAGCTTGATTTCCCGTGAGTACAGCGTGGGGCCCTGATATTTCCAGGCGTCTTCGATCACGAGTTTGTCGTCGATCCACACCCGGCAGCCGTCGTCGGTGGTTACATTCAGGATGTAATCCCCGGCCGGAAGCTCCACTGTGCCGTTCGCGATGGTCGCAAAGGCGTCAGCGGGGCCGCCTTCGAAGGGCGCGCCTCCCCATCCGAAGTTCAGCTCCTGCGTCTCAATCGTTTTCAGGGGTTCTCCCTTGATCAGATCAGCTAACGCGGGCATCTTCGCGTGAGGATCGGCGACAGAAGCGCGATCCCATTTGTACCAACTGACTTTCCAATCGATCGGCGCAACAAACTTGCTCCATCCGAACTTGAAGGGCTGGCCGGCGGGCGTTGATATGCCGCGATAATCGGTGACTCCTTGACCTCGATACTGGAGTTGCAAACTGACATTGGTGGCTTTTCCCGCCGGGAAGGAGAGTTGAACGAAGGACGGAACCGGAACCTGGGCAACTCGGTCGCTCACCATCGTCCAAGTAGCTCCATCAGTTGAAGTCGCGGTGATCGTGAGACCGTTCATTTCGTCCACGGTAGCGACCCCCTTCGGGCCGAGGACTTCGAACGTCTGCTTGCCCTCCACCATGTCGCCCCGAGGCCAAAGAATGGGACGCTTAAAGTCGTACGGCCCCCACTCGTCCACGAGGATAAACCGGCGTCCCCTGAGTTGTCCCTTGGGGATAAATGGACGTTTGCCTCCCGTCAGCGGCTTCGGCGCGCCTGCTTTCCGTTCCGCCGAGTAAGAGGCGAGCCAGGCGTCTTCATCGCTACCTCGGGTGAGGACTTTGTCGGTGGGATAGGGCGCCCAGATGAGGTCGAATCGCTCCAAGTAATCCTTCGTTTTCGGCGAGAGCCCTTGGACGACGTTTCCGCTTCCATGCATGAGCATCGGCATCGGATTATTTTCCGCGGCGACTTCCCATACGTTCTTCTCGCCGCCCAGTTTCTCGTCCTTCACGGCCCAGACTTTGTTCGTTTTGAAAATGAGGTCGGGAGTTTCGCCTTCCTTCTTGAGGACTTGATTCGAATCGACGAAAGTGTTTCCGGCGATCGTTACTTTGCCGGTGTCCTTCAGGGACACCGAGTTTGTGACGATATTATTGAACTCGTTCGCTCGCAAAAGCCAATCGCGGCTCTTCGTGTCCCGATTCTTGGGGTAGCCCCAGTTCGGGTCTTGGGTTTTGTTCATCCACAAGACAACGCCTTCAGTGTCGCGGAAGAAGATATTCGCAGCGACGGTGTTGTCCTGGCCGTGTTCCCATGCAATGCCCTGGCCGTTGTAGGCGAACACATTTGCACGAACTTCGCTGTTGTAAGAATATCCGCCCCAGATGCCGTGCCAGCACTCCATGAGGAGGTTGTTCACGAACTTATTGCGGCTGAAGGTGGCTTCGATCCCGTTCGTGGGGGCGTGGGAGAAATCGTTGCCGTAAAGAAAGTTGTCGTTGCATCCGCCGCTGGCGTTGTCCATCGTGGTCTGGCCCGCCCACAGGAAGAAGCCATCGCCGCCGTGGGTCACCGAGTTGTAGGCAAACACATTTCGCATCGACTGCTCGTAGATAAGGATTCCCGCCGAGTCTTGCCCGCGATTCCACTTTCCGTGGCTATAGCCACGCACGCACCAATCGATGTTGTTGTGCATGATTCGGTTATCGCTGCTGTTGTACATTCCCAAGCCGAGCGAGCTCAAGAAGGAGAGATTGCTGTTCCAGAGGCGGCCACGATCGCAATCGGTGATCATCACCCCGTTTTGGCCACCAATGATGCGAAGGCCGCGAAGCTCGAACTCGTCACAGTTTCGCAGATACACCCCCGCGCCGTATTGGAACCATTCATCCTTCTCGTTCTTGTGGTAGCTCATCCAGTCTGCGGAGTCTTCGCGGTCGATGGTCGAGCCCAGACGCTGCTTCCAGTTGTAGGAAAAGTCCGAATCGACGATTTTCAGGTTCGGGCAGTCCTTTGCGTAGAGGCCAAGCTTGTATCCGCGAACGTTCAAGTTCTTGATCGTGATGTTCTTGCCGGAGACGATGATGCCGGTGCCGACGCGTTTGTCAGGTTCGGTTTCCGGGGCTGTGCCGCGCAGGGTGGCATCGGCGAAATCGACGATGATTCCATCGCCTTTGATCGTGATCGCGGAAGTTTTCGCGTCGTTGTCGGGGTTCGCGATGAGGACATCGCCCTTGGCGACGGTGCAAGATCGGTCGATGATAAGGCCGGGCTGAAGCGTTACTGCTTGGGTCATGGCCATGAGCGGGATGAGAGCTATCATGGGGATGTTCTAGTGTCGCACATATTCACTACGCGCAAAGGGTGCATCCGCATTTCAACTGGATGGTAACCGGCGACGAATGGATGCTGACTACGTTCTCGTCAAAGTGATGCAATCGATCTCTGAATGGGTCAAACACGAGAACATCCAGGACTCCTTGGGAGAGATACAACCTCGGTCCATCTTCAAGATCTTTTTGCTCATATCCGGCGCTAATGACCTCGACCACCGCCTTCGGCACTTGGGCGATGAAGTCGTCCATTTCTGGTGGTTCCGAGCAGAATATGGCGATGTCGGGCCGCTTTATCGAGCCATCCGGGAGCTTTAGATACACGTCGGCGAGGCTGTAGCACGCGCAGTCGCCCTCATGGCCTGCCGTTCGAGTGATAGAACCTTCGATGCGCTTAACCGCTTTTTGATGCCTCGGCTTCGGGAACGCCTCCCAGGTGTGGGCGCCTCCGACGACTTCAAGCTTGATCCCCGCTTGCTCTGCACGAGCAATCAGATTCCACATGAGCTCGTCGTTGGTTTCTGCGAGGCTAAGGGACTTGCTCACGGTTTATTGTACGCCACCCTCACGGCAGCTTTCGCTTTTCCCAGATCACGTGAGAGTCGGCGAAGACGATCGCGCGTCCGTACCGGCCCTCGATGAACCCTATCCGCTTCTTTGCGGGATCTTCGAGCTTCGACATGTCCTCGCCGTTCATCTCGTAGTAGAAGCCATCCGTCAGGTTGCGGTTCTTCAGATAGGGAAGTAGCCTGTTCTGCCAATCCTGGCTCGGAGGCAGAAGGTCGTCAGAATCCGCGCCGTAGATCATCATGCCGGTGCCAACTTGCTTGGCACGATTCATAAGATCCTGACGCTCAACTGCTTCCAGTGCAGCCTCCAGATCCTCCGCACTCGCAATGGAAATCTCCCGAACAAAAACATTCTCCCGGCTGACAAAAGCAATGGCGGCTACCGTTGGCGATAGTAACATCCGATCAACCTCTGCCGAGATCAAAGTCGCTTTGATCTTGCCCTTGTCAGGCATCCAAAGCCAACCGCTCAAAACTTTCGTGGCCAAACCGCCGTGCTTCGCCTCCGTAGGCGTTAGCACCACTTGGAGTCCGTTCGGATCAGCCGCGCGCCGTCCTGGCAGAACGTCCATGCTGTTGGACACGTCCTTTACCGGTGGTGTCGGAGTCGCTTCAATCATGCCATTGGGCAGCACTTTTCGAAAAGTTTCCGTAATGTTTCGCCGATTACCCTGGCCTGCCGCAGCAGGAGCTACCGTATTCAAGCGATAGTTGTGCTCAATCAGGAATCCGTCCTTGTCCTCGCCATAGAGTTCGCCCTGAAGATCATAGGAATCCGCGATGGGTAACGATGCCCCGCTAAGCCCGATGATCGCACTTTTCAGCGGTTGCTGAGTTCTCGGATTCCCGAATGGCAGCTCGTAACCTTGGACCAGCGCGTAAGGTTTCTTGCTGGAGATACTGACTCGCTGGATTTCTTTTGCGGCGTACACGACCTGAGGCTGAGATGACCCAGGAGTCCACCGGAGTACCTGCCAAGAGACCTCCGGCTGATTGCGCTCGGGCCCCGACGGAAGGGTTTTCGTCGAGCTCATGAGAAGGGTCCGCGAGCTTCCGAGCCATCCTACTAGGGCCAATTTCGTATCCACTAGCTGGATCGTGCTGGAGCGCCGCGTGGATACATCGTATGCCGTAACAGTCAGTGTTCTGCTGACATGCTCTCCCTGAAGGGCTTTCATCCGGTTCGCCTCCGCAACGGATTCCGTGAGAGCCGCAAGCACTCGACCGTCGCCACTCCATACAAGTTGGCGAACTTCGCCGGGACCCGCTATGTAGTGTGCGGGACCAATGAGATATCCCTTATCTCCAGCAATGAGGGCGTCGCGCTCGAAGACGAACTTGGGCATTTGGGCAAAGCCCAAAAGAAAGGCGAAGAATACGGCGGGGGAGTTCATGGCTATCTAGGTGTTGGGGTGTTAGGGTGTTAGGGTATTAAGGTATTAGGTGTTGAGTGTTGGGAGTTTTGGGTTTTGGGTATCGAGTTGACTCTCCGGACAATCCATCCTATGCATCCCATGCATCCGCTATTTCGTCCCCTTCCGTTCCCACCTCGCGCTCGTATCGGCGTAAACCGTCGCTCTGCCGTACTTGCCGTCGATGTACCCAACTGGCGTGTTCCGAGGATCGTCGATCTTCACTGCGCTTTCACCATTCATCAGGTAGACGAAGCCATCCATCATGTCCCTTGTTCTAATGATTGGGTAAATCGCGGCTTCCCATCCTGCTTTGGGTGGGAATAGATCGTCGTTTTTGGCATGATAAATCGCCATAGAAGTTCCGAGTTGTTTAACTCTAGTCAGAAGCTTTTCGCGCTCTGCCAGGGCCTCCATTTCTTCGAAGTCCTCGGGGGTCATCGCCGAAACTTTACGGACCATGAGATTTCCACGGGTCAAGTAGCTGACGTACCTTCCATCCGGTGAAAGCTCGACTTTATCAGCATCCGCGGCGACGAGAACTGACTTGGACTTGCCGTTGCCGGCCATCCATAGCCACCCACTATTGACCGCCGCTTTCGCTGCTCCCGCGGTGGGGACTGTTGACGTAACCAAAATTTGAAGTCCGTTTGGATCAGGATTCCCAAAGACATACCCCTTTTGAGGTCCTGTCAGCGCTACCAATCGACCATCCAACTGCAATCGATGCCAGCCTTCGGTCACCGTTTTAGGAGTTGTATCGGAGACGGTCCTGGTCACAAAACAAATAAATCCGTCTGCATCGAGTCGCGAGTGGGTCTTTGCCGGAATAACGATCGTTCGCAAAGAGTTACCTATCAGGACCTGCGCTTCCGCGGCGCGCCGATCCTTGAAGTATGTCTGAACCACCGCATAAGGTTTCGTCGGTGAAGCGCCAACAACGAGGTTTTCTGTGCTGCTGGCTAACTGGCGCGCCCTAGTTTCGCCCGGCTTCCACGAGAGCACGAGATTCAACGTCTCGGGCGCGTCTCGGGTGGGTCCAGAAGGTAACTCGCGTGTTCCCATGAAAAACAGCGCTGTAGATCCCCCCATCCAACCTCCCCAATAAAGGTTCTCATTCGGAGCCTGTCTATAGATTTCTGACAACTGCTGGGTGCGTGCATTCCACACGTGGAAAGTGGTGCGCATCGGCACGTCGATTCCGGTCGAAAATTTCAACCGGTCTTCGGATTTCATCGAGGTCATCTTTATCGCGAGAAACTCTCCATCCAATGACCATTGGGACTCGATCTCCGCAGGCCCGGCGACATGGATGGGTAGGCCCACCAAATATCCCTTCGTGCCCGCGATAAGGGCGTCGCGTTCCGCGACCATTCGAAAAGTCGGATTCTGAGCCCCGGCTAACAGAAAGCTGCCGAGGATTACGCCAGCATGCATGGTTCTATTATAGGACACCTTTGGCGGCTTGAATGAAATCGCGCACTTTCAGCTTGTCCTTGATCCCATAACTCGCTTCGACTCCCGAACAAACGTCCACCGCGTAAGGCTTCACGATACGGATTGCCTCGGCGACGTTTTCAGGGGTTAGGCCCCCGGCTAGAATGACAGGGAGGGGACTCTCACGGACAATCTCGGCGGCGAGGTTCCAATCGATCGTTTTTCCGGTTCCGCCATAAGCGTTCGGATCAAAGGCATCGAGAAGGAGCGCGTCGGCCTCGATGTCCAAGTTCGGTTTCTGGCTGCCTTGAATCCGGATCGCTTCTATACGAGTGACGCCTTGGGCGCTAGATGTGTTTTCTCCCTGGATTGCGTTGAATCGGGTCGGCAACGTAATTCCGTTGGGAACGAGGCCAAACACCGCCACGCAAACGGTGAAAGGCTCCAGGCGGGCAGGGATGCGTTGGGCATCAGAAGCTCCCACATAGCGCTTGCTCTCGGGCTGAAAGATAAACCCAAGCGCATCCGCGCCGCATTCCAGAGCCCACTCCGCGTCATCTTCGCTAGTTATGCCGCAGATTTTTACCTTCATGTTTTCATCCTAGGCATTGAGGATGAAGCCCATAATAAAGGTTGTTGATGTAGCACGCGGATGTCTTGTGCCGCGTTCGAAGCTGAGAAAGTCGTGAAACGTGATGCGGACCATCCCACGGCTATGATGTTCGTGGGGTGCACGCGCGATGCAACGGCCTGGTTCATACCCGCGTCACGCGAAGATGTCAGGTTCAAACGCGGCACAAGACATCCGCGTGCTACTTTGGTTGCTTTGGGCGGCCGAAATCCCGTGGTGCATGGGTATTGAGCGCGGGAACGAGTCAAGCCGCGAGTGCGACGATCAGGCATCGCGATCACCTCGCACCATATGTAAAGTGTATGGATTTGTTGTTTCCTACCAGATGGTCGATGCTTGAGCGTCACAATGTACATTATGAAGAAAACCCTCGCTCTCCTCTGCCTTGTCATAAGTGTAAGCGTCCAGGCCGCCGACGTCGCGTTTTCCCAGGCGCTATCGGCCGCAAAGGCGCGGGTGCAAGCGAAACCTAACGATGCGAAGGCGCGATATGCTTTGGGGCGCATCCTGTTGATCGGATACGTTTCCGAGTATGAAACGATCAACGCGGAAATTGATGAGATGGAGAACGTGGTTAAGTTCCCTTCGGACTCCGCGATTCAGGTCAAACGCATGAACGGATCACCCAACGAAACCGAGGCCACGTACCTACGCGACGCGGTTCTACACCTCAACAAGGCTACGCGCTTCGATGCCAATGCCCCCCTCTACGCGATTGCCAATGCGTGGGCGTTCGAGCAGCTCGCGATGAACTGGACAACGGTGATGGGCGACGAATCCCTCGGCGATATTGCTTCACAGAAGGACGCGTGGGCGAAGGTCGCCGCCGAGAATCGACGCGCTTATTCGATGGCGAAGGATCAGGACGTCGCGGCTAGGTCTTCGCGGGAGAGGGGCCCGAACGCGTTTCCGAGCCTTATGGCCGCGCAGAACTTGCTCCGCCTGAGGACCTCCGGAAAGGCACGTGTTACCAACGCGGAAGCCCAACGGTTAGCAAACCACGCCCGCAAATTTGGGAACTAGAATGCCACAACCAAAGGGACCAAGACGTAAGGTAATTTAGAATGCAAATGGCAGCAGAACTAGCGGTAACCTCGGCCGATTTCGAGGCAAAAGTATTGAACGCAGAGCATCCTGTGCTCGTGGATTTTTGGGCAGCCTGGTGCGGCCCATGTAAGGCCATCGGCCCAAGCGTGTCGGAACTTGCCGCCGAATATGCGGGCAAGGCCGGCGTCTACAAGCTGGATGTGGACGCGGATGGCGAAATCGCCTCGCAGTACGGCGTCATGAGCATCCCGGCTTTGCTGGTATTCAAAGGCGGTCGCGTGGTGGACCAGCTGGTGGGCGCCGCTCCGAAGGCCCAGCTAGCCGCATTGATTGACCGAAATCTGTAAGGGACAAAAGAAGCCCCTCGCGTTTGCGAGGGGCTTTTGTGTGTGTGGACTAAGTCTGGAATGGCGGCGGGGTCGGCGTGGGATTAGCCCGCATCGCCTCAAGCTTGGCCTTGACGAGGCTCTTCTTTATTCCGAACGCCCCTCCCGCGATGCCGTACTTCTTCATCTCCTTGGCAGCGATGCTTTGCACGATGATGTAGCCGATAATGCCACAACAAAGGGCGGAGTTTAGGCCCATCAGCAGCGACGCAATAACTGGTTTGGAACTGTCCCATCCCATTCCTACGCCAATTTTCTTGTTGGAGGGGAACGTGGCAGCGGTAATTACAGCAAAGATCAGAATCAATCCGCCGATGATCACCACCCCCTCGATGTTCGGAGAAGTTCGAACAATCGCGTTGAATGCAATCGACATGACGACATTGAGGGCGAACACCCAGTTCAAGCCGAAATAGCCGTCGGAGAGGGATTGCAGCCTTTCGACGCTACCGTAAGTAGTTTCGTCGGGCCGAAAGTAAGGAGCAAACGGGGGTGTAGGCTCATCAGGCATGTCCATACGGACGTTCTGGTCGTTCGGAACTTGTCGCGGGCGTTAATCGAACATCAATCCTGACATTCGGGCACAATCAAACATCTCATGAAGCAAGCGCGCAGCGGAGGCGGGTGGCAAGCGATTCGCTATTCGCTTCAAAAGGCCAAGGAGGTCGGGCCCCTTCGCCTATGGCGGGCGATGCGCTCGAACAACGCCTGCAAGACCTGCGCGCTCGGTATGGGAGGGCAACTCGGAGGGATGACCAATGAGGCTCGGCACTTTCCGGAGGTCTGCAAGAAATCCTTCCAGGCGATGACGTCGGACATGCAGGGCCGCATCGAGCCGCGGTTTTGGGCCACGTATTCGATATCTGAACTACGAGGATTATCGTCGCGCGAGCTCGAAATGAGCGGTCGATTGGTGGATCCGGTGATTCTCAAGCCGGGGGCCACGCACTTCAAGCCGATTTCCTGGGAAGAAGCTTTTGCCCATGCTGGGAGCAAGTTAAAGGCAACGAAGCCCGAACGCACTTTTTTCTACTCAAGCGGGCGCAGTTCCAACGAAGCCGGATTCATTTTGCACCTGCTAGCGCGCTCCCACGGGACGAATCACCTGTCGAATTGCTCCTATTACTGCCATCAGGCGAGCGGGGTGGGGCTCGCCGACTCGATCGGAACCGGGACCGCAACTGTCTCCCTCGCAGACCTCGAAGCATGCGATTTGGTCTTCCTCATTGGCGGAAATCCCGCTTCCAATCATCCGCGGCTCATGACTTCGCTCATGAGGCTCCGCGAGCGAGGCGGAAAGGTCATCGTCATCAATCCGGTGCGCGAAGTTGGCCTCGTGAATTTCCGAGTTCCGTCCAGCCTTAAGAGCATGCTTCTGGGATCCGAAATCGCCTCTCTGTACCTGCAGCCAACTATTGGAGGCGATATTGCGCTTCTGATAGGGATTGCTAAGGCTCTGCTCAGCGATCTATCGGTGGATACCGATTATATTGAGTCGTACACAGAGGGATTCGAAGCGGTGCGGAATCTTGTTGCCAATGCGGATTGGCAGAGTTTGGAAGCTTTGTCCGGGGTTTCTCGCGATGAAATGACCCAGGCAGCCAAACTGTATGCCCAGTCCAAGCGAACCATCTTTGCCTGGACGATGGGGATTACGCACCATGAGCACGGAGTCGAGAATGTTCAATGGATCGCGAACCTGGCCCTTTTGAGAGGGATGGTCGGCAAGCCGGGAGCGGGCCTGATGCCGATTCGCGGTCACAGCAACGTGCAAGGATTAGGCAGCATGGGCGTTTCCCCGGTGGTTCGGGAAGCGGCTATGGGAAGGCTAAGAGAGCTGGGCATCGCTCCGCCGGCATGGAAGGGAACTGACACAATGGGCGCAATGGAGGCCTCGGCACGAGGAGAAATGGACTTCGCGCTCTGCCTTGGGGGGAACTTGTACGGGGCAAATCCTGATGCGACCTTTGCCTCAGCATCTCTTGGCAACCTCGACACGGTCGTTTATCTGAGTACGACCTTGAACACCGGGCACGTGCATGGAACGGGCCAGACGACCCTCATTTTGCCCGTCTTGGCCCGTGATGAAGAGCCGCAAAGCACCACGCAGGAATCCATGTTCAACTACGTTCGCCTCAGCGACGGTGGCCCGAGGCGGCATGATGGACCGATGAGCGAGGTCGAAGTGCTTGCGAGCATCGCAGTTGCTGGTTGCGAGCCGAACTTGACGCTGAACTGGGAAGGACTTAAAAGCCATGACGCGATCCGAACGCTGATTGCTCGCCTTGTTCCCGGGTTCGAACAGTTGGAGGCGATCGGCGAAACAAAGCAAGAGTTTGAGATCCCCGGGCGAATTTTGAAAGAGCCCGTGTTTGCGACCGCGAGCGGCAAAGCAAGTTTCAAAGCGCACCCGATACCGTCGCAACGTGCGCTCGAATCAAGTGAGTTGCGCCTCATGACGGTTCGATCCGAGGGGCAGTTCAACACCGTCGTCTACGAGGAAAAGGACGTGTATCGGGGTCAGGAACGGCGAGACGTGATCCTCCTTAACAGGTTGGATCGCGAGCGGCTAGGGCTAACGCCGAATCAGCCGGTGAGGGTTTCAAATGGAACCGGCGTAATGGATCCAGTCCTCGTGCGTGACTTCGAAATCGCCCGAGGATGTGCGTTGATGTATTACCCAGAAGCGAATGTGCTCATTCCCCGTGACATTGACGTGCGCTCAAGAACTCCGGCGTTCAAGTCGGCGGTCGTGAAGATCGAGCCAAGCAAGTTTTTAGCGAAGGACGCTGAGGAAGAGCAAGCGTTGGGCCGGTCGGGATTGAAGGCGTGTTGAAGATCGGAGTTTTGGGTATATTCCTGATTCCGTGCGCGGGTGGTGAAATTGGTATACACGCTACCTTGAGGTGGTAGTGCTCACAAGGCATGGAGGTTCGAGTCCTCTTCCGCGCACCAAACTCAACTCAGGACCGAGATCGCGGCCACTTGATTTCGATTTCAAGCTCCGCCTCCGAATCGGACTCCTCGTACTCGAAAACGATCTTAGCGGTTGGCGGAACGTAAATCCGCTGCCCTGAGACTTGGATTTCGAACGCTTCCCGGGCCTCTATTGCATCCGCCAATCGCCGAAGCTTGGCGACGGTCTCCTCGTTTTCGTATCCTTTTTCGACTTCGATTTCTTCCATCGTTCAAGATGCTACTCGGAACGCGTGGCAACGTGCCAGACGCTCGTGGGTCAGCCCGCCCACTTTCGGAGGAAAGGAATGACCTTGTTCTCGTCGTGATGGTCGCCCGTCTCGAGAAGGCCAGTGTCTTGCGAGTGCAGGAGCTTTCCTTTCTTGTCGAGCACGAACAAATGCGGAAACGCTTCGACCTTTCCGTAGCGCGAAAGCACTTTCTCGTTCTTGTTTTCGGGGCTCCAGTTGACCTTGACGACGATGAATTTGTCCTTCAATAGCTTCGCCGCGACCTCGTTGGTCATGAAGAACTCGTCCAGTTTCTTGCACCAGCCGCACCACTCCCCGCCGACATCAAGGATAATGCGTTTGTTCTCCTTTTTGGCTCGCTTGACCGCGGCGGCGATGTCCTTAGCGGCGTCGCGGGTGGGGTCAAACTTCTCCCGTTCATGATTCTGGGCACCGGCAAGTGCGACCGAAAAGAACAGGATCGTGGCGAATAGGGTCTTCATGGCTCGATTCTACCGGTCTGACCAGGGTAAACACGCCAAATGGCACTTAAGTGGGGAATCCTTACAGCCGGGCGCATCGCCCATGCCTTTGCTTCCGGACTTCGCGTTTCGCGAACCGGGCAACTCGTCGCTACCGGCGCGCGAGATCTGTCCAGGGCGGAGGAGTTTGCCGCCAAGTGGGGCGGCAGGGGGTACGGCAGTTATCAGGAAATCCTTGACGACCCCGAGGTCGAGGCCGTCTACATCGCAACGCCGCATCACTTGCACGCCGAATGGACGATCGCGGCGGCGAGGGCAGGGAAGGCGATCCTTTGCGAAAAGCCCTTTACGCTCAATCACGCGGAGGCTTTCGGGGCGCTCGAAGTGGTCAAGAAGGAGGGCGTCTTCTTCATGGAAGCGTTCATGTACCGCTGCTCGCCGCAAATGCGCAAGGTGGTGGAACTCCTGCAAGACAAGGCCCTCGGTAGGGTTCGGGCGGTCTCGGCTGAGTTTAGCTATGACTCTGATCCGGGAAACACAAACTTTCGCAACGACGCCAGTGTGGGCGGTGGCGGAATCATGGATGTGGGAACATATTGCACGTCGTTTGCACTTTTGGTCGCGAACGAGGTGCCAACTCGCATCGAATATGTCGCCAACTTGGATCGCGAATACGATAGCTATGGCACTGGAGCCCTCCAGTTTCCGAGCGGCATCATTGCGAACATCGCAAGCGGAATGCACCTGCAAATGCGCAATGACGCCACCGTTTACGGGGAAACGGGGAGCCTTCACATTGAGGACCCCTGGAAATGCCCGATAGGTACAAAGCTGACCCTGAGCCGCTACGGAAAGGACGCGGTTGTATTCGACCTCGGATGCGACACGGCTGCCCTTTACGCTCACGAAGCCGATGCGGTTGGGGACTACCTTGCCAACGGCGAGTGCCCCTTTATGACGGTCGAGCACACGCTTCTAAACATGGCGATCCTCGACCGCCTGCGGGCCAGCTGCGGCATGACCGGATAGTTAGCCCCCTTTATCCGTCTTTTGAGCGAGCAGGCCCGCTTCCAAATCTCGGCGCTCCTGGGCGCTCATGTTCGACGTCGTCTTGTCGATCATCGTCAGGAACCACTTCACTTCGTCGGGTTCCCACGGGCAGCCGATGTTTCCATCCGCCTTGCCATCCCTAAGGGAGTTGATCACCATCTTGCCTTTCTTGTCCACGATTGCAACGAATGGAAGGCCAGATTTCTCGCCTCCGAGCTTCTTCAGAACTAAATCCGAACCGGGATTTTCGAGGTTCTTTTTGTCTCGACTTTCCAGAACGACCAAGTGGACGATCTCGTAGTTCTTGGCGAAAAGGGGCTTGAACTGCGGCTTTGTCATGAAGGCATCCAGTCGCTTGCACCAGCCGCACCACGACGCGTGAAACACGACCATCACATGAGTGTTACGCTTCTGAGCGACCTTCTGGGCTTGGGCGAGGAGGTCATTGGCCGGTCGCGGCTGCTCCAGTGGACTCTTCCCCAGGGCGTTGGCGAGTGCTAGGGTGGCAAGCAAGCTCATGTCTTAGTTTACGCGAATGCAAGGCGGAATCCCTAGGTACAACCGAACGATGTGGATTTCGCCGGTTACACTTGAGGGAACTCGGATTCGCTTGGAGCCCTTGCACGCACGGCACGCGGCCGATCTTCATCCCTGGGCGACCGCAGAAACGCTCCGCTTTTTCCTGTCTTGGCAGCCCGTTTCAGATCCGAACGACTTTCGGATTGTGGTCGAAGAGATCGCCGCTATTCGTACCGTCCTGAGCTTTGCGATTGTCCTCAAGGAGACCAATAGAGCAGTCGGATCGACCGCTTTCATGGATCAACGCGCCGATCATCGGGGCCTGGAGATCGGTACAACCTGGATCGCGCAACCGCATCAAGGCACCCATGTGAATCCAGAATCCAAGCTCCTCCTCCTCACTCACGCTTTCGAAACCCTCGGATGCGAGAGGGTGCAACTGAAGTGCGACAGTCGCAACGTGCAGAGTGCCGCGAGCATCCGAAAGCTTGGCGCGGTTCAGGAAGGCACCCTTCGCAAGCACATGATTTGCCTCGACGGGCACGTGCGAGATACGACGATTTTTAGTATTATCCGAGACGAATGGCCCGCCGTACGGAGTGGCCTTGGAGCAAGGCTCCATCACTTGGGGCGATAGAACGCATTCGGCGGGGGGAACTGAGGAATGAACTGGCTCCACTTGATCGTGGTCGTCCCCGACGAAAAGTCTTGTACGGGCCCGAACCAGTTCGGGTCAAGCCCTTTTTGGTATCCACCAGAGCTAAGGGGCATGTTCAGGGTTGTTCCCTGGTCTTTCCTGAAAATGGTTTTAGGTCCGCCGTTCACCATCGTAATGCTAAGGAATTTTGTGTTGGGATCATACACGCCTAAGCAGTTAAATCCGTTGACGGGTGTACTTATTGCCGTGTGGAGGAGTGGAGGTTGTCCCCCGCCCGACCACTTCTCTTGGAGAACACCACTCACGCTCCGAGACTCGCCGCTGCAAGACCACGTTAGGACTGAGTCCTTGGCTGCGCTAAATCCAACCGGGTTTACGAGGGGCTTGATGACGCCTCCAGCCGCATCGCGGTAGTCATCGACATCCAAGCGAATATGGGCGGTAAGCGTGGCCGTTTCCTTTAAGGTATTGCCGCCCCCGGGTGGCAAGATGAACGTAAACGTACTGCGCCAACTGGTGAGCCATCGCTCCTTGCTGACTTTGTCGTGAACTTTTACCGTCACCGGTCCTTCCGCACCGGCCCCTGAGACAGGGATTCTAACTTCAAGAACATCGTTCGTCCACGCGCCAACGAGCGCCACGGGAACATTGTTGACTTTGACTTGCCCCGTCTCGTCGCCAAACTTGCCAATGAGAACGAGCACATCTCGGAACTCATCCATGAACATTCTCTCGATCGTCGGGCGAAGTTGGACATCGGTTACCGAGATCCTGTAGTTCGCGATCAAAGTAGACGGGCCATCCTTGTCTTTTCCTTTCTTTTTCATGTCCGCGAGAACCGCATTAACGCCAAAGGCTCGCTGAGTGGGGTTCTCCTTCTGGAAAGTATTTGCCGCGACAAGACGATCTACAAAGTACCTTGCCGCATCAAACGCGGTCGCGGAATTGCAAAGCTCGGTCCACCCGAGGACGACACCGGCTCCCTTATCGAGAAAGGCTTTCCTGAAAACACCGGCTTGCGGATGAACATTGCCGGTGAAGCACACGTTCAAAAAGACGATCGCGTTCGGACTGAAGGACATGTACTTGCGTATGAACGCAGGGGTAATCGCATACGTTGTCGCAACAGTTTCGGGAACGTCCCCGGTCAGGCCCGTGTAGTAGACGATCAAGTTATCGTCAAAATCCTGTTTGACCTCGGGAAGGGCATCGGTACCCGCGTTCTGAGGTGTCGACGACGCAGCACAGAACACTTCCACGCCCGCCTTGGTCGTACCTTTGCCACCGTGGGCGTTCAGGTAGTAAAAAGCGTCACCAGATACGGCTCTCAACGTAGATAAGCGGGCATCACCTTCGGTTCCACTGGCAATCGTAAACTGACCGTCCGTCTTCAGATAGTTACCCATGTCCACGATGGGCAACTGCAACTGGCTAAAGTTGGGACCAAACGCGTGCATTAAGCGAGCTTGTTTGGATTTGGCCACGAACGCGGCCCGTGGTCTCGGGCTCCATGTAAAGGGATCGGGAACGGAGCGATCCGGGAATCGATTGTTTCCAACGATCAAGAGGCGGCCATCGGTGAAGCGGCCCCACGCGCAGCCGGCGTCTGCACTAACTCCAGCAGCTTCAAATTCGGGCATCGCGGCCATGAAGGTCGAGAGCTGGACATTTTGATTGGCCGGCGACCCACCGGCGATAAGGAGTTGTTTAAACTTGGTGTTCACCGCTTTTATCGCGGACTCCCTTTGCGCATCGGGCACAGGAGGGCCATTTCCCGCACTACCACCGCCCCCACCTCCCCCACCGCAGGCGAGGATAACCAGAATCATTGCACCCAAGCAAACTTTGCCGATAGTCATGCCTTAGCTTATCCGAATTACTTCGGAAAACCTCAGTTTTTGAAACTTTCTGGAAAGTAGTCCTCACTTCATCGGTTTCGAACCGATCGCAAGGAACCGATCCAGAACCGACTGCTCGCATCGCCGACCACTACCGACGAAGAGGACCTCGGCGTCGCCGAAGAGCGAATACGGGTCGGGGTGACGGAACTTGGCGCACAGATGAAGGGCCATCTTGTGCTCGGCGGCGAGTTCATGGGCCTGTGCGAGCGCCTCTTCGGAATCGATAGAAACCAAAAAGCATAGAGGCTCCGTTGGGACTTGGCTTAGCAAGGCAGGCATCAACTTCATTTCCGCGCCTTCGGCGTCCATTTTGACGAAGGTCGGCATCGGGATCCCGGACCTTAGGATATCCTCGATCGAGAGAACCGCTACCATTCCCCCGCCTCCGCCCGAAGTTACAATCTGGCCCGCCAAAGACTTGTGGTCGAGGCTAAAGTGCTCAACGCCACTGGAGGACCAAAGGCCAACTGGAAGGATGTCGACATTCGCCACATTCGCTTTCACGTGATGGCGCGCGATGTGAAAGTTGGTTTTATTCGGCTCGAACGCATAGACATGACCATCCGGGCCGACATTCTTTGCGATGACGAGAGTCATGTAGCCGACATGAGCGCCGATGTCCCACGCCGTTTCCCCCTTTTCGACCGCTGCCTCGATAAACTCCGCTTTAGCCTGCTCGAATGTTCCTTTGAAGCACCTCACCGAGGTTCCCAGGCTCAGTTTGAAGCCCTTGAGCGGACCGGTAGGTACGGGAAGGAAGATCATAAGCGCTTAGAATACACGAAGGGCGATGTTCACGAAACTTGGTTGGGTCCACGAATCGTAGTATGTTATGGAGACCGACCACCCTTTACACCCGCGAAACGGCACCGTTTGCGGGCCGTCTTACGTTAAGAAATGGGAGACATTCGCGTCTCTTGCATCACGGAGGACTTGATTTGACGAAGATTGGCACTTTCATAGCATTGGCCCTGGCCACCACGACCCTCGCGCAGGTGGATCCCGCCAAGACGATTGCTACGGTAAACGGCGAAGCGATCAAGGGGGCCGAATACTACCGCCGGATGGAGTACCTGGACGGCGTTGGTAAGATGTACGGGCAAAATTTCGTCTCGTTCCCGCCTGGGTTTCTCACGCTAGAGCAACTGATCACCGAGAAACTCGTGCTGCAAATGGCGAAGGAAAAGGGCGTTTTGCCGACCGATGCGGAAGTCGCCGCCGACCTGAAGGCAACCGTGGACAACGATCCTTCGATCATGGTGCGTTGGAAGGAATCCGGCCGATCAGAGGCAGAGCTTTTGGTGCAAACGAAATACAGCCTCGCTCAGTTTCGCCTCATGACAAGAGGGATCACGATAACCGACGCGGAAGTGGACAAGTTTTACGCCGACAATCCCACGCTGTTTCAAGTTGAGAAGCAGGTTGAGTTGCGCATCGTCGTGGTCAACACCGCCGAGGCGCAGCAGGCGGTTGAAGCCGATCTGAAAGCAGGAAAGTCCTTTGCAGACATTGCAAAAGCGAGAAGCATTGACGTGAGCAAAGATTGGGGCGGTGATTTTGGAACGCGCCCGTGGGACGGCCTGTCCGAAGCCGCAAAGGAGGCGCTCAAGAATGTTCCCGCAGGGGGGACTTCGGCTTGGGTCACGAGTGGCGAGACCCGAGTGAAGTTCTTCTTGGGGAAAGTTATCGCGCCCAGCAAAAAGCCTCTGAACGACTCTTTACGCAAGATTATTCGGCGTGAACAGTTGTTAGCCAAAGGACGCGTCGCAAACAATCTTCAAAAAGACATGATCGAACTCAGGCGGCGATCAAGTGTCGTGATCGCTGAAAAGGCGTTCTCGGATTCGTACAAGAAGTTCGTTGATTCTCTGATTGGCGCTGGTGGTCAATAGGAGCAAGCCGAGAAGCGGAAGTTCCGTGACTTTGTGCCTGACAGGGCCAAGCAGGTAGGATTCGACCGGTTTGAGCAACATCACCCCTTACTACAGAAGTGTCCAGCAACTATTGCAAGGTCGCTCATTTTCAATAGACGAGTATCAGCGCGAATACCAGTGGGAACGGGAGAACATTGAGGAGCTTCTTTCCGACCTCGTTGAGAAGTTTCAAACCAGCTACCAAGCGGGCCACGAAACGAGTCACGTTGCGGGGTACGAAGGGTATTACCTCGGTGCGATCATCGTCAGCGAGCGTGAAGGCAAGGGCTTTCTCGTCGATGGTCAACAGCGGGTGACTTCGCTCACGTTGCTTCTCATCCACCTTTTTCACCTCGCCACCGAAGCCAACCTGTCGGTGGCGCCCTTTCTTCAGCCGCTGATCTTTTCCGATAACCTCGGCACGCCCAGCTTCAACCTCGACATTCCGGAGCGATTGCCAGCAATAAAGGCGCTTTACAAGAAGGAGGCATTCGTTCCCGATGGTCAGGAGGAATCGATTCAGACGATGCTGGCAAGGTATGCCAATATTCAGGAACGAGACCTCGCCAACGAGTTAGGAACTGGCCTTGCTCATTTTTGCTACTGGTTGGCGACCAAGGTCGGGCTGATCGAGATCGCGACGAACAGCGACAACTACGCTTACGCCATCTTTGAAACGATGAACGATCGGGGTAAGCCGCTGAGCCCGGTGGATATGCTCAAGGCGTATGTACTTGCGCCGATCACGGACTCGGACGAGCGCCCTGTTGCGAACCAAACCTGGAAACACCAAATCTTTCGACTCATTTCGTGGGCTGGAGAGAATGATCAGGATCGAGATGACCAGTGCATCAAGGCGTGGCTCCGCGCTCAGCACGCCGAAAGCACCCGAGAGCGCAAGGCAGGAGCGACGGATAAGGATTGGGAACTCATTGGGTCAGTCTTTCATCGTTGGGCACGTGATCATGCCGGTCGTCTCGGTCTCGGTAACTCCGAAAAGAACCTGCGCTTTATTCAAAAGGATCTGCCGTATTTTGCGGACGCTTACCTCGAGATACAACATGCTAGCCGTAACTACACTCCAGGTTTGGAGGCTGTCTATTACAATGCTCACAACGAGTTCACATGGCAGAACACAGTTCTCATGGCGGCGCTCAACCCGGACGATGATGTGGTAACACGCCGGAAGAAGATTGCTGTGGTAGCAGCTTTCCTGGACATCTGGATTATGCGAAGGGTGGTCAACTACGTGAGGGTTGGTTACTCTGCATCATCGTACGCGATGTTCATCTTGTGCAATGCCCTTCGGCGTGCGTCTCTCGAAGATCTCCCCGCGATTCTCAACGATGAGTTGACAAAGGATGACGTTAGGCTATCTGGCAGCCCCTCCCGTGAGCGTTACGGCTTGCCGGACTGGCGACTCCAACAGTTCAGCCGACGCTACATTTACCACTTCTTGGCCCGGGTAACTGCTTACGTCCAGCTGCATTCTGGCGAGCATGACTTGTTCCCTCAGTATGTTGATCGCCAACAGCACAATCCCTACGACATTGAGCATATCTTGGCTGCCAAGATGGAGGCCACCAACTCACTGTTTGGGTCAGAAGATGAATATCGGAGCTACCGCGACAGCGTGGCGAGCCTGCTGCTTCTACCTGCCGATGTGAACCGTAGCCTCCAAGATAAGCCATATTCGGCGAAGCGCTCTGTTTATGCGGGCCAAAATCGATGGGCGGCGAGCTTGGCGGAAGAAGCCTATGTCTCACACCCCCAGTTTGCGAATCTTCGGGGGACAATGACGAGCCCACCCACGGCACTAAACGAACTTGGGATTGTGCACTGGAAGCAGCGAATGGACACCCTTGTCGAAATTTCGGAACGGATATGGGACCCAGTTCGTATTGCGGAAGCCGCTCGATGAACGACGTCGGCCAACCCGAGAGGGAAACGCAGTGGCGCCTCATCGCGAAGGCAAGATGACCTAGAAGAGTGAGCGACCTTGAACCTAAACACTGGAGCCGACGACAGGATTCGAACCCGCGGCCCGCAACGGCATAGACTCAACGATGCTCATTCCTGACCTTGTACTGAACCTGGTCTGGCACCTGCGAAATTAAGCGTGCCGCGAGGCACTCGAAAGCGGATCGCCTCGCCATCGCACCTGGGCCCTGGCCGACCTATTCTCGTCGTCGGCTTGAACGGGCGCAGAGAGGCGGTCATCCACGACGTGCGGAGCGGCACGTTCCGCGCGCCCTCATCGAGATGGGCCAGCCGACCGCCGTTAGCGTGGTTGGCAACGTCTGCGAGTTTCGCGGGTCGCGGATCGCTGGTGGACGGGCATAACGAGAAGATCAGTCAAATCCGACATGTAATCGTCATGTTTGAATACATCAGGCTCTGATTTCACTGCCAACATATGCTCTAGGATGATAGTGATCGG
>JBKJJL010000002.1:0-5954 GCA_046597875.1 Fimbriimonadaceae bacterium | reverse complement strand
ATAGGGACTGCCGGCATCCGGCTTTGCCCCCGCTTGCAGCAGGGCTTCCATGGCGTCGGGTTGGTGTGAGGCAGCGGCGATGAATAGAGGCGTAAACTCGAGCCCGTTCCTGGCATTCGGATCCGCCCCTTTCTTAATAAGCGCCTGCACGCCCGCAAGGTCTCGTTGGTCGATTGCGATAAACAAATCCTGACCCAGCTTGCCTCGCGGCGCGATAGGGGGGTCAGTTGATCGCCGAGCTGGCTTCTGTTCAGCTTGATCAACAAAGAACAGGGACGACGCCCCGGGGGCGGTAAGGCTGCCTCCAAGAATCGTCAAGAAAATGAATGGAACCAGGCGTCGATCTTTCATTTTTTTCGCTCGTTGCGTCAGAAGTCCTTCCCGTCGAGTAGAAGACGAGAGGCTAGAACGGATCATACCACGAGAACATTTTTCTTTCAAGGGAGGCTGGCGTGCAGTACTATAGATCAAAATCCAAGGAGAGAGTGGAGGAACGGAAGAACGTCGGATGGGGTCCCCCGTTCTCTCGTTCCTTTCCCCTTCAGTTCCTCCCGGCGTCTAAAAATGTCCCGGTTTGATCGGAACTGCTTACCCCTCGACTGCTTCCCGCAGCCTCGCTGCGGCTTGCACGTTGAGGCGGTGCCCGGCCCTTTCTGCCACGACGCTGAGGAACCTTGCGGGTATGCCGGCCAGATACAGATCGCCCATGAGATCGAGCATTTTATGGCGGGCGGGCTCGTCGGGGAACTTGGGCGGGTTGATGTAGCCTTCGCGGCCGAGGACGAGGGCGGTGGAGATATCCAAGCCGCGGGCGAGGCCCATGGCTTGCAGATGCGGGATTTCTTCTTCGAAGCCAAACGTCCGGCACGCGGCGATCTGGTCTGCGTAGCCGTCGGGAATACCTTCCATTTCGAAAGTCTGCGTACCCGGCCAGCGAGCACCGGTCTCAAAGGTGTACCGCCAATGCCCGGCACCGAGAGCGATCGCGATTTTGGCTTCTTCCTCTTGCACGAAGATGCGAGAAAAGGGATTGCGAAGGAGTTTCTCGCCGACAGACGTGAGGCCAGCAGCTTGCAAGGCTTTGACGTAGGCGGCGGATGCACCATCCATCGCAGGCAGTTCGCCCGCGGTGAGCTCGACGTTCGCATCGGTGATTTCGAGGCCGCAAAACGCACTCATGAGGTGCTCGATCGTCGAGATTTCGCCGAGCCGGGTGCAGCGGGACGTATCGCTCACATTCGCGGGAATCGCCTCCCACAGGCCGGCAGGACTGCGGAACCAGATGCCTTCCTCGCCGGGATGGACGATCACCGTGACCGGTTCGCCCGAATGCAGCCCAAGGCCCTCGAAAACGACTTCTTGAGAGACGGTTAAGCGGTTAAATGTCACGGTCTTCCACCGCCTTTTCGAGCTTGCGCAGCCGGGACCAAATCTCGGGCAGCTTGGGCACGAGCATGTACGTTCGTAAGGCTTCTCGGGCTGGGCGAGCCGGCATTCCGAAGTACTGGCCAGGTTCCGTGATATCGGAATCCACCCCGGTTCGACCGCCGAGGGTGACATCAGCACAAATGGTCACATGGTCTTTTACGACGACGCTTCCGGCAATCGTGCAGCGGTCGCCCAGGGTGACGGATCCGGCGATCCCGCACAACCCGGCGATAACGACGTGCTCCCCGATGTGGACGTTGTGGCCGATGTGAACCATATCGTCGAACTTGCATCCGTTACCGATCGTGGTGTCTCCCGCGGTGGCCCGATCCACGCAAGTGTTCGAGCCAATTTCGACGTCATCGCCAATAATCACGCCGCCTATCTGGGGCACTTTCATGCGGTGCTTTCCATCCCAGACGTAGCCAAAACCGTCGGCACCGACGACCACACCCGCGTGAAGGGCGCACCGCTTGCCGATTTTGACGTCGTGATAGAGCGTGACCCGTGGGAACAGGACGGTGCCTTCGCCGACGACGCTCCGATCGCCGATGAAGCAATGGGGATGAATAACCGCTTTAGGGCCGATCTCCGCGTTCGCGCCGATGGTTACGAACGCTCCGATGATCGCGGTCGGATCGACTTTTGCGGTGGGATCGATCACCGCGCTTCCGGGCAAAACGCTGAGCGTTTTTTGGGACGCATGAAGGAGCATGAAGAAGGCGACCCGGGGGGCGGCAACCCTGATGTGCGGCTTCGTCGTTTGCATGTCGGGGCCGACCAAAACGGCTCCTACCCCGGACTCTTCGACCTTCACCAGGTACTTATCGCTTTCGGCAAAGGTGATGCCTTCGGGGTCGTCATCGCCGGCCGAAACCGGGCGGCGAAGGGGCAAATCGGGGGGGCCGAAGGCTTCGCCCTGCAGTTGGGCGGCGAGGGCGGCTAGGGTCCAAGTTGGCGCTGCTTTCTCCATACGATGAATTCGTCCGTGCGATCTTGGCCTTTTGATGGTGCGTCGATGAGTTCGACTCCAACGTGGGCGGCCCAGATCGTTGCATCGGAGCGTACCGCGTTCAGCCGGTCAGCTTCCGCCTGCGCGCGTGTCATGCCTTGGATCGTCGGCGCGGCGGGGATAGGAGCGCCGGAGGGAACTGAGATCGTGCGGCCTGGGCTTGCGGGCAGATTGACGACTGCTTTTCCGGAAAGGACGGATTCAATTTGTTCGGTCAGCTTGGCGACTTGGGCTTCGGCGTCCTGAATCGCTTTGAGCTCCGCGTCGGCTCGCATCTGCTCGATTTCGACCCGAATCGCCGTGATCGCGGCGGCGACTTCGTCGTCGTAACCCGCGAGGAGGTTTCGAACATCGCTCTCGTACTCGTGTTCCAGATCCGCGATTGCGGTTCGCGCCACCTGGGCGCGTTCGTACTGCCTTTGGAGGGCCTTCTGTGCGGGAAGCGCGCGGCGGGATTGAGGATCGGGGTCCGGGAATCCTGCGTAGAGTGCGAGGCGAATGGCATGGGGCGCGCGGGCGTCGGCATAGGACAGGAAGCGCGCCCTGACGACGGCCCAAGCCTTGTCGAAGGCGGCGGTACGGACGTTACCGATTTTCAGGAGGCGCTCGTTTTCTACCGCGTCGATTTCGCGCAGATAGGCTTCTCGAAGCTTACGGGCGAGCTGCTTCGCGCTTTGCTCGCGGGCCTCGTCAACCGCGGCCTGGACCTTTTCGAGGCGGGCTTTGTTTTCGGAAAAGTCCAGCTTTCGAGCGGCGATGGGGGGCACGGTGGATGTTGATCCTTGTACGCCAGCCGGAGGCGTTGGATTAGGAGCGGGGGCCACAAAATGTAACGGGTCGCTAAGGGCGACCCGTTCGATATCCACATACACCCGCGCGACGGGTGCTCGACCACACCCGATCACGGCAAAGGCAGCCAGAATCGGAGCGGCACGTTTCACTACTTCTTGGCGTTCATGGCCTTGAGGGCCGGATCGGTCAGGTCGTTCGCGCCATAGGGGGCGACGCCGACTTCAAAGACAACCGTGAACCCCTGGGCTTTACCGACTTCGGCGAGGGCGGCGCGGGCCCGATCGAGGCTCGCTAGTTTCTGCTTGTCTGCCCAGGCTTGCAGTTCGCCGGTGAACTCGCGGAGCCAACGCTGGGCCTGAATCTCCATGTTGTTCGCGCGCTTAGAATATTCCTCGATAAGCGCTCGATCCTCGGGGGTCAGGTTTTGCTTGGTGCTCAGTTCCTTGTTCTTCTTTTCGGCGGCCATGACTTCGGCTTTAATCCGCTCAAGTTCGGCCTTTTCTTCCGCGCTGACGGTTGGCTTGACGCTCAGTTCCTTGATGCGGGCACCTTGTTCGACCGTAAGGACGCGATAGGTGTCGACGAACTCGAGGACGCCTTCACGGGCGGATTTCATGACCGCGAAAGTGGCTTGGTTCGCCTTTCCGAAATCGCTTTGCTCGACGACTTTTGTGATATCGACGACGCCGATCTTCAGAGCGCCCTCCTGAAATCCCGAAGCGGCGAAGATGCCAACCATGGCCGCCGCGACTATCCAACCGATTTTGTTAAAGTTTCGCATAAAATCTTGTACCTATTAGAAGGTCGTTCCAATCATAAAGTGCGTTCTGCTCTTGCCGCGCTCGCTGAAACCGAAGTCCAAGCGAAGGTTGCCAAGGGGCGTTTTGAACGCAAAGCCAATCCCATATCCGACGTGCATCTTGAACTTACCGGATTGGTCAAAATTATTGACGGTTCCGTATCCGCCCCACGCTCCGCCGTAATCCACGAACAGAATGCCGTTAAAAGCCTTCTGGATCGGATGGCGATACTCTGCGGTGAGAAGCAGCTGTTGGCGGCCCCAGAACCGGTCGTCTTGGTAGCCGCGAAGGGAGTCGCTGCCTCCCATGAAGTACTGCTCGTTAAACGGGACCTTGCCAGAAATGATGCCGTAGCGGGCGCGGAGAGCGACTACCCGGCGGGGCGCATCGATTTCCTTTGCGGTTCGTGCCGGCTGGGGAGACCAGTAGGTGCGGTACTCGACGGTGTTACGGAAGAAGGTGTTATTCCCCAGGATGTCTGGGTCGTTGATGGCGCCGCCGATGCTCGAAATGTGGGATAGGCCAGGCTCTATGGTCGCGCTGAAGTAGTTTCCGCGCGAAGGGTCTGCATCCAAATCTCTTCGGTTCGTTATGATGCCGAAGGACCCGAGCAGGAGCTCGCCATCTTGCTTCACAAAGGTTGAGGTGGTTCCAGCGCCCGAATCAGAAGTTCGGATTCCTTCAAAGCGGAGCCCGGCGGAAAGGGTTGTGAACTCGCTCGTCGGTCTGGACAAGCCAACCGCCATGCCGGTGCGCCGCTCAATGAACCGATTGTCGTTCGATCCACCACCGAAAGCGCCGCTGAGGAAGCGGTAGATAACGCGTGTATAAAGAGAGAGCGAGAGGGACGTGTCGTGGCGATCGATGAACGGATTCGAGTAATCGAGCTCAACTGACGGTCCTCCGCCTGAAATGGCTTGCTGAAGGCTGATACCGACGGATTGCCCCGTACCTCGGAAGTTCGTGTCCATCAGCTTCACCTGGCCAGCGAAGCTGCTTCTAGGGTCAACGGTCGCACCGATGACCACTTGCCCAGTTCGGGCCTCTTTCACGTCAACCGCGAGTTCGACGCCGAAGCCTTCTTCGGTTTGCTTCTCGGACGGGTTGACCTTGTCAAACCATTGGGTGTTGAAAATGCGCTGGAGGTCTCGAATCCACTTCGGGTCGTTGTAGGCGTCTCCGGGTTTCGTCTTGATCAGGCGCTTCATGACGCGCTCTGAGGTGCGGCTGTTGCCAGTCACCGTGATTGAGTTGACCTTCATTTCCCGAATCGAGACGGAAACGGTGTTGGGTGAGTCTTCCAGCGGCTCCAACTGATCGACAAGGGCGAAGTAGCCCTTTTCTGTATAGAGCTTGGCGATCGCGTCCGCAGACGGTTTCTGATCGTTCAGATTGAAGGGTTGATCAACCTGAATGCTCAGGGCGTTTCGAATGGCTTCGGTCGTAACGATCGTGTTCCCCACGATTCGGATTTCCTTGACCATGTCGAACTCGGAGAGTTGAACCATGACCTTCCAGTTCGAGCCTTCCAAGGGAACCGCCCGAACGTCAACGGCCTTGAAAAACCCAAGTTTTTCCAGAGTGGATTTATCCTGATCAATCTGGGTCTGAACGTAGGGCTGGCCCACCTTCGTTCCCATACGCGCAAGGATCGATTCCTTAGTAACAAACTTGTTGCCTTCAATCACAATATCCGTGATCACGCTGGCCTGATTCTGCGCTTTGGCAGAGGCCACCGTTAGCAAGGCTATAAACACGAGCGCCCTTCGGGCTCCCCCCATCGTCAACTCCATAAACACCTGCGACCTACCTTCCTTCACTTGCGATGGTTGAGGCCGTCGCAAAGTGTACACAGTTCCGTGGCCGATCCGTTCCATCGCGGCCCGATGTTCTTAAACGATTTCGAGTGATCGGCGTTACTG
>JBKJJL010000260.1:0-11334 GCA_046597875.1 Fimbriimonadaceae bacterium | reverse complement strand
GCATCTCGCGCGGTCGCCTTGCGTTCGTTCCAAGGGAAAAACCGTTCACCTCGGTAGGCGACGGCATCGAGGCCGCCCATCATGATCAAGGCTCGCCTTGGGGTTCCCGAAACATTGGGGCCCGCGTAGTGGGCGGTTCGGTTCCGATGAATGGTCAGACCTCCAGGCGGAAGCGCACAACAAACGGCCTCACTCGGAGACGGCGGATCGATCATTTCGAGGCCGTGCACCCGAACATCGCCCCCGATACTCTGATGAGGCGCGACCTCCCATTCGTGGCTGCCGGGTACGAACCAAAGGCATCCATTTTCTTCGGTTGCTTCCTGCAAAGGCATCCACGCCGACACGGTTTTGTACTGAAGTGTGGGATCCCAGTAAGCTTCGTCTTGATGCCAAGGGGTAGCCGCGCCGACTCCAGCAGGCTTGAAAATTGCATGAGCAATACCGATTGAGGCTTCGTCGCCGAGGAGTTGACGCACGATCTCGCTTGCGACGCTTAGGTAGGTCCCTTCGTTAAGCTCTGGGGCGTACTTTGCGGGGTCAAGGATCTGAGGAAGGACCGCCTCCTTCCCTTCCTCGTCGCTTCCGGCAAGGTCGAACTGGTTCCCTTCTTCCCTGCCGGCGCGGGCGCTAAACATTCGGTCGTAAACCTCGCGCAGCCAAGCAAGCTCACGCTCGTCGGCGATTGGCTCGGTAATCGAAAGGAATCCGTCCAAGTGGAAGCTTCGAATCTGATGGGGCGTGAGGAGCATGGTTGCGGTTCTTGAGATTGTGAAGGATAGCGTTTTCCTAGAATCGAAATCCCGTCATCACCCCCAGCGATTTCCCTTGGATCAGGTAGAAGCCGATTACCATGCCTTCCCGCGAAAAGGTGGTGAACGGGTGGTGATCGTGCCCGTCAAACTGGACTCCGAGCGTCCACCTCGGATTCATACTCACTTTGAAGCCACCGAGCAAGTGCCCGTGTTTCTCGTTCGTACGGAAACCCACGCCAACGTACGCGTTGACCGGCGTGATGCCGAGTTTGAAGTTTTTCTCTCCGGTCAAGCCAAAACCGGGGTTCCCCGTTCCGATGCCCTGCACTCCCGCCGAGAGGTTGATTCCTGGCAAGTGCTCTGTTTCCGGATGCAGATTCACCGAAGCCAAGTACCGGATCGCGTTTTGCTTCCAAAGGTGCGCGAGGCCGATCGACACGCGAGGATGGGCTCGATACCACAAGAAGGTCTCCGCCGTCGTCGCTGTCGTAGGCGCGTAAACGACGTTAAGGAGCCACTTCCCAGTTGGTGACGCCGAACCGGCGCCATAGCCTCCTGCGACTCACAGCGGACATTTCGCTTGGCCCGATTCTGTTTCTTGCCCTTCAACTTCTTGCCCCAAGGCCGCCGCCGCTACCATAGCGGCGACGACCCCAAGGCTGAAGCGAAGGGACAGTCGTGCTGTCCCCTTCATGGTTAGTTACCCTTTCCCTTGCAGCAGCCGCAGCAAGCACAGTTCGGGCCGCAGTCGCAGGCTTGGTTGCTAACACACGTGGCGCAGCAGGCGCAGGTCTTGCAACAGCACGCGCTCGCTTGAGGGGAGGGTGCGGCCGATGCAAAAGCCATGCCGACGAGGGTAAGGCCGAGCATCAAGCTCAGCAATGTTTTGATGGTGTTCATTTATGTTCAACTCCGTTCGTTTTCAAGTCAGGTGACGAGATGGTAAGTCGCAAGCGACCTAGTTGAACGGAGGTGCACGGGAAGCGCGCGAAGGAACAAAGGGATTTGGTGGTGCTCCGGTCTGAGAGCCGGTAAAAGTGCAACGTTGGGTTGCCCACAGACTTGGCTCCGGGAGCATAGGGTGTACTGGCAAGGAAAGGGGTTGCGTCTGGACATCCGAGGGCAAGGCTTTCGAGGTGCTCTCTGACTTGATATCAACGACGAGGGGCTGTAGCTTGCAACAAGATGGCACCTTGAAATGCCGTTCCTGGGTGACACACAAACTCTCTGATGCCTCATTCGGTACCTTGCAGCAACTGTGGTTGGCGCTTGCGGAAAGCTTTGCATTGCCCTGATCGGGGCAGCTCGCGCAGGTGCCCGTCATGCAGAGAACCGCACAAACACCTCGCGCCGTCGCCCCCGCAAAAAGCGTGAACGCGAACAGCAAGGCGATGAGTCGGTGACCGAATCTCATGATGTCGTTCCTATGTTAACACACAACCCTTATCGATCGTTCCGTTGTGAAGCACGGCGAGGCGGTAGAATCTGGATGCCTAGGAGGGCCTGTAGCTCAGAGGTTAGAGCACGCGGCTCATAACCGCATGGTCGTGGGTTCGATTCCCACCGGGCCCACCAACGTCTCCTAGTCCCGGAAGCTGTTTCGCTTGTTCCACCATTCCCAGAAGAACATGCCTCCGAGAACGAGAACGGGCAACGCGAGCGCGCCGAAGTGGCCGGCGTAGCCCTTCTTCGCCCAATCCTTCATCTGGGACATATAGAACGAGTCGCTCAGGCAGCTGACCGTCGTCAAACCGCTGTACAGAGCAACCGCCAGAGGCAACATCGCGGCCCAGCGAAATGGCTTGGGCTTCCCTTCCCGAATCTCTGACACTTTCGCCCCGGCAAACATGGCGGCTGCCACGAGCGAGAACAAAATAGGGACATAGAGCGGCTCGTACCACTTCAGAGGATAGGTCTCACACCCGGCTAGAAGGTTCAGCACAAACTCCATTACGGCAAATTGTAGGCCATTTTAGGGGTCGCCCGTTTGGGATCTCCACCGGGTTGGGCGTCTCCCGCACAACTATCTACGATATTTGTGCACATTTCGAACCTTCTGGGAGCGGAAAACATCGTATCCTATAAAGCTATGCGACGCGCCTTTACGCTGATTGAGCTGCTTGTGGTCATCGCGATCATCGCGATCCTGGCCGCTATCCTATTCCCCGTCTTCGCAAGCGCGAAGCAGGCGGCCAAGCAAACTGTTTGCGCGAGCAACATCCGACAAATCGGAATCGCGATGCAGTTGTATCTGAACGATTACGACGACATGTGGGCACCGATGGCGTCGTACGAACCTCTCGCCGGATTCGCTCCTCAGCACCTTTGGATCGGCTACGACAACAATAACGCGCCGAACACGGGGGGATTTCACGGCCATGTGTACGAACCCGCGATCAACCCGCGCCGGCCCGGCAAGCTCGATCCCTACATCAAGAGCATGGAGATCATTCGCTGCCCGAGCATGCCCCAGCAGTGGCAAACCTCCTACGCGCTGAATTTCTTCTATCCGATGACCGCCGCCATGTCGGATTACTACCTCACGAATCCCAAAGCAGAACTGAACGAGTACGGCCCAGGGGCGCGCACGATGACGGTCGTAAGCGGAGTTGTCACCACCACGGGCGCGTCTTCAGGCGAAATCGAGGAGCCGTCCTACACGCTGGTGGCCTGGGAGCACAAGGCAACGGTCCCAGCATGTAACTTCTTGCAACAGCCGGACTGGTTCACTTCACCGCCAGACATCCCTTCGTTGAAGGACCACTTCCACTTCTTGCATCGCGGGGGCTCAAACGCTTTGTGGGCCGACACGCACACGAAGCGTTTGACCTACACCCAGCTTCGGAGGCCGATGTTCAGCTCTCAGAAGTGGTTCTACGATCAGTAGGTCTTCCCGCACTTCTTGAAGAACTCAACGATCCATCTACCGGAGGCGTCGGGCATTTCGTGTCCGCCGTTGGTGATCACGGAAACAAAGGGTGCTCCCTTGTCGGATTCGTACCAGTTCCCGAATTCGCCCCAAGGTTTTGGCGGGATCGTACACCCATTAACCCGCTGAACGGCTTGCATCACTCGCTCTTGATTGGCGAAAAGAACTCGTTCGTCGTTGCGCCCTGCGATGTGCAGACACGGTTTGGGTTCCAAATCAGCTAGGGAACGCGCTCCTGCCGCCGAAGGAGCGACGGCCGCGATCTGTTTGCTTCGCTGCGCCCAGAGCAAGTAGGTGAAACCGCCTCCGTTTGAATGCCCCGTTACGTACACTCGGCTCATGTCCGCCTTTCGCGAGCTCAGTTCCCTCAGCATCGCGTCGAAGAACTTCAAATCTCGATCCTTCTGCTCCCCGAGTTCCTTTTGCCAGCCGTTCTTCTTGCCTTGCAAGTCGTATCTGCCGGGAGTCGGAAGGCCGCGCGGGTAAACGACGAAGGCTTCCGGCCATTCGGCGTGAATCCGAAACTTACGGGCCGCATTGCGATCGTTGCCGCCATGCCCGTGGAACGCGAACACGACGGGTGCGCCTTCGCTCTTTTTCGGAGCATGAACGAGAGCCGTGCGGGCGACTCCGTCGACCGTAAACGTAGCCGAAGCCAAAGGCGTCTGGGCCAGAAGCAGGAATGCTAACATGCCCGAATGGACGCAGGTGCCTCTCCGTTGTTCACTTCCTCGGGCTCTAGGTAGACCTTCGGCAAGCCTTTGCCCATGCGCGTCAGGACTTCGTGATGTCGGATCCCGGCAGCGTCCGCCATTTGGGCGACGGTGATCGTGTGCTCCCCTTGCGTGCCGATAATCGTGACCACATCGCCCCGTTCAGCTGGAATATCGGTCACGTCGATTACGGCAAGATTCATACAGATTTGACCAATAATCGGGGTCAAATGCCCGTTCACGATCGCGTTGGCCTTGCCGGTCATTATCTGGCTCAGGCCCTCGGCATAGCCCATGGCGATCACCGCGATCTCCATGTCGCGCTCGGCGACAAAGACATGGTTGTAGCTCGTTCCTTCGCCTTGCTTGAGTTTCTTCCGTTGAATGACCACCGTCTTGGCCTGGAGAGACGGGTTTAGGCCCGGGAGCACGGCCTCGACTCCGTAAAGCGCGAGCCCAATGCGTGCAACGTCAAACCGGCCCTCAGTGAACTCGGGGAGGGCGTGGCTATTCTGCATGTGAACCGGCAGATTCACACCAAGGGCGTGCATTTCGTCGAGGAACGGTTGAAAGACGGCCAACTGTTTCAGGTTCGATTCGCGCTTCGAAGATGACGTGAGATGGGTGAAGACGGACTCGAATCGCAATCCCGGAAAGGCGTGCGGATTCGCCAGCAACTCAAGTGCCTCTCCGGGGGTCATTCCCAGGCGATTGAGCCCCGTTTCTACCTTGATTTGAACCCGGGCCGGCTGCCCGCAACGTAGAGCGATGCTATGAATAACATCCGCCAAGGACCGATCATAAAGGCTGAATACGAACCCCTGCTGAACTGCTTCCGCAAACTCGAGGTCGTCCAGATAGCCGAAAATCAACACGTCGCGAGCGCTTTGCGAACGCACGCGCAACGCCTCATCAAGCGAAATGACCGCGTAGGAGTGAACCTGCTCGCGATCCAGGGTTCGGACAATCGGTTCGATACCGTGCCCATAAGCGTCGGCCTTCACAACGGCGCAGATGGCGGTAGAACCCAGGTGTTCTTGCACTCGGCGGTAGTTCTTCGCCACCACGCCAAGGTAAACCTCAAGCCAAGCGCGCATTGACCAATTATGACGTTCGCTGGGCCACACTAGCCGCGCCTAGTTCGAAGGCCCTTGCTCGCCCGTCTGTGGAGGAATCTTGTGAACACGTTTTCGAGAGAAAACGAAGGCTGCTGCACTTAGAAGGAACGCGATTCCGCTTCCCAGACGCGACATTCCGGAGATGTACTTCACCGTTTTAAGCTGGAGGGGATAAATCTTGTTTTTCTCCAGATACCCCTCGTCGACCATCGCCGCCCCTTCCGGGCTTTTGTCAGGAAGAAACGCACCCTTGTCTTCGATAATGAGTTCCTGGGGCGATCCGACCGGAGTGCCGGCGTCACCGAACAGGTCGGACCCCGCATCCTTGCGAACCCGCTGAATAAGCTGAGCTTTGCCCGAGTAACTCGATTCAACCGGGAAACTTCCCAAGAAAACGAGCAGGGAAAGCACAAGAACGACAAGAGATAACGCGCGTAGAAATTTCATCTCAGGAGCGCGGGCCTCTGGCCCGCATCAGGATAGCGGGCGTCCCGCCCGCCTCCCAATAACTCAACTTACTGAGCGGTTCCGTAAGCGCTGATCGATACCGTAACCGTCGGGTTAACCTTGCCCTTCGCGATGTCGGGGATTTTCACGCCGTAGTCGCTCAGCTTGACATTGAACTTTGTGTACAAGTGAGCTACGTCCCCCGTGAACCCGGCCTTCTTCGTGTCTGCGCTCTCGGCTCGATATCGAAGTTTGGCGGATGTGGTTATCGTTCGCGTAACACCGCGGAGGGTGAACTGGCCCGTCACTCGGTAGTTATCGCCGGTCGTGTTGGTTACTCGGGTCGTCTGGAAAGTGGCCTTGGAGTGCTTCTCCGTATCGAGCCAGCCGGGGCTGCGCATGTGCTCGTCTCGGGTCGGGATGCCCGTGTTGATAGAGCCGAGGTCGACGGTCAACTTCCCTGCTCCCTTCTTGGCGGCGGGGTCAAACGTAAAGCTACCGGTGACTTTCGTGGTCTTGCCGGTAAAGGTTTCAAATTCCGTGGTGCTTTCGACGGTCGCGAGGTTTCTATATTCCAACTTGTCGCTGACGACGTTGAAGGTCTTTGTCGACGCGAAGGCGACGATGGTGAGGGAGGCGAGGGCGAGGGTTGCAAGAGTTCGATTCATCGGTAAAAACTGTTCCTTGCGGCAACGAGGCTTGCCGCTATATTTTATAACGTGCATTCTTTGAAAGCAGTTCCGCTCCGGTAGAATTTGGGTGATGTCTAATATCCACGAGTACCCAGTCACCGCAAAATGGTCCGGAGGACGCGATGGCGGCGGTTCGATTTCGATGGATCGCTCTAGCGTCGGCGCATCCCTGAGCGTGCCGCCCGAGTTTGGCGGGCCGGGTACGGGAACGAACCCCGAAGAGCTACTCGCGAGCGCGATTGCCGGGTGCTATAGCATCACGTTCGGCATCATCGCGGCCAATCGCAAACTCCCGTTTGTTGGGATAGAGACGCACGCCGTCGGTCACGTCGAACAAAACGGCGCATCGTTTACCTACGTTGGAGTCACGGTTCGCCCCACGATCACCCTCGCCCCCGACGCCACCGCGGAGCACGAGAAGATGGCCGAAGACATGGCGCACAAAGCCGATCTGTACTGCATCATCACAAACGCAGTTCGCGACAAAGTCAAGATCGAGATCGAGCCAACGATCGTCCGAGGTTAGAGCCTGGCTCGGGTTCCGGACTCAATACGGCGCGTATTGAGAAAAAAAAACCAACGCGACCGCCGAGTACCTGCCCGCGAGGGCGCATAGCCACGGAACAATCACCGTAAAAATCAAATGGGTTGGATCAGGGGTTGCACCATCCCATGTGTGGATCAAGTTGACTGCCAGCGCAAACTATTCAGTTGGCTTCGTCGAGGAAGCGGAGTCTTTCGGCTCGGCGGACAATGGAATCGGTTCTCCTTTCGTCTCAGATGAGTTAGGCGGCTATTCGACGGGCCACGACGGGTTCAAGCTTTCGGTGGGCCCAGGCGACATCGCGGAGAAGACGATAGCCCTCGACGCCGATGGAACCGTGGTGGGACCTTGGCAGCAAATTACTGCATCCTGCTCCGCGGCAATCGAATTTCCAGGCGAGCTTTCGTACAAAGTCAACTCAATGGAGTTCACGAACGTGCTTGCCCAGATCATTGACCAAGATTTGACTTTCGGAAGTTCATCGGGCAGCCCCTTCCCCATCACCGGATTTCAGCTTGATGCGAACGACGTACGACGGGCCTACCCGGTGCTGATGCAGAGGGCGACGAACCAGCAGGTGACCCTGAGGCAAACTCTAAAGACGCTCCTGTGGACGCCGACCAAGCCTGTGAGCTATACGGTCATTGGCTCCGACTTTCAAACCTTTTTTCCCCAACAGGGGTTTACCGCCAATGAACAGCCGGTCACTGGGAACTTCACGAGCAATCAGGTGCTGGAGAACAAAATCTACTCTCGGCCATACGATGTGCTGTGGCAAGCCACTCCTGACCAGCCCTTCGCGGGCAAGAGCGGCTCGGCGGGCACGAACACTATGTTCGTACCTTGGGCGGCTCCGATCGGCGAAACGCCGACGCTGAAGCGAATTAGATGGGTGGTCAATAGTGCGGAGGGCGCGACTGAAGAGGTTGCGGCGGCTGACGGCATTCACCAAGCCATCCCGATTGCCAAAGGTGGCCACAGTAACATCGTACCGGAGGGCCAAGAGTGGAAGCTGATGGACTCGGATAACAGCTACCAAGGTGAATGCGACGAGTTCGCGATGCTGATGAAGCGGATGATGAACGTACTAGGGATCGCCGCTAGCACGTCTAAAGTCTATGCATCAACAGACGCGCAGGTTGAATCGCCCGAATGGCAGTTTATCAATGGCGAACGCCACTGGCTCGTAATGGACTTTGATGAGCAAAACTGGAATGCATTCGAAGGGGTTTGCCTGACCGCCGGAAAATGCTACGCGGTTTGGCCCAAGTACAAGGCAGACTCGGTTCAGCACATGTTCGAAGTACTCCCGTTCACTCAATTTTGGTGTCGAACAAATGAGGATGTCGTGCCAGGGCACAAAAACGCCGCTGGCGTCTATTGGCTACCTCTCCGAAGTTATCTGACGCCAGCCGTTCCGAAGCCCGACATCTACCCATAGTGGAGACACAACTCATGATCGCAACTCTTATCGTCCTATGTACCCTGGCTCAGGCGAACGCCTCCGCCCAACTCCTAATTAAAGAACACGGCTTCCTTAAGACCATGTCGGAGGCTTCCATCGGCGGCCGCGAGCTTGCGCAGATGATGCAGGCAAAGGACGCGATTTGGATAAAGGAGTCAACCCTCAATGCTGAAGCGCTAAGCTTCTCGAACAGTTGGCTCGCGAAGATATTGAACCCGAAGGTCAGCTTGACGGCGGCTAAAGCGCCGTGGACGGGACGGCATGGCACCGACAGTATACGGAAACTATTCGTGCGGTCTTGGACTTCGCCGATGGGGGAGGTTACATGGTCCGATATGGGCCTTCTTGCGGTGATCCATTTCCGGGCTGAGAATGCGTTTTTGCTCGGCGGGGTAGAAGAAGCGCAAGATTTTATCGAGAGCAACTTGCAGCGCATGCTCAGGCTGCCAGTGATTCCTCAGGGCGCTATCAAGTGGTACGTCAAGCCTCTAGAGAGTGCTTCGGGTACCAAGATCTATGGCGGAAACGTGCTGAGAAATGTGCGGATGGGACCGCCTGAAAGGCTCCCCAATGGCGATGTACGCGAGGTAGGTCTTGAATACCCGCTAAAGTGGCATCAGTTCCTGTACGTGTTTACCGATGGAGCCAATATAGTCGTGCGTGTGCACTTTTCCGATGCGGACGAGCGCACTCTCGGAAGAGTCTCAGACCATCGCACGCGCTTTTCGCATTCGGGCCATTAGAAGAGTTTCTGGCCCGCCGGGTCGCGTGACCCACGACCGTCCTGACCGTGGGTCAAACAAGCCAGAAGGAACTACTCCGTGTTGAGAGTCGACTTCTCCTCTTCCCACCACTTACTCTTTGCGGAACAACTATAAGCCTCAATGATCGTTCCCACTTTGGCACAATCATTGTTTTACTTGTCGGACCTTCCCCTACGGATGCCAATCAGGACTGGCATTGCCACTAGAATGGCCCCTAAAGCCATTTCGAAACGACCGATTGGATTGTCACTCATCCTGCGATCATAAATTGCACCATCAAGGAAGAGTAGCGATCCAACAATAGTAACCGCGATGCCAACTCCAAATCGAATCATTTGTTTTCCTCAACACCGCCTCGTGTTGAGCGGCTTCTCTTGCTCACGATCAAGGTGTCTCGCCTCCGCATTCATCTGGCTCTGTTCCATATCTATCTTACACCGGCTCTGGGCAGGAATCCTCCAACATCGCGGGGCTTATTTCGATATCCTCGCTCCACAGACAACTCCTCGAACCGGCGGCGCGGGGACCAGCGGTAGTCCTCGACGCGCTCGCATAGCCCCCGGATCAGCATCACGCGGAGGCGCGGAGGACGTGAGGGATACCGCGGAAGGGCATTTTCCAGAACTTGCGGCCCTGGATGCCGCCCTCGGTTCGGGGCAAGGATTGACGACGCCATCGTGCCGCTTTCAAAAGGGAAACGCTGCAAGTCCTGGGAGGCGCAAGCGTGGGCGGTTAAGACGTGCACCACAGACCCGAATCGCCACCCCCAAGGTACAGTCTCCGTCGGCATGCCGCTCATCGCTGAATCCTTGATCCGCAACGTTCCCGATTTTCCGAAGCCGGGGATCATGTTCAAGGACATTGCTCCTGTCCTTGAGAACGCCGCCGCCCTCCAGGAAGCGGTTGACCTGCTCGCCAACGATGCACGAGCGAAGGGTGCGGAAGCGATCGTCGGCATCGAGAGTCGCGGATTCGTGTTCGGTGCTCCCATCGCGCTTCAGTTGGGCCTCCCCTTCGTAATGGCCCGCAAGCTCGGCAAACTCCCTTACGAGCGCATCAGCGAGGAATACGCGCTGGAGTACGGCACCAACACCGTCGAGATGCACGTGGACTCGATCCGGCCCGGCATGAGGGCCTACGTCGTCGACGATCTGCTCGCAACGGGGGGCACCGCCGCCGCCGCCACGCGACTCGTCGAGCGCCTCGGAGGCTCGGTTTGCGGCTTTGGATTCATGGTTGAGTTAACTTTTCTCAACGGAAGAGAGAATTTGCTTGGATATCCCATCCTCGCTCTGATAGAATACTAAGCATGCGCAAACCGCTTCGCTTTTCTTTAATGCTGGCCCTCGCCGCCGCTGCATTTGCTTTCGCCATCGACAAGGTGGCCGTTGCTGACCTTCTGAAAGATCCGGCCAAGTTCAACGACAAGATCGTGACGGTGACGGGCAAGGTTATGAAGTTCAAGCAGAAGACTTCGAAAGCCGGCAACCCTTACTACAACTTCAAACTCGTGGGCAAAACCGACGAAGACGTGATCAGCGTTTACGGTCGAGGCACGCTTTCGAAAGAGCTGGAAAACGAGACCATGGTCGACGTTACCGGCAAGTTCGTAAAGGAAAAGAAGGTCGGCACGGTGACGTTCAAGAACGAAGTCGACGTGACGAAGGACCCCGAAGACGCGAAGACGAAAGAGTTCGGGATTAAGGTTAAGACTAAGTAGGCGCTCCCCTTCTCTCTTCCCAAGGGAGAAGGGGCTGGGGGATGAGGGTTGGCTTCCGCCGAGTCCTTGCTCACGAAACAAAGTTAGGCAAAACACAACCCTCACCCCGCGGCACTGACATCCGCGACCCTCTCCCTTGGAAAGAGAGAGGGTAGTCCGGCTTCTACTCTTCCCCACCCGCCGTCGG
>JBKJJL010000220.1:0-12374 GCA_046597875.1 Fimbriimonadaceae bacterium | reverse complement strand
TCACTTCGACGTGGCGTACAATGAAGTCCATGCTGGATAGAATCACCATCAATCCCGAGATTTGCCACGGAAAGCCATGTATTCGAGGCCTTCGATATCCCGTTGAGACCATTTTGGAGTGGCTCAGTTCTGGCATGACTACGGCGGACATCCTCACCGACTACGAAGATCTAGAGGAAGCAGACATTTTGCAGGCGTTGGCCTACGCGCATCGCCTGAGTCAAGTTAAGCGCATGTTCGAAGTCACAGCATGACCTTCCTCGTGGATGCGCAAATGCCCCGTCGGCTCTGCTCAACGATCGTAGCAGAGGGATTCGAGGCTGTCCACACTCTGGATCTCCCCAAAGGCAACTGCACGCCTGATACGGATTTGTGCTTACTCGCGGACAGTCAGAACTTTGTATTGATGACGGCGCCTGCAGACCGGTACTCCTCGACGTCTCCTCTTCGTTTCGACCGGAAATATTCGCAACGATGCTCTGATCCAACTCCTTCAATCCAGTTTGAAGTCCCTAGCTGAACTCTTCGAAACTAACACGTTCATTGAACTCGACCGATCCCACATTATCATTCACGAGTGAGGAACCCACAATCGGGTATCATGCAACGTCTCGGAGTACCGAGAGCAAAAACTTAGCCACGGGCTCCGTGCGGCAAGCCGCATACGACCCGACAACGGCGGTGAATCATTTATGGCAAAACAATGTCTCATTGAAAAACAAAAGCGGAAGCCGAAATTTGCAGTTCGCGCTTACAACCGCTGTAGCCTGTGCGGCCGAGCCCGCGGCTACTTTCGTTTCCTCGGCCTCTGCCGAATCTGCCTTCGAGAGAAGGCCCATAAAGGCGAGCTGCCCGGCATCGTCAAGTCCAGCTGGTAAAAGGAGAAAAGGTCCATGCATAGCGATCCCATCGCGGACCTGCTGGCGCGCATTAAGAACGGTGCCCATTCAAAGCACCCGAGCGTCACGGTCCCACATAGCACAATCAAAATAGAAATTCTCAAGATCCTTGAAGCCGAAGGCTACATCACGGGTCACGAGGTCACGACTGAAACGAAGTTCCCGGCTATCCGGATCGACCTTCGATACGATAATCGACGCCAGCCTGTTATTCGCCACATTCGGCGAATCAGCAAGCCTGGCCTTCGCATCTATAAGCCCGCGACGGAGCTCAAGCCCGTTCGCAGCGGCTTGGCGACGCGGATTATCTCGACGAGCCACGGAGTGATGACCGACCGCGAAGCGCGGAAGCGTCACATCGGCGGCGAGGTCCTGTGTGAGGTCTGGTAATGTCACGAATCGGAAAGCTCCCAATCCCAGTTCCTGGCAATGTCACCGTCGCAGTGGGCGCCAACAATATTCTGACCGTAAAGGGTCCGAAAGGCGAACTCGTTTGCCCGATCTTCAATCGTCTCGATGTCTCCCAAGAGGACGGCACCCTGACGATTGGCAGACCGAACAATGATCGCCAAAACCGAAGCCAGCATGGGCTCGCCCGTACGCTGGTGAATAACTGCGTCGTCGGCGTCACCCAGGGTCACGCAAAGGTTCTTGAGATCGTCGGTGTCGGTTACCGTGCTCAGCTTGAAGGTGGAAACCTTCTTTTGAACATGGGCTATTCCCACCCCGTTCATGTGAATGCGGTTGACGGCATCACTTTCGAAATCATGCAGGACGACAAAACTCGTACCCAGCAGATTCGAGTGTCGGGAATCGACAAAGCACTCGTCGGACAAATCGCCGCGGACATCCGCAAAGTGCGAAAGCCAGAACCCTACAAGGGCAAGGGCATTCGCTACCAAGGCGAGATTATCAAGTTGAAGGCCGGTAAGCGAGCGGCCGCGAAGAAGTAAGGAGGCATTATGGCAATACGATCAAGAGCCGATTTGCGAGTATCGCGCCATGAGCGCCTGCGGAAGCGTCTGAGCGGAACCTCAGAACGACCGCGGCTGGCCGTATTCCGCAGTCTTAAAAATATTTCAGCACAGATCATCGACGACGCTACCGGCATGACCCTCGTCGCTGCGAGCAGTCTTGAAAAAGACCTCAAAGCAACCGGGAACGTGGAAGGGGCGAAGAAGATTGGACTCGAGTTAGCCAAGCGCGCTAAGGAAAAGGGAATCACCACGGTCGTTTTCGATCGCGGAGGATACCAATACCATGGCCGCGTTTCTAACTTGGCTGATGGTGCCCGCGAGGGAGGATTGGAGTTCTAACATGAAAATGCGAATGAGCGGGAAACGAGAATCCCGCAACACAGAAGGACCCCAACTCGACGTCCGGGTTATCCGAACGAACAAGGTCTTCAAAACCCACAAGGGAGGAAAAACCGCAAGCTGGTCGATCCTCGTCGTCGTGGGTGACAACAAGGGCAGCGTCGGTCTTGGCCTCGGCAAGGCGCGGGGAATCCCCGATGCCATCCGCAAGGCCGAAGAAGCCGCTCGCAAGGCGATGTTCAAGGTTCCAATGATCGGCGAAACGATCCCTCACGAGGTCGTCGCCAACATGGGTTCCTCGCGGGTCGTTCTGCGCCCAGCCTCTCCGGGTACCGGAGTTAAGGCAGGCGGCGCGGTTCGCATGTGCCTGGAAGCTGCGGGTATTCACAACGTCCTCTCAAAGTCGTTGGGAAGCCGGAACGCGATCAACATGGCGTATGCAACGATCGAAGCGTTCCGAGAACTCTCCGTTCCCGAGCGACGAGCTGCTCAGCGAAGCATGGACACTGCCGAACTTATTCCTTGGCTCGCCAAGGCAAGAAAGGAGGAAGCAGATGCTGCGCATTAAGCTGGTCAAAAGCATTATCGGTCAGAAGAAACGTAACAAACTGATCATCGCATCGCTTGGGCTTCGCAAAATGGGCCAGATCGTAGAGCATCCGGACAACGGTTGCATCCGAGGCATGGTCTTCCACACGAAGCACATGCTGGAAGTAGAGGAGATCGAAGCAACTCCGAAGGCGAAGAAGGCGGCAAAAGCCGCTGAGCCCGTCGCGGTTGCTGCTGAAGCTCCGGCAAAGCCGAAGAAGGCGTCGAAGAAGGCCGAATAGGTATGGATTGCTTGTGTAGGATGGATTGTATGGGTTGTATGGATCGGTCTATCCAGCCCATCTCATTCAATCCATCCCACCCATCCTACCCATACAATCCATCCCCTAAGAGAACACACACATGGCATTACACGAACTAACGCCCGCACCGGGCAGTACAAAAAGGAAGCGCTTTATTGGGCGCGGCATCGGCTCTGGCATGGGCAAAACCGCGACGCGCGGTACCAAAGGCCAGAAGGCTCGACGTCAAATCCCTTCGCACTTCGAGGGTGGTCAGACGCCGATTCATCGCCGGTTGCCAGTAAAGAAAGGTTTCCGCAACGTCAACCACAAAGAATTTGCGATCGTCAATCTGGACGACCTCGAAAAGATGTTCGACAAAGGCGCAGAGGTTAATCCCGATGTGCTGAAGGAAAAGGGCGTCATCGGTAAGGTCATGGATGGCGTTAAGATCTTAGCTTTTGGAACTCTCACCAAGAAACTCAAGGTGAGCGCACATAAGTTCAGTAAGAGCGCACAAGCCGCCATCGAGAAGGCGGGAGGCGAGGTTATCACTCTGTGAGCATGATTGGAGCAGGAACAGGAGGCGGAGGATACAACAGCGGCGGCAAGTCGTTGAAGCTATCCCTTATCGAGACGCTCAAGCAAGCTTGGGCCGACGCCGATCTGCGCGCCCGGATCCTGTTCGTGCTCGGTATGTTCGCCGTGTTTGTACTCGGCGTGCATATCCCCGTTCCGATTCCGGGAATCAACTCGGATAGGATCGCAGAACTGCTTAAGGACAACCCGTTCTTTGGCTTGCTAGACGTGTTTGGCGGAGGTGCGCTTCGGCGAGTCTCCATCTTCGCGTTGGGCTTGAACCCGTACATCACCTCGTCCATCATTATGCAAATCCTTACAACGGCGTTCCCGTCGTGGAAAAAGGAAATGCAAGAAGGCGGCGAGTATGCGCGGCGTCAACAGAATAAGCGCACCCGAGCTTTGACCCTCGTGCTGTGCGTTGGTCAAGGACTTGGGTTCCTGCAGATCATGGCTCAGGCTCCCGGCGTCGTCTTCACGCCTTGGATGAAATTCACGACTCTCCTCTTCTGGACCGCTGGCGCGATGTTCGTTCTTTGGTTGGGTGAGCAGATCAGCGAAAAGGGCATCGGCAATGGCGTTTCGTTGATGATTTTTGCAGGCATTGTTATCTCGATGCCGTACCAGATTCAGGGCATTTACAAGCAGATCACCGATGGCACTATGTTTTGGTGGCAAGCGGGCGTTCTCGTCCTATTGTTCCTCGCAACCACTTGGTTTATCGTCATGTTCACCAGCGCTCAGCGCCGCCTGCCTATTCAGCACATGAGGCGTCAAGTTGGGACCAAGATGATGGGCGGGCAGACAAGCTATCTACCGATTCCAGTGAACACGGCGGGCGTAATCCCGATCATCTTCGCGGTATCGCTGGTCTTCCTGCCCATGCAGTTTGCTCAGTGGTTCCCGCTTAACAGTACTCCTCGAACCGTGTTAGATGCGGTCGGCAAGTGGATGAATCCAGGTTCCGCATGGCCCGAAGGCCTCGTTGGAATGTTGGCCTACACGGTCCTCATCTTCTTCTTCACGTACTTCTACACGGCGATCCAGTACAACGTGGAAGACTTGGCGAACAACCTGAAGAAGCACGGCTCGTTCATTCCTGGGGTTCGTCCCGGGAAGCAGACCAAGGACTTCTTGGACGCGGTTATCTCGAAAATCACCGTCGCCGGTGCAGCATTCTTGACCGTGGTTGCCTTGATGCAATACGTCACTCCGGCTCTGGCCAGGATGGACTCGGCGAACGCGGCCCGATTGATTGGCGGTACGTCTCTGCTCATCATGACCAGCGTCGCGCTAGAAACGATGCGCCAGATTGAAGCGAGCATCCTGATGAAGCAGTACGGGCAGTAACAGATACGCGTGGTAGGGTTAAGGTTTGAAACCCTACCACGCGTACAGATTAGGAACTGACGAGCGCAAAGTCATCGATTCGCTTTTCGAGGATGCGCGATGCCCGATCGGCCATGTGCATCAAATTGGTGACTTCTTGCTCGCCCTTATCGGCTAGGCGTCGATACGCAATGTACGCCACACCTGCAATTCCTGCAAGCGCGAGGGCCGCAAACAGCGGGCCAGTAGGAGTTCCTTTCTTTTCTTCTTGTGCCACGAGACAATCCACCACTATTTTGGACGTTAAGGATATTCTCGGAAGTTCCATCTTGCGACACAAGGCCTAGATGAATTTTTACAAATTCGTTTCGCGGCGTATCGCGCAAACTCTCACTGACGGGAGATTCCCGTCTTGCCGACATCTCAAACTCCCCCTCTCCGTCTCCCGACGGGGAGGGGGCTGGGGGGTGGGGTAATCCGGAACTCAGGAGATCGAGGCCATGGAGGCATTCGATTTAGCAGAAGGCTAAGGAGGAAGCCGGAGCAACACGCTTGCCCCGGCTCCACCAGCTTCTACGACTAGTGCGTCACAACGCGATCTAGGGTTTTGGCATGCTCAATCCACGAGCCAACCTGACTGGCGGAAGGCATCTGGCGAACCAAGTTTTTCGCCTCGTTCACTTCGACCATCTTCGCGTGCAGATTTTCGGCATTTCTCTGCGCGAGTTCGGGTACGGAATCGACGCCTGCGGCTTCCAAAAGATCGGCGTATTCCGATCCGATTCCGTTGACTCGATCGAGGTCGGCGCGATTCACCCATTTCAAGATCAGAGTCTCACTTATCCCAGTCTCTTCGGCGAGGTCAGCACGTCCAGCGCGGCCCGCGCCCATTTCCAGTAGCTTTTCGATATGGGTGGCCCCCGCCGCGCTCAGCTTTGCTGCGTAGGCCGGTCCGATTCCCTCAACGTCTGCGATCTGTTTCATCACCTAATAGAGTAACACGCATTCAACCGCTCGTGCACGGGGGTGCATGCCTCTCTTTGGCAATTCCCTGAATCGCCACCTTGCTTCCAATCGTCCCAATTGATATGTTCCCCCTAGCTTTGCTTGCCTTTTGCCAACAGGCAATTGTGAGTCCGACCGCTCCGGTTGCCCCGCAGTCTCCTTCGCCCTTCACGGTGGCCCCAGTAGTCGCCGAGCCCGTACGATTGGCCATCTCGCCGATGCTAAACGGAAAGCTTGAGGAAGAAGAATGGGATGCTTTCTCAGTCGGTTCGTGTGATTCCTATCTGCAATGGGAACCGGGCAAACTGCATTTAGCCGCAAAGCTTCCGGTTGGGATGGACATGGTCGCAAGCGTGGACCTTGCCGGAAACGGATGGCTGCAGGGTGCCGACAACATTGAGATTCGTGTTCACATGGGGGCCAACGGACCCGTGGTTACGGCCAGACGACTTGATGCCACTCGGCCCGAAGGTCCCGCTTGGGCGGAAGCCGCAAATGTCGTGGGGGCAGCGAAGGCGGCCGCGGGAGTAGAAGGCGATAAGTGGACGTGTGAGGTCACTCTGGCGGATCCGGGAACCCAGATGCTTCCCCTTCGCAGTCAGTCAATAGTCGGCGTTAGGATAGATTCCATCGCACCAACGGAAGCTCTGGCCGAGGCTTTCGTGCCGCGAGTGGTAAGCCTCGTCACGCTTGCGATGGATCGAGGCGCCAATCTGCCCGCTGGGTTTACTTGGGAACCCGAGTTCAAAGGACGAAGCGTCGTTCCTGGCGAGTCGTTCCGCATCCGGCTGACCTTCAAAGGGACCGACGATCTGGGTTTCAAAAGAGTGGACATGCGAAGCGAGGGCCTGGCCAAAAACGACACCGCTTCAATGGGACTTCCCTTCCCTTTGTTTGATCGAAAGAACCGCGCTTACGTAGACTACAACACGGACCTGCCAGTTGGTATGAGTACTGGTTGGAGATTGCTAAGGGGCACCGCAACGGACGCGGCTGGGAAAGTGACCTTGATGCAAACTTCCTACGAAGTGGGCTCGGTGGTCCAGTTTGAGTTCGAAATGCCGAAGAAGCTTGTCGGTTCTGCTGAAGCGCAAACAGTACGACTTTCGACTTGGATCCGATCCAACACCAAGAGGCGCGTCAATGGCGTGTTCCGGGTCGCCGAATCGCCAATCTTTAAGGTTGAGAATGGCAACGACAAACCTTTCATCATCTACAACGCACGTGGCTCAAAGCGCCAGGTATTCGAGATCAATCTGCCCGCTGGTTTCAAAGGGGCGCTCCCAGTGAAACTGATCGCCGAGGTAGGTACGCAGGTTCACGAGCAGACGGTTTGGCTGAATATTCCCTAGTTTCTGCCGGGTTATTAACGCCCTCGTCGTTGTGCGAGAGGCGTTTTGCGTATTCGATGAAACGACCAGAAATGGCGTATGTGTCAGTGGTCGGCGGAGGTCAGTTGCCTGGCGTAAGGTTCTGTTACCGGCGAGTTCCCATCCCATTCGTGAAGGGCATCTGGATAGAAGCAGATTGCAGGCCCCCCCGAATGCCCGCTGTTATAAAACACGGTAATAAGCCACCCGCCAGGAACAGCCGCGCGGTGGATCGTGCCGTGTATGAAGTCATGTCGCGGTTCAGCAACGGTGAGCTTTTCGAACCGGATACTCATGATAGCGTCCTCCCAGTTTTATGGACGAAGATTTGATATCTGGTGTTCACTTATCAATTCCGGGCGGAGTTCCGAATAGTGATCCAGCGGTTGCAACTGTGCCGGCGTCGGTTCGCGTTCCCGCGGGCGCGATTTCCGTCGGCTTCACGATTACGACGACAGCCGGGCTGAGCGACACGATAACCGGAAACGACGGGGCAATCCAAACGGCAACCCTGATCGTCGTGCCCTAGGTGAGACAAAAATGCCCTCCATCATGGCCTTATGGTGGAGGCATTGGCCCTTTCGTCCCTTTCGTGGTTATCTCCGGAACAAACCCCGAAAAAGGCTTAACAATGTGGCGCGGGCTCCCGCCAGGCAAGATCAGTCAATGCCAAACTTCTTCTTCCAGAAAGCTTGAACGGTTGCGAGATTGTCATGCTTCCACACTTTGCGACCATTCTGCTCCACATAGCGCCCTCTCACCACGAGGTCCTGTCGAGAGAGGCGCACCGCGAAAAAGTTGCAGAGTTCCCGCACCACAACCTCGTCCTCGTCGTTCAATAATGTTGCGAGCTTCTGATACTGAGCGTCTGTCAGCGGACCCCTAGGAACTCGTGTCAATAGGAAGTTGAGGATTGCGTGAGTGGGAGACTTCAAGATTGCGTCAAGCCACTGAGTTCCATCCGCGAGCGGCAGGCGATACCCTGGCGGCTTGACAAATTCTGCTGCCATAAAGTTCAGCACGAATTCAAAGTCGTCTTCCTTCGTGAACGTTGCAGGAAAATTGGAAACGGTTGACAAGAGAGCTTCCATGTAGGCCGTCTCGGATCCATACACTTTCCAACGAACTGGAATCTCCAGCAACTTCACTCGGGTGTATGCCGCGGCCCCTTTTGCAAGCTCCCCGCATACAGTTGACAATGAAAAGGGCGCAATTGGATTGAGGATTTTTCTACTGTGGCCCGGATACAGGTTGCGGGTAAAGAACTTGGTCACCTCTAGCGCGTTGTCCTTACCCGACGTTGCGGATTCAAGGATCGCTGTGCAAGTCTTTTCATTGACATCTTTCAGATCGGGCAACGTTGAAGCTAATGTCTCGAACACGTCAAGAACCAGCACATCGCCTTCTTTAAATGGACCGACGGTACGATCGGAGGAACCCAGAACTGCTCGATCATATACAGGCCAAGTGACATAGTCCGATGTTGCGCGATACCCCAAGCACAAGTATCGCTTTCCAACTTCGAGTCCAATAGTGTTGGGATGCTCTCCAAGCGGGAAGTAGAATTTGTCATCTGAATTTTCCACGCTGAATGAACCAAGCTTAAGTTCAGATGCAGATGAACTAGCGACAGTTTTCCTGGTGGTGGCGCTTCCTTGTGCTGTGACAGTCACAAGTCGGACATCAATCTGATTGAGCTGCGACAAATCAATATATTCTGAATTGTGCGGAGGAATAGGTTTGGCCCAAACAAGGGGCAAGCAAAGTACCAGCGTGATGAGTTGTGTCATGGTTGAAATGCCTCCTAATTGTTTTTGGATTGCGTTGCGCTGCCGGGAACGAGTGTCATTGTCCAAGTGCCCACGTGAACGCCACCGTTGGTCAATGAGCGAGTGCCAGCGCAATACTGATGAACGGCAGTTCCGGTAGTGAACGGGCTCGGCGCGGACCAGGAATAGCGGATGATATCGCACGCAGCAATCCTCATTTCCGCCTACTCAATGAACGCGTCTTCGCTTGGGCGCGTTCGGAGGAACGCTTCGATGAAGCCGTCGATCTCGCCGTCCATCACGCCCTGAACATTGCCGGTTTCGTGCCCGGTCCGGTGATCCTTAACCATCGTGTACGGCTGCATCACGTAGCTCCGAATCTGGCGGCCCCACTCGGCGGGACCGGTTACCTTCATTGCGCTCAGCTTTTTCTCGCTCCGTAATCGCTCGACCTCGGCGACCCTCGCCGCCAAAACGACCATGGCAGCGGCGCGGTTTTTGTGCTGGCTTCGTTCGTTCTGACACTGCACGACGATCCCGGTCGGCAGGTGGGTGATCCGAACTGCGCTCTCGGTTTTGTTCACGTGTTGACCGCCTGCCCCGCCTGCGCGCAAGGTCTCAACCTTCAAATCGTCGGGATTGATCTGAACTTCGCTCTCCTCGATTTCGGGCAGGACTTCGACCTTGCAAAACGATGTATGGCGACGCGACGCCGCGTCGAACGGCGATATTCTCACAAGCCGGTGAACGCCGTGCTCCGCCTTCAAGTAGCCATAGGCGTTCTTCCCCGAAACCAACATCGCGACGTTGCGGTAGCCCGTGACATCCCCGAGGGTCTCGCTGAGCAGCTCCACCTTGAATCCGCGCCGCTCGATCCAGCGTAAGTACACGCGATAGAGCATCGAAGCCCAGTCGCACGCTTCCGAGCCTCCCGCCCCCGCGTTAATTTCCAGAAGTGCGTTCCGATCGTCGTGCTCTCCGGCTAAGAGGGTATCCAGTTCGTATTGGTCCAGTTCTTTCAGAAATGCCGACGCCATGGCGTCCATTTCCTTTTCCATTTCTGGGTTTGGCTCCAACTTTAAATACTCGTAAAGCTCGCTGATGTCCTGCTCGGTCTTGTCGAGCTTTTTAAAGGGCGCAAGCCGATCGCGCGCCTGGGATAGGCGACGAAGTTCTTTGTTGGCGGCGTGAGGATCGTTCCAAAAATCGGGTGATTCCGATTTGGCTTCGAGCTCTTCGATCAGTAGCCTAAGTCGAGGCTGGTCAAAGATGACCTCCAATAGCGTCCAGACGACCTCTCGCCCCGGACAGCGCCTCTTGCTGTTCAATGTTCAGCATGAAAACAGGATACCCGACCTGTCCCACCAGTCCTACCGTTCTATCCTCCCGTCCAGGCAAATAGCTTCACGGTCTCCCTCGCTTTGCCCATTTCCATCAGCTTCTCGAACTGAAATCCGAGTTTCAACAAGAGTCGAATCGAGCGATCATTATCAGGCGCGGTGATGGCGAGGACGCGGGGAAATAGGGTGTTCTGCATGACCGCTTGGGCGGCTTCGATGGCGTACCCCTGTCCGCAGTAGCGGGCAAGGAAAGCGTAGCCCAGGTCGGGGCCGGGGAGACTTTCGCGCTGAACGAGACCGCAGAGGCCGATAGTCATTTTCATTTTTGATTGGGGAAGGAGTTCGACGGCCATCAAGCCAAAGCCATTCTTCTCGTAACTCGCGAGAGGACCCGTGGTTAAGTAGTTCTCAGCACCCACAATCGTCCTGACGTCCTTGTCGCCGATGTACTGAATGAACCCAGGTTCGTTCAGAAGCTCCAAGATGAACGGAGCGTCATCGAGGGTGAGCTGGCGGAGGGAGAGGCGGGAGGTCTGCATCAAAAAGTCGAAGGTCGAAGGTCGAGGAGCGCAAGACGTCGTGGATCTAAATCGTTCGACCTTCGACCTTCGTCCTTCCTCTAAAGTAACTGCCGTAAAACGTATTGCAAAATGCCACCATGTCGGTAGTACTCCAGCTCTTTCGGAGTGTCGATTCTTACCCTTACTTCAAATGCCGTGACATCCCCTTCAGCGGTAGTTGCTCGCATTCGCAGGGTCTTCCCATCCTTGAACCCTTGCCCGGCCGCGAGGGCAAAATCAATGAGTGAATACTCTTCCATGCCGGTCAGGCACAGCGTAGACACGTTCTCTCCCGGCATGAACTGAAGGGGCAGAACGCCCATCCCGATGAGATTTGATCGGTGGATGCGTTCGTAGCTATCGGCCAGTACTGCCTTGACTCCGAGGAGCATGGTTCCCTTCGCGGCCCAGTCTCGCGATGAGCCTGAACCGTACTCTTTCCCGGCGATTACAATCAATGCAGTGCCCGTCGTTCTGTACAAGTTTGCCGCATCGAAGATCGGCATGACCTCGCCGCTAGGATGGTGCAGGGTGACGCCGCCTTCGGAGCCAGGAACGAGAAGATTTCGCAACCGAATGTTGGCAAAAGTGCCGCGCACCATCACCTCGTCGTTCCCTCGCCGTGCGCCGTACGAGTTGAACATCGTTGGATCAACCCCACGCGAAATCAGGTAGCTACCGGCAGGGGAGTTGACCTTGATTGCGCCCGCGGGAGATATGTGGTCGGTCGTGATGCTGTCTCCCAGGAGCGCGAGGACGGTCATACCGTTCAGATCGACAAACTCGGTAGGCGCCGCCGCTTCCATCCCGTCGAAATAAGGGGGGTTCTTGATGTAGGTCGATGCCTCGTCCCAATCGAATCGCTCGCCGTCGCCGGCGTCTATTTCGGCCCACTTTTCGTCGCCCTGGAACACGTTGGCGTACATCTCGGTGAACATTTCGCGACTCACGTTCGCTTCGACGACCCTTGCCACGTCCGCTTGACTCGGCCATAGGTCCTTCAAGAAGACGTCGTTGCCGTCGCGATCTTGACCTAGCGCGTCGCTCTGGAGATTGATCTCCATGGTGCCCGCAAGCGCATAGGCGACCACCAAAGGCGGCGACATGAGGTAGTTCGCCTTGATCTCCTGTTGAATTCGGCCCTCGAAATTGCGGTTCCCGCTGAGCACACTGCACACAACGAGGTCTGCATCGGCGATGCGTTTGCTCACCTGAGGAGGAAGCGGGCCCGAGTTGCCGATGCATGTCGTGCATCCGTAGCCGACGACATTGAATCCAATCTGTTCGAGATCATCCATCAACCCCGCCTTTTTCAGATACTCAGTGACGACTCGCGACCCGGGCGCGAGCGACGTCTTCACCCACGGCTTCGGTTGG
>JBKJJL010000219.1:0-4091 GCA_046597875.1 Fimbriimonadaceae bacterium | reverse complement strand
TAACGAGTGCCATCCCCAAGCGCTACCGATTCCGGTCTCCGCCGCCTATGGACTTACGCCCGCCCTCATCGCGGCGGAGACCGGAATCGGTAGCGCTTGGGGATGGCACTCGTTATGGTGGCACACCGATTGTTTCGCGCGAAACAAAGGGTATTCTCAACCCACGCCTTTCACGACTTGAAAGGTAAGGAGACACAACATGGAAACGGAACTCGCGCCGCGTTACGACGCGTCATCAGTGGAACAGCGGTGGTACGCCGCCTGGGAATGGGCTGGGCTATTTCAGCCCGCGCAGGATGATAGGCCCAAGTTTACGATCACCATCCCACCGCCCAATATCACGGGCTCGCTGCACTTAGGGCACACCCTGTGCTACTCGATTCAGGACCTTCTTGGGCGATACAAGAGGCTCCGTGGATTCGATGTCCTCATTCTGCCCGGCACCGACCACGCCAGCATTGCGACTCAGAGCGTCGTCGAAAAGCTCCTGCGCAAGGAAGGAACGAGTGGGAGCCAAATCGGTCGGGAGAAGTTCCTGGAGAGAGCGTGGGAATGGAGAGAGCAGACCGGCGACACGATTCTCAAGCAGTTCCGCCACTTTGGCTGCGCATTTGACTGGAGCAGAACCATCTTCACGATGGATGAGCGTTACACCCAAGCCGTGTATGCCGCGTTCATTGATTGGTTCGACCGAGGCTTGATTTACCGTGGTAAACGCGTGATCAACTGGGACCCCGTCCTTAAGACCAACATCAGCGACATTGAGACGGAGCGCAAGACGGTTAAGGGCAAGCTCACTTATATCCGCTATCCCTTCACCGACGGTTCCGGGCATGTGACGATTGCCACGACGAGGCCGGAAACGATGCTTGCCGATGTCGCGGTAGCCGTCCACCCGAGTGACTCTCGATACAAATCGCTGGTAGGAAAGACGCTGACCTTGCCCTTAGTGGGCAGAGAAATCCCCTTAATTGCCGACATCTATCCTGATCCCGCCTTCGGAAGCGGAGCGGTGAAAATCACTCCCGCTCACGATGCGAACGACTATCAAGTTGGAGTTCGCCACAACTTGCCGATGCCCGTTCTGATCGACGAATCCGGGAAGATCACCGCCGAAGGAGGCGTCTACGCGGGGCTAGATAGGCTCGAAGCGCGCAAACGCGTGGTGGCCGACCTCGAAGAGCAAGGATTCATCGAGAAAATCGAAGATCACGACATTCCTATCATCATCAGTGAGCGGAGCGGAGAGGTAATCGAACCCCTTCTAAGCGAACAATGGTTCGCCGATCAGCCCAAACTCGCGAAGGCCGTGATTGAGGCGGTCAACGAAGGCAAGATCAAGTTTGTGCCGGATCGGTACGCGCGCATCTTCAACGAGTGGTTGGAAAATGTATACGACTGGAACATCAGCCGGCAACTTTGGTGGGGCCAGCGAGTACCTGTGTACTACACCGAGGACGGAACTGCGATTGCCGCCCAGAACTGGGAAGAAGCGCAATCCAAGGCTCTAAACGCGGTTGGGGATTCGCCTCACGCAGAGACGCAGAGTTCGCAGAGCGATGGTAAGAGAATCGTCCGACAAGATGACGATGTCCTCGACACCTGGTTTAGCAGTGGCCTTTGGCCATTTGCCACGATGGGGTGGCCCGAGGTAACGACCGACCTCAAGACGTTCTACCCAACGAGCGTTTTGATCACCTCTCGCGAGATCATTTATCTCTGGGTCGCTCGAATGGCGATGATGGGGCTCGATTTCATGAAGGACATCCCCTTCGACAACGTCTACATTTACGCGACGGTGCTTACCGAAGATGGCAAGCGGATGAGCAAGTCGCTGGGCACGGGCGTGGACCCGATGGAGATCATCGAGACCATCGGAGCAGACCCGCTGCGGTACACGCTTCTCAGCCAAACGGGATACAACCAGGACATCCGGTACAGCCAGCGTCGCACGGAGGACGCCCGGAACTTTTGCAACAAAATCTGGAACGCGACGCGGTTCGTGCTCATGAATCTCGACGGCGAGATGCCCATGAAACCCGACAAACTGGATTCGGTTGATGAATGGCTACTCTCGCGATTAAGAGCCACCGAAGCCATCGTTAGCGAAAGCTACGAGGCCTATGACATTCAATCGGCTGCTCACCAATTGCATAAGTTTTTCTGGTCAGAGTTGTGCGATTGGTACATCGAAGTGTCCAAGAAACGGTTAGCTAGTCCGGAAACACGGGCCGCTCCGCAATGGGTCTTGCTCACCTGCATTGAGGCGTTTGTGATCATGATGCATCCGATCATGCCGCACATCACCGAGGAGATCTATTCGCACCTTCCCATTCCAGGGAAAGCACCCTTCGTCATGTCCGCGCCTTGGCCCACGTTAGAAAATGCGCCTGAATCAAAGGCCGCGGATCAGGTCGAACGCTGGTTCGCGATCACGAAAAGCCTACGCGCGCTAAGAGCCGCGGTCGACATCGAGCCAGGCAAAACGATCTCCGAGGTCTATTTCGAGGGCGAGTTGCAAGGGGGCCAGGATGTCGTTTGCAGTCAAGCGTGGGTCCAGACACTAAAGCCTGGAAAGCCGGCAGGAAAGTTTGTTTCGACTACGGTCGAGGGCGTCGATCTCCACTTGGCCCTGGGTGAATCCGTTGACTTGCAAAAGCTCGGGGAGAAGCTGGCCAAAGAGGAAGCGAAGCTGGCCGACGATATCGAGAAAATGTCCGCAAAGCTCGACAATCCGATGTTCGTAGAGCGCGCGAAGCCCGAGGTCGTCGAGCGCGAACGCGCAAGCCTCGCGGATATGACTTCCCGCTTAGAAAAAGTCCAAGAGCGACGCCACCTCCTAGGTGATGCATGAAGCGATGGGGATGGGCGCTCGGGCTGGTGCTTCTAGCCTGCTTACCCATTTTCCTCACTCGGGCCAACAGCGCCAGCCTCCTCCTTGACACCGACACTAGCGTGCTCATCACCCGCATGGAGGAGCGCGCCGCCCCTCTGAGTTGGTTCACCGGCGATTGGCCACTAAACAACCACTTCTACCGCCCCGTAACCACCTTGGTTTTTGAACTCGATCAGAAGCTCCACCCTTGGAGCGCAGCGGGATACGGGCTCACCAATGCGCTCCTTGCAATCGGGTGTGTGCTCATGCTCTTTTGGTTCCTGCGCGAGCTCACCGAAAGGCCCCTGTTGGCAGCGGGATCAGCGTGCCTGTTCGCAGTATGGAATGCTTTGCCGAACTCGTTGAGTTTCATCTCTCCTGCCCTTGTGGGCTTGGCAGTTCTCGGTTTCCTACTTTCTTTGATGCCGAATCGCAACCCGTGGCAGGGATTGGCCGGAATCTTCGTCAGCCTGTTTGCGGCGCAGGAAATCGCGGGCATTTTTCCGATTCGTGGAGGCGCGCTAGACTGGATTCCGGGCCGAACTGCGACGACGATGACGCTTTTTGCCCTGGCGGCAATGGCCATGTACGCCCGTTACGAGCGCCTCAAGGCAACCCGAGCTATTCCGGCCCCAACACCCATGGACAGACCCGCCACAAAGGGAACGGAAGCGCGAGTGAGCGTTCCGAAACGCGCGTGGGTGTGGATTCTCGGCGCAATAATTGCCGCCGCCGCCGCCATGGGCGCGTACGAACAGGCGGTCATGCTTCCCGCCTGCCTGGTTGGAGTCGCGGTCGCTTTCCGGCTCAAGGGGTATCGGAGCCACGTCTGGCCCCACGTTGGCTTTTGGGCCGTCCTGGGCGTTTACCTGATTGCGCGAAAGAGTTTCATCCCATCGGGAGCGTCCGACTATCAACTCCAGCAGTATCGAAGTAGCCTCGATGTCATTCTCACCCTGAGTGAATACGCGTTTTCTCCCGCCCGCGCTCTTGTAATGCTTAATGGACAACTCGAATTTGGCCTTGCAAATCTCCTTCTTACCCAGTGGTCGACCATGCTCGGGATCATCTCAGGTCTTGTCGCACTCGTCTACGTTTGGGGCAAGCGGGTAAGTCCAGTTGTCCCAAAGAACCAGATGCCCATCATGGGCTACGCGCTCAGTTTTTTGGCGTTCTTGCCCATGGCGTGGTTCAAGCCGTTTCCATCGTATAACCA
>JBKJJL010000120.1:0-21327 GCA_046597875.1 Fimbriimonadaceae bacterium | reverse complement strand
GAGTTCCGGGGGCGGGGCTTTGGCAAGGCGCTCATGAGCAAGCTGCTGCTTGACGATATCGCACTTGGAGTCCGCTCAAGCGTGTTGGTGTCGAGTGCGGCGGGACGGAAGATCTATCCGCAACTCGGTTACAAGGAAATCGGCGTCCTGCACGTCATGTGTCCCGCCAAACGATAGGGTAGAGTCGGTCATGGTCAAAGCAGGGGAACTTCTTGAGTTAGAGCACGCCTGGGCAAATGCGTTTCGCGGACCCGACTTGGAGTTCCTGGAATCGTTATTGGCCCCGGATTTTCGCCTCTCATTTGCCGATGACCCGCGGGCGCCTCTGACCTTTTCTCGGGAGCAATGGTTTGACCGGCTGAAGCTGATGAGCTTCGGCACCCTTTCGATATCAACTTCTCAGGAATCGGTTTTCGCCAACGGGGGAGTGGTTCAGATGCGGGCACGGTTCGAGGACTGGCGGTTCGAGGGGACCCTCTTACCCGCCGAATACGATTTGACCGACGTGTTCGTCCGCCGTGATGGAAGATGGCAAGTGGTCAATCGGATCAGCGAAGGCGTATCCGGGTCACCCACGTTCTAAGTCTTACCGAACATCCATCGGGCCAGTTGGTCATCTTTGGACCTCCGCGATGTTGGCGATTTCTTTGGCCGTGGTGTGGTCGCAGGAGCGAGTGCCTGGCTCTATGTTCGGCATGGAGGCGAAGGGGAGGAGGCGTGATCGCCTCCTCTTCTCATGGCTTCCACTTCAGTTTCGAGATTCCCGAAGGCGCGTATGCCTTTACGTGACCGTCTGCGAAGGAGATGATTCCCATCCCCGAGTGAGGCGTTGTTAGTTTCTTTCCCGAACCTTCGTAGAACAAGATCGTTAAGCTCGGGTCCTTGAGCTTCTTCATTTCATACTTGAGGATATCCGGATTTGGCGCGTACGGTGCGCGGCTGAGAGGGCAATAAAACACGGACGTGTTTTTGATGTAGGGCATCAACAACGGCTGGTAGGCCACGGTTGATAAATTGCGATCGTCCCAATCCGCCTGATACAGCAGCGCGCCAAGCGCAAGCAGCTTCATGTTCGAAAGGCACACCGATTGCTGGCCCGGAGTGCCGGATATGGTTCCACTTGTTCCCCGAACCCGAGCCGCGGGAACGACGAGAAGTGGAATCGCGGCCAGCGCACAGACGGCGGCGACGCCAAGTCCCACAATCCAGCCCACAGTGCGGGCGCGCTTGGGCTGTATGACTTCGCTGGCAGACTCGGACGGCGTTAGCCGGAGCGACCGCGTACAGTTCGGACAGTAAATATTGTTCGCCTCCACCGCGACGCCGCAATGGGGGCAGGTCAAACTCGCCATGCCGTCTATCTTAGCCGACTATTAGAGGTCCGTTGCCCACGCCTCGCTTAACTGATCATAGGTCAGCGACTTCACGTGGAAGTCGCCATAGAGCGTGTTATAGCGATATTGGCGCAAGTTGAAAAAGAACGTTTCGTAGCTGTCGTCGGGGGTACTGGCCGGGCGGGTACTGTGCCAATGGCCACCGCCATCGAAGAGGACGTTGACGTTAGCAGGAAGCTGAAAGGACGTCGAAGTGAACTGGCGGAACGCGATCTCGGTTCGGAAGAGGTACGACGATCCGTGCTTTTGATACATGGAAGGGCGCGTGTTGAACGACTCCGGGAAGTGATTGTCGAGCACGTACGTGCCGTCATCGGACGGGCATTTAAAAACTTCTTTGCTCTTGATGTAGGGCTGCAGGGCCTCATTGATCAGCGGCATATAGGGGATTCTCGCTTGCCATTCGGGGTGGCCGTCCCAGATGCCAGAAGCAAACTTGTCGCTCGCGTCGAGCGCGTGGGGAAACTGATCGTCGGCATCCGTCATGTACAGCGCGATACCTTTACCAACTTGGCTCAGATTGCTGATGCACGTGGTCTTTTTCGCCGCCGCTTTTGCCCGAGCAAACACAGGAAAAATGATCGCGGCAAGGATCGAAATGATCGCAATGACGACGAGTAACTCGATCAGGGTAAAGGCGCGGCGCATGATTCTTGATAAATGGTACGTCGAAAAGTGCCCAAAGGGTGGCGATTTGGACGCGAATTCTGCCAGAATTGCACTCTGCGTGGCCTATCGCCCGCAAGAGGTTTTCCCTTTGGCCAAGACTCCCACTATTAAGCCCGAAGAGCAGCATGCCCGATCCTATGCAGATCGCCTGATCCTTGAACAGTTGACCGATATGGAATCGGCGATCAAACTGAGCGAACTCGCCGACAAATTGTCGGCGTCTGGACTCGGATTAGCCGCCGTCCGTTCGCTTCTCGCGTCGAACCCCGATCGATTTGCTTACCACGAGCGCCGATGGGTTCCCGCCTCGCGCCTACTCGCGCAAGGACGTCCGTTTGCAGAGACGGTCCGGTTAGTCGTTGATCGTTTCGGCGGACCCGTTGATTTGGCGCGCCTGATTCGGGAAGTAGCCCGTATCCGCCGGATGGATTTAGAAGAAGCAGAAATCGCAGTCGTTCGCACCATTGCGGGCGATCCCACGCTGATCATGGCGGGCGACGATCATGTTGCTCTCGCGAACTGGGCATTTCTTGCCGAGGGCGAAGATGCCGAGCGAGCGTACGCGCTGTATGGCGTTGATCCAGCCGAGGTTGCGGCCATCATCAAGAAGACAAGTGGCCTCGATTGGCGCGCGCCCGATGCGGCAGCGAAGGCTTTGGAAGCGGCGGCTCCTGCATCCGTAAAGGCCATTTCCGCCGCGGCTTGGGTTTCGTTGAATCCGGAAGATCCCTACGCCACTTTGATGTACGACGGTCGCGAATGGTACACGGCGCTTTACAATGTGCCCGGGTACGTCGCGAGTTCCGATGGGGTTTTTCACGCCGAATCCGAAGCGAAAAAGTGGCTCAGCACCGCCATTAAACTGGCCGATAAGCTCGCGCCGACGGTAGACATTGAGGACGCCGCGCCGATTGAGGTCAAGGTGACCGACGTCGTGAAGATGGTTCAGAGAATCGTAAAGTCCGAGCAATCGGTAACCGCGATGAAACTTCTGGAAGATTTCTACGAGATCACCGCGAGCAACAAGACCTTCCCCGACGACCTCATCAATATCATGGCAGCGCTCGACGCGCAGCCGGAAGTTTGGTGGGTTGGCGGAGATCGGTACCGGAAGAAAGATTCTGCCCCCGACTTTATCGAATCGGTTCCGGAACCGTTCCAGTTCCCGGTTTTGGATTTCCAAGACGAGGAAGGCGAATCGTTGGAGATCGAAGTCAACGACGAAGGATTGAGTTCGTCGCTTCGAAAACTGCTCCTTCACCCGCTCGCGATGGACGTTCTGGATGAGGACATCATGCCGATCGCGAAGCAGGTTCCGGAGCAAGTTCGGTTCGTCCTGAAGTCGATCCACCGCGAACTGGGAACCTTCCCGATGAGCCAGATTCCTACCGGATGGCTTGAAACCACTCCCAAGATTCAGGAACTGATTTTCGTCGATCCGAACGGCCGAGAACTGCAAGTTTGGGCGAACCACGAAGCCCGGCTCTTGTACAACTTGGTGGACTGGTGGTATGAGCAAAACGTCGAAAATGGCGCGGTGTTCACACTAACCAAGACGACAAAGGCAAATATCTTTGACTTCGCCTGGGACGAGCAGACCGACCCGGTCGTGTTCATCAGCTCTCAGCGAATGGAAGAGCTTCGCACGATGCAAGAAAGGGCGGAGAGCCTCAGTACGTTGGACATCCTCACGGAAGTCATGGCGCACTGGCCCAAGGGTGCCGACTTCTTGACGATCCACGCCGAGGTGAACGTCGTTCGACGCTCCACGCGACGACTCGTCGCATCGTTGCTCAGCAGCTTCCAATGCTTCTATCAGCGTTCAGGCTCACCGGTCTGGCACTACGATAGCAAGAAGCTCGATCTGGGCTTCGACAAGGCGAAGAAGAAGTTCCTGCTGAAGAAGTAAGCGTGTTCCGGTAGCGTGGGGTGTCCTCTTTGTGGGACACTCCACGCGTGGATATTCGTCACCTGATCGCGGAAAAGCGCGATGGAAAGCGGCACTCGCCCGAGGGCTTCAAGTACCTCGCGGAGGCCGCCGCTGCTTGCGATCTGGCTAAGGCGGACGGCGGCGGAGTTCCACCCTATCAGCTCAGTGCCTGGCTCATGGCGGCCTACCTCACGGGTCTCGATAAAGACGAAACCGCCGGCCTGACGCTCGCGATGGCGGACTCTGGCCAGCGGCTCGACCTTGTGGGATTGCCCCATCCTTGGGTCGATAAACACAGTACTGGGGGCGTTGGCGACAAAACGACGATCGCGCTTTTGCCCATTCTCGCGGCCAGCGGACTCACGGTCGTGAAAATGAGCGGGAAAGGACTGGGAATTACGGGCGGAACCGTGGACAAACTATCCTCGATTCCCGGATTTCGCCTTGATCTAACGCCCGACGAGATGGTTGCGCAAGCTAAGGAGATTGGACTCGCTATCACGGGCCAAACCCCAAATTTGGCACCTGCGGACAAAACCCTTTACGCTCTTCGCGATGCGACCGAAACCGTCGCATCGGTCCCTCTCATCGTCAGCAGCATCCTGAGCAAAAAACTAGCGGGAGGGGCGGAGATTCTGGGGCTTGACGTGAAGTGCGGCTCGGGTGCTTTTATGAAAACCTTAAGCGAAGCCAAAGAATTGTCGTCGTGGCTGCTCGATGTGGCCAAGCGGTGCGGCCTTTCTACCCACGTTACGATCACCGACATGGATCAGCCTCTTGGCCGCTGCGCAGGAAATGCGCTCGAGGTGCGCGAGGCGATCGAACTGTTGGCAGGTTCACCCTCGGGTCGCTTTGGGGAGTTGGTCCTCCATCTCGCCGGCGAAACTCTCGCCGCGGTTGGCAAAGTGGATTCATTCGAATCTGGGATTGGTGTAGCAACGGCCTCAGTTACGTCGGGCCGGGCACAGGCCAAAGCTCGGCAATGGATCGAAGCCCAGGGGGGAGACCCCGCGCTGTTGGATAATCCAGATCGTCTTCAAGCGGCCACCAATCTCGATGTCTTAAAAGCGAGTAGGGCGGGCTGGATTGCGAGGGTCGATGCGGGTAGCGTGGGTCGCGCGGTTCTTTCTCTCGGCGGAGGGAGGCAGGCCGCGACCGACAAAATCGACCTCGCAGTTGGCGTGGAAACCCTGGTCGAGGTCGGTCAGGAAGTAAAGTCAGGTGTTCCGCTGTTCCATCTTCACTCCAATGACCCCGCCCGCTTGGCTGTCGCTCGTGCGACTTTGCAAACAGCGATCGAATACAGCGACACCCCAGTTTCGGCCCGACCGATCATTCTGGAGACTCTGACCTGATGGCCCTCATCAACGTTCGTGTTCAGCCCCGGTCGAGCCGCAACCTCATTGAAGCAACCGACGATGGCTACAAGGTCTGGCTCACCGCGGCGCCAACGGATGGGCAAGCCAATGCCGCTTTATGCGAACTCATCGCGAAAGGGGTGGGGGCGGCGAAGTCTTCGGTTTCGATTGAAAAAGGGCACACGTCCCGCCGGAAGGTTGTTAACGTATCGGGATTCAGCGAAAGTGAGATTCGGACGCGCTTACACGAGGAGCCGGACGTATAATCCTCTTGGATGAAATCCGAAACAAAAGACAACGCCTCGAAACGAATGAGCCGCATCAATGGCCAGGTTGCGGGCATTCAAAAGATGATCGACAGCGAGCGCACCTGCAACGAAATCCTTCAGCAGGTCACTGCGGTGCGATCCGCGCTGGACCAGCTCGGAGTTTTGCTGCTAACCGATCACTTGCAAACATGCGTACTGCATCACGACGTCAATGCCGACAGCGATTGCTGCACCGTCGTGCCTGAGAAAGATCAGGGGCGGCAGATTAAGGAAGCGCTGACTCGGTTCCTGAAATAGAAATTGTCTCGCCGTTGGCTAATCGGACGGTGTCAGACGGGCGCAGCTTCTTCCCCCTCCGGCATTCCAGCTCTTCATTCACGTAGATACCACCCTGCGCGAGGAGATCCTTGGCCTCCGAGCCGGTGGAAACGATACTCGCGGCCTTGAGCAGTTGCCCCAAGGTAATGAACTCCGTGCGGAGCGTAAAGTTGTGATTCTCGGGCATGAAGAAGAGCCTACCGCAATCGGTCAATCGTGAAATCGCGCAACGCCCCACTCGGTGGCAAATGGCTCGGGAATTTCGTTTGGAACGTCTTGCCCGTTCAGCGTTAAGCAGGCGGCTGCCCACATTCGAGGCACATTGCTTAAGTCGTAGCCACCGCCTCCTAAGGCGACAACTGGGAGATTCAAGCTGGCTACATCTCGAACCGCTTGCAACCAATGCTGGGTGTCATTGTTGATTCTCGCAAGAGGATCTGTTCGGTGGGAGTCGCACCCCATTTGCAGGACTACGACCTCAATACCCTCGTCGCGGAGCGGGTCCATTATGCCAGCCCGGAAAGCATCTAGCCACTCTGCACCTTCCGTGTAAGGCCGCAATGGCATATTTATGACACATTCGCGGTTTTCGTCTATGCCACCGCTGCCAGGGTAAATCGTTCGTCCATCTTGGTGGATGGAACACGTAATCACCGATGGATCATCGTAAAACATCCACTGAACCCCGTCGCCATGATGGACATCAATGTCAATGTAAGCAATGCGACTAAATCGCTCCTTCAAGATCGCGCAAGCCACCGAGCAGTCGTTGAATACACAAAAGCCACTTGCCTGCGTTCGCCTTGCATGATGAAGGCCCCCCGCGATTCCGAAAGCAAGAGTTGAGCCATCTCGTACGGCTTCCGCAGCACGAGCGGAGCCAGAAACATAGGCGAGCGAGGCTTCGTACATCCCGGGAAAGATGGGAACGTCTACGGTGCCTAGTCCCGCCTCAAGCAACTGGGCCTGAGAGAGTGTGTTATCCGGGTGGGAGGCGGACTTTAGAGTCTCCACGAACGCGGGATCATGCACGCGCAAGATATCTGCATCCTGGCCCGCACCTGGATCGGTTGTTTCCCATCCGTAATGCTCTAAGAGAGCAACTGTTCTGCGTAGCCGCTCCGGGTTTAGAGGATGCTGGGGTCCGAAATAGTACGACGTCATGCGAGGGTGATAAAAGAACGAATTCAAATACTCACTCTCCCACCTCGTCCAATGACTTCGGCCAGTCACTTTTCAGCAATCGCGACAGAGCTCGGTCGGCGAGCAGCCTTCCCTCGTTCTGGCACTTGGCGCAATAGTTTGTTTCGTTATCCGCGTAGACAATTCGCTGAACTTTCGAGCCACAAACGGGACACGGTTGACCGAACTTCCCGTGCACGCTGAAATCTGGACGAAAGGCGGTTACATCTCCTGCTCCTGGAAATTTCGTGGCAAACTCAACCAGGAGTTTATCCGTCCAGAACTTGATAACGACCAGTACGGATTGGTGCAGTCGCCGAGCCTCATCTCCACTGAGAGAATGCGATAGGCGGAGCGGCGAAAGACGAGCGTCATGGAGAATCTCGTCCGAATATGCGTTGCCGATTCCTGAGAATATGGTTGGATCGATTAATGCGCGCTTGAGTGTTCGATTCTGGCTCCGGAGCTGTACTTCAAAATCGTCAAAGTTCGACGTTACTTCGAGACCTCCTCGGTCAAAGTCCTTCAAGGCGGCACGACCGGCTACGACGGTGATTGATGCCCGCTTCTTGGAACTTGCCTCCGTCAGTACAAGCGCGCCTTCTTCGAATTGAAACGCCGCATGAGCGATCTTGAAGGGCTTCGCGACGCCCGTTATCCACCGCCACCTCCCTGAAACCATCAAGTGGATGACAACGAACAGATCATCGGAAAACTCGAAGACCAACCGCTTCCCGATTCGCGAAACGCCGAGCAAATCACGACCCGCCAATGACGAAACAGACGGCGTCACGGACCTCACGACGAAGGGATTGAACGTCCGCATGGCTACCAAAGAGTGCCCCACCGCCACCCGGCGGATGCACGCCAAATAGAGCTCCAGATCAGGCATTTCCGGCATTGCCGTGGTGCTCACGCTCTGCCGTTTTAATAAGGCCTTCGACCGAGGCTTTGAACATCTTCTGGACGTTCGATTTCAAAAGGAACCTGAAGATAAGCACAATGGGTCCGAGGAAGATTTCCGTAGAATGCACACGCGTTCCACCGTCTGGAAGTGCTTCAAAGAACCACAAGTGACACGTTTTCATGCTTCCGCCTTTACCGCCCCACCAGGATACGCTCTGGCCAGGATTAACCTCGCGAACGGTTTCGACCGTCACCTGCTTCCCTACCGGTGCGCCAAAGCTGCGAATTTGCTGAAACTTGGATCCGACTTCCCACGTCCGGCCTTCCAACCATCTGGCGTTCTCATGCAAAGGCTTGGACCAGCGGGTCCACTGGTCGATTTTCGACCAGGTCTCCCAAACCTGCTCGGGCGATAACGATGTCTCCTTCGTGGCCACGATTGCGAGGGTTGCGGGGCCGAGGGACGTTAAACCAAGCCGCACGAGCGCGCCTCGAATCGTCGGATTGGGCCCGAGCTCGGGTTCATTTTGGGTCTTCGCCATAGTGTTACTGCTCCCTCGAGGCGGGCGCAAAGCATCCAGCCTCATCGCATTCTATCGCAACATGCGAACTGTGAGGCGGCTCCCGAGCGCTCCATCTACATAAATGCGCTGTGTCGCCTTCACAAAATCGCTTTCCTTAGCAAAGAAAATGTTCGGAACGAACGTCTGTGGGTTGCGATCGATGAGCGGGAACCACGTCGAATGCACTTGGACCATCACCTTATGGCCCTTCTTGAATGTGTGGCAAACGTCGGGCATGTCGAAGCGCACCTCGGTCGGAGTGTTGGGCTTCATAGGCTCAGATTTGGACCACGAGTTGCGGTAGCGGGCACGCATCGGCTCGCCGCGAACCATCATTTGATACCCGCCCAAGGAGTCGTTTTGATCGCGCACGGATTTCTCTTGCGAGTCGTTCGGATACACGTCGATCAGCTTCACGATGTAATCGCTATCTGTGCCGCTCGTGGACACCCGCAGATTCACGTTGACCGGCCCGACCAGCGTCACATCCTCTGAAAGGGGAGGCGTTTCAAACGACACAACATCCGGGCGTTTCCAGGCAAAGCGCTGATCTTCCAGCATGTATTCTCGTGGCATCCCGCGGGAAATGGATGCCGAGCAAGGTACGGGTTTGGCCGGATCGCTGATCCATTCGATTGCTTTCGGCTCGCCACGAGCGGGCTTGTCGATCATATTGATCCCCCCACTCGAAGTCAGCATGAAGTTGATCGCTTGTGAATTCTTTGGCGGCCACTCGGGCATATTCATCCACTTATCCGCGCCAGAATCAAACATCGCAGCTTCGGGAATGTCCGCCACCGAACCTTCGCCCTTCAAGTAATAACGGAAGAAGGGCATCTGGAGCTTTGTCCTGAAATCCTCGCCTGCGTTGACCGTAAACGGGATGTCGTGCAACGCGTTTCCGGGACCGCCGTTCCAGGAGCCGTGATAAAAGGGCCCCATCACGATCGAAGTTCTATTGCCCGGATTCCATTCTTCGATCCTCTGGTAAATGCGCAAGGGGCCCTGAAGGTCCTCCGCGTCGAACCATCCGCCGACGATCAGCGTCGGAACCTTGCCGACCTTTTTCAGGTGCTGGGAGACCTGCTGTGGCTTCCAGTAATCATCGTAATCGGGGTGCTGAATCCACTTCTGCCAGAGGTCGATAATCTTCATGTTGTGGCGATCATTGGAATTCGGCCCGACTGCGCCGAGTTTCAGATACCAGTCGTACCCATCGGGGCTATCCATCGAGAATGCGCGGGGGCCGTAGGTCGCGGAGGGCCCCGTCCTCGGGACGCCGAAACCACTGATGAATCCCATTGCGTGAGGGAGGAAAAATGCGCCGTTGTGGTGCATGTCATCACCCATCCAGTTGTCGTCCATGGGTGCCTGAGGGCTCACCGCGGCGAGCGCGGGATGGGGGTCGATGAGGGTTTGGGCAGCGTAATGGCCGGGGAACGACGTTCCGTAGACTCCAACTTTACCGTTGTTGTTGGCCACGTTTTTGAGCAGCCAATCGATCGTGTCACGAGTGTCGGTGGACTCGTCGACTTGGCCCGCTTGTTTATTGGGAATAAAGGGGTTCATCCAGTTGAAATCGCCTTCGGACATGTAGCGGCCGCGCACGTCTTGGTACACGAAAATGTAGCCTTCCTTCGTGAAATTGGCTTCAGGGCCGAGGTTCCCTTTGTAAAGTGCTTCGCCGTAGGGGGAGCAGCTGTAGGGCGTGCGCATCATCAAAAACGCCGCCGGTTTAGGAGAGTTCTTTGGGATATACAAGGATGTAAACAGGGTTTTCCCGTCTCGCATCGCGATCCTGACTTCTTTTTTCGTGTAGTTCTCACGAACGTAGGTTTCTTGGGCTATCGCGATGGACGAGGCGGCAAAAGCTAGACCGAAGGCGAGTCGTTTCATGGCTCATTTTAGCCACATGAGGGCGAGCTCCTGCACGTGGTGGCGCTTTCGTCATCAGCTATCCAACGGGATCGCAAGAGCCAGAGCAAACTGAATCACGCCCGAACGCCTACCTCCAAAAAGGCAGCTTTACGCGAGATGGGCACCGATACAGGCGCAAAACCGTGAAGAAGATCGGACAGACCCACTACCAGTCCGTAAGGGTCACTAGACGCAGCGGCGCGTGATCTCCGGACGGCATCCCCGGGACGGGGATGCTACTCGAATCCGTCGCGACAAAAGCGCACCACGCGTCCTAATCGGGAACGGATTCGGCTACAGAAGGCCCTGAATCAGTTCGCCCTTCACGTCGGTTAGCCGGAAATCTCTTCCCTGGTACTTGTAAGTAAGCCGGGTGTGATCCAAACCAAGCTGGTGCAGCATCGTCGCGTGCAAATCGTGGATGTGGACAGGGTTCTCGGTTACGTTGTATCCCAGTTCGTCGGTCATGCCGATTGACATGCCCGGCTTGATCCCTCCGCCAGCCATCCACATCGTGAAAGCGCGGGGGTGGTGGTCTCGGCCCATGAAAGGCGACCCATCACGAGCTTCATTCATCGGGGTTCGGCCGAACTCGCCTCCCCACACGACGAGAGTTTCGTCCAGAAGTCCGCGCTGCTTCAGATCCTTAACCAGGGCCGCCGCGGCTTGATCAATCTCCTTGCAGAGCCTCGGCAAGGCACCATCGATCGACTCGCCCTGGTTCGTTCCATGGGTGTCCCAGCCCCGATGATACAGTTGGACAAACCGGACACCGCGTTCGACGAGACGCCTCGCAAGAAGGCAGTTGTTGGCAAAGCTCTTCTTTCCCGGCTCCGTGCCGTACATTTCGTGAATGTTCGCCGGTTCCTTGGCGATATCCATGAGCTCGGGGACGCTCGATTGCATTCGATAAGCGAGTTCGTATTGGGCGATTCGGGTGTCAATTTCGGGATCGAGGGCTTGCTTTTGGTTGATTCGATTCAAGTCACGGATCGCGTCGATCGTGTCCCTTCTTACTTCCCTAGTCACGCCGTCAGGGTCGCGGACGAACAGCACCGGATCACCACTGGAGCGAAATTCGACGCCTTGGTGGACGGTCGGCAAAAAGCCGCTCGACCAGCATGCTTTGCCCCCATCCGGGTTGTTTTGTCCCGAAATGAGGACGACGAATCCGGGAAGATCCTTACTCTCGCTCCCCAATCCGTAGGTCAACCAAGAGCCCAGACTCGGACGTCCCGGAATCTGGAAGCCCGTGTTCATAAATATCTGGGCGGGGGCGTGGTTGAACTGGTCCGTCTGCATGGAACGGATGACCGATACATCATCGGCGATTTCCTTAAAATGAGGCAGAACCTCGCTCACCCATTGCCCACTTTTTCCGACCTGTTCGAACTTGAAAGGCGATCCTAACAGCTTGGGAGTGCCCCGGATGAAAGCAAAGCGCTCCCCTTTAAGAAGTTCCTCGGGGCACGCCTGCCCATTGAACTTGGTGAGGGTCGGCTTAGGATCGAAGAGATCGACTTGGGAAGGCGCGCCCGCCATGAAAAGATAAATGACGTTCTTTGCTTTTGGCGCGAAATGGGGTTTCTGAAGGTGCGGCTCCGCGAAAGCAAAACCGGTTTCGGCGGCGAGTTGCGCGAGGGCGAGGCCGCCGATACCGTAGCCAACCTGCTTGAAAAACGTGCGGCGGGTGATTTCTTGAAGGATGTCTTGGTCGGTCATTGCTACTGGCCACCTCCCTTTTTGGAGCTGATGATGGTAGCCACGACCGCCAAAGTGGCGGCTAGAACGATAAATCCGATGAGCCACAATCCCGCACCTGTTTGCATAAACTAATCCTTCGTTATCGATTCATCCAAGTTCAGAACAACGCTGGCGACCATGGTCCACGCCGCCAGGTCGACATCTGACTCCCTTTTTCGCGGCCTTTCGCCCTTTTCGTGGTCTTCCGCCAGCAATTTCTGAGCCTCGCCCGGACTCTTCGCATACTGCCGTCGCAACTTGCTAGCCAACTGGACAAGTCGCATCGCTTCCTCGGGTTTCGGAGTCCTACTTGTACAACGCTTGAAAATGAGCGAAACCCGCTCTTTATCCGACTTTGATCCGGATGTCGACCGAGCCAAGGCCACCGCTGCCTCCACATACGCCTTGTCATTCATCAGCGCCAGGGCCTGCAGAGGGGTGTTCGTGCGGATTCTGCGAACCGCGCACATTTCTTTGCTGCTCGCATCGAGGGCCATAAAGGACGGGAACGGGGCTGTCCTTTTCCAGAAAACGTAGAGCCCGCGTCTGTACCGTTCCTTGCCTTCGGCGAGCTTCCACGCTTCGCCGCTGTAGGGGCTGTCCCAAATGCCTTCGGGCTGGTAGGGCATGACACTCGGCCCCCCGATCTTTGGATTCAATAATCCAGAAGCACGCAACGCCGTGTCTCGAATCATTTCAGCTTCCATTCGGAACCTCGGGCCTCGCGCAAGAAGGATGTTCTCGGGGTCCTTTCTGCGCAAGGCCGGAACGCAGTTTGAGGATTGCCGATAGGTCGCGCTTGAGACAATCAGGCGATGGATGTGTTTCAGGTCCCATCCGCTGTCCCGCAGTTCGCACGCGAGCCAATCGAGGAGTTCGGGATGGGAAGGGGGAGAGCCCTGGGTCCCGAAGTCTTCCTCGGTTTCGACCAAGCCACGGCCGAAGTATTGGGCCCACATCCGGTTCACTTGCACCCGAGCCGTCAGGGGATGTTCCTTCGAAAAGAGCCACTTGGCGAGCGCGATTCGGTTGCCGGAGGTGGGCGCGGGAAGGAAGTCCGGGGTGCCGGATCGCACCATTTCGCCCTTACTCAAGAACTCACCGCGTCCGTGCATGGCGGCTTCGAGAGGCCCTTTGGAGGGTTTCTCGACGAGCACAAGTGCAGATGGCACCATCGCTTCCACTCTCAACAGTTCAGCCTGAGTCTGACTGACGGCAACCCGGTGTACGGCGACGACGGGATTGGCCTTTTCAAAGTACTCGCGCAGGCTCGCCGTTTCTGGACCTGAGCGATTCGCCTTCGATTTAAGCAAGGCGAAGTTGGCGGGGAGCCCGCTGAGTCCAGCTTGGGGTGACTCTGAAACGGAGATTTTAAACTGCGAAAACGCATGCTGCTTCCAAACTGAAGCGAAGGCCAGAGCCACTTTCATTGATTTTCCTTTAAAGGGCTGTCCGAAGGAAATGATCAACTGATGGGGAACTTTGTTCTGGGGAAATGCAGCCCACACCCCTTCGGTCAGGCCCCCCGATACGCCGAGCAGGTTAAAGGGCTCGTAACCGCCTTGACTGAAATCCGATACCGCCGCCTTTATCAGGACTGGAGTTCCATCCACAGCCACCTTCACCGTGGAAAGCACGAAGTTGCCACCACTGGAACGGCCGGGGCCCCCATCCACCATTTTCGGGTCTGGCAAAGGCTCGATCCGAATCGCGCCCACCACGTTAGCAACTGGCAAGTCCACGTCGTAGACGGGGTTGTCCGGATTTGCCCCCGATGCGCTTATCAGGCCATCCGCAGAGATCGTCAGCGTAGCCCCACCGGTTGAAACCGCAGATGTGGGCACGGCGGGTTTCCAGACACCTGGATCCACGGGCCCCGTAAGCCATTCCTGAAACGCCCTGTTCGTGTTCGAGTCGGTGAGTTTTCGCTTGTAGGCGCTTAGCTGTTCCTTCAACTTTCGAACTTGCGCGGATTGCTCAGGCGTCGGCACCTTGAGGGTGGGTTCGTAGAACTTCCGCTGCCCGACCTTGGCGTCACCGATTGTCTCGTAGCGATTGTTTGCGAAGAACGCGTACATGCGGTAGAAGTCCTTCTGCGAGAACGGATCGAACTTGTGGTCGTGGCACCGCGCACACGCCATCGTCGAACCCATCCAAACCGTCGAGGTCGTGCCGACGCGATCAAGGATGGTTTCGAACATGGACTCATCTGCATCCACCCCGCCTTCCTCGTTGAACATGGAGTTTCGGTGAAACCCGGTCGCGATGCGCTGGTCGAGGCTGGCACCCGGAAAGAGATCGCCCGCGAGTTGTTCGATCGAGAACTGGTCGTAGCGCATATTCTTATTGAAGGCCTTGATGACCCAATCTCGATAGAGGTAAGCCGTGCGCGAACGGTCGGCCTCGTAGCCGTTGGTATCGGCATAACGCGCAAGATCGAGCCAAATCCGCGCCTGCCGCTCTCCATAATGTGGTGAGGCTAGGAGCCGATCAATAACCTTATCGTAAGCTTTCGGCGACTTATCCTGGACAAAAGCGTCAATTTCCTCCAGCGTCGGGGGAAGGCCGATCAAATCCAGGGAAGCCCGTCGTATGAGCTTTTCTCGGGTTGCTTCCTCGGAGAATCTCAGTCCCTCGCGCTTTAATCGCATCCCGACCATCGCGTCGATTGGGTTCTTGCCGACAGGTGCCGGTGGTCGTTTCGGCGTTACGTAAGCCCAATGCTTCGAACCCGTTGCCTTCGTTGAGCCACCTTCCGCGATCCAACTTTTCAACCCATCCACTTTTGCACTGGAAAGTGGAGCGAATCCTTTCGGCATCTGAGTGAGCCCATGCATTCCCAACACACGCTGAACCAGCAGGGATTCGTCGGGCTTACCGGGAACGAACAACGGTCCTGAGCGACCACCTTTCTTGATTCCCGCGACCGTGGAGAGATCGAGACCTGCCGGAGCCTGTTCCCCGCCCTCATGGCAGGAAATGCAGTACGCCTTGAACACACCCACGACGTCGCGGTCGAAATCGGACTTGGGCTTAGGGGTGCCGCCACCTTGCCAAGCCGTAGCAAGGAAGGGCGTGACGGAAAGCGCCAACAACCAGCGAGAAAAGGGCCGCATCGGCATTCTCTCTATCTTATCAGAACCGTAACGTTCAGCGGTCTAAGACGCTCATAATCAATTGTGAAGCGCGCTTTTCTTGCATTGATCCTCGCTCCAGCCGTGGCTTTGTCCGCCGAGTACGAGTTTTCGACCGACTTTGCTGCCCAAACCGCCAAAGTCGTGGTCAGGCTGTCGAAGCCTTCCGTCGGCTTCAATATGCCCGCCTGGGCACCCGGCGATTACGAGTTGTTCAACTATGGACAGTACGTGAAAACCATCATCTTTAAGCGAAGCGGTACCGAAGTTGTGGCGAAGCAAGACGGGGTCAACCGATGGGTCATCGACGGTGGCGCGGACTCCGTGACCTACACCGTAGCCCCGAGTCGCGGCAACTTTACACCGAATCTGCGCATCAAGGAAAACGAATATTACGCCAGTGGGCCCGGCGTGTTGGGCTGGTTCGACGGCCATTCGAACGAAGCTCAGACTATAACCCTGGTGTCACCCGCCGAGTGGAAAGCGGCGATTACTTTGCCCCCGGCTCAATCCGCGACCCTTGGGGGGATCGAAGCAACAACGGCCCCTCGCACCTTTGAAGCGCGGAACTATGATGAGTTGCTGGACTCTCCTTTCGTCGTCGGGACGACAGTGCGGACGGAGGAGTTCAAGGTTGAGGGTAAGCCCCACCGAATCGTCGCCTACAACCAGGTCGGGACGATGGACCTCAAAGGTTTCGCCGATGTTGGTGCAAAACTTGCGAAGGAAGCCTTTCGACTGTTCGGTGAGTTCGGATACGAGCGGTACGACTTCTTCCTCGATTTCGGCGGCCCCGGCGGGGGTCTGGAGCATCTGAACTCGACCCGCATTGGGCTCGGCACTCGCTCAACACCAAGCAGCGCAACGGGCATTATGTCGCACGAGTATTTTCACAACTACAACGTGAAGCGAATACGGGCGAAGGCGCTCGGTCCGTTCGACTATTCCAAACCCGCCCTGACCGGCACCATTTGGTGGCTTGAAGGCGTGACCGACTACTACTCAGACATCCTTCAGTTCCGCGCCTCGCTGATGAGCAGGACCGAGTTCGTGGATAGCATGCTGCAAACGATTCGTGGAACTTCTCAAGGTAAGTACTTAACCATATCCGCCGACGAGTCCTCACGCCGAGTCTGGGAATCCAAAGGCAGTTTCGGATTCGGCGGGGTCAACTACTATGCGCGCGGAAAGGCAGCGGGGGCCGTGCTCGATCTCGCGATTCGGGCCCATTCGGGAAACAAACATTCTCTTGACGACGTGATGCGGCAGCTTTGGGAAGAGTGCAAGGGCGATAAGCCGGGCTACGAAGACTTGCGACTACGAGAGCTCTGCGTGAAGTTCGGAGGTGCCCCGCTCGGAGACATCTACGATTCCTGCGTCATGAAGGGAGGGCACTTCCCGATGGATCAAGCCCTCGCGCCTTGGAAGGGGGCGATGCAGGAGAACGGGTTTGCGGTTCCAGAGAATTCCGGGTTCGAGCAGTGGCCGATGGACCTTCGCAAGGAGTAAGTTCTCGATCGAACTTAGAGTTAGAATCGCTTGGTGAACCTAACCCCAAACAAGGTCTCCTGGTCCCGAAACATGGCACGAAGGCCAAGGCCGTGAATCGGTTGATACTCGATGCCAGACGTAAACCGTCGCAGATCGTGCTCCGCCAAAACTCGAAAAGACCACGTGAACGGGATCATCACGCCAAAGAAAACGCCACTCCGGCGCCCGAATCCTCCGCCACATGTCAACTCCAGGGGCGTCCTCGAATTAAATTCGCCGTCTAGGCCCAAGCGATAGGTCAAGGACATGTAGTACATACGACCCTCTCGGGTGCGATCCATTGCGTCTTGAACTCCGAAAGCGAGGCCCGGAGCGGTGTCCACAATCGCTGGCGTGAACTGATAGCTGAGATTGAACGTTCCGAGGCTCACGTCGCGATCGAATCGAGTCAGTTGGAGTTCGAGCTCAATATCCTTGGTCAGACCGACGCCTAAAAACGTAGAGTATCGGTTCTCCGTGCGATTCTCTCCCATAAACTCGATACGAACCTGTTTGTGAAGGAGTTTCGTGCCGGTTGGGACGAGGATTATCCGATCTGCAAAGCCCACCGACGCCAAAACAAAAAGGATGCCCATCCCTGCGCAACGCATGGGGGGAAAGGTACCTTTTCTTCTCGCCCTATGCTTTCGTTCGTCAAGGATCTTTCGATCATCGTTGCTGGCGTTATCACGCTGATCGCCTTCATGACGGGCGTCGTCCAATACATTCGGCAAGGTCAGCAAACGCGCGCAGCCCAGTTCGTCGAGATGCGCCGGCGGTTCTTGGAAGACCCTTCGTTTCGGGAAATTCTTAATCATTTAGCTTTGGACGACCCGCATTTACGGGAGATTTCGATTCAGGAACGCCGCAACTTCGTGGGTTTCATGGAGGAGGTGGCCCTGATGGTGAACTCGGGCATCCTCCGTCCGCAAGTTGCGCATTACATGTTTGGCTATTACGTGCTGCTGGTCGATTCAAGCACCCATTTTTGGGAAGGATTGGACAAAACAAGCGAGTATTGGGCCGTTTTTCGGGCATTTGCCGAAACGATGAAGGGGCAAAAGGGCGGCCCCGCGGGAACAACCAAGGAACTGAAGTTCTGATGGGCGTCGTGCGCGAAGAGGTGAAACAAAAACCTCGGCTTCGGCTTTACACCTCTCCTTTGTCTATCGTGGCAGGCGTGGACGAGGCTGGACGCGGCCCCTTGGCGGGTCCGGTCGTCGCGGCGGCGGTCATCCTTCCGAAGGGCTTTAACTGCAAAGAGATCGACGACTCGAAGAAGCTTGATCGCGAAACTCGGGAAAGGCTCGCGGAGCGAATCAAGGCAGAGTGTCAGTGGTCCGTAGCCTTTGCCGAAGTCGAGGAAATTGACCGCATCAATATCCTTTGGGCTACGATGGCGGCGATGGAAAGGGCGCTTCTTGGCCTTGGCGTGCTACCCGACAAGGCCCTTATTGACGGCAACCGATTGCCCCGCCAAATGCCTTGCCGCGGCGAAGCGATTATCGGGGGAGACGCGAAGGTCTTCTGCATCGCGGCCGCCTCGATTCTCGCAAAAACAGCAAGAGACGCGCACATGCGCCTGGTCGACGAGCAGTATCCGGGATACGGGTTTGGACGTCACTTTGGATACTCCACGCCGGAGCACTTCGCCGCCCTTCGCGAGCTTGGACCTTGTCCGCAACACCGCCGATCTTTCGCCCCGTGTCGCCCGGAGGAGCAACTTTGCCTGGATCTCGACGCTCAGTAGGAACGGACGCCGAGGAGCGAGCGGCAAACTACCTGCTCCGGCAAGGATTCACGCTCGTCACGCGCCAATACACCGTCCGCGGTGGGGAGATTGACCTGATCGCGATGGATGGGGATACCCTGGTTTTCGTAGAAGTTAAGTTTCGTCGCGGGGATCGACCAGAGGAAGCCTTGACGATCCGAAAGTCGGCCCGAATGAAGGTTGCGGCGCGCGCCTACTTGCGCCAAATGGGCGTTGAAAGTCTGCCGCATCGCTTCGACATGATCGCAATCGAAGGGGACAACTTACGCCATCACCAAGCGGTTGAACTGAGCACCCCCGATGAGAGAGTCCCCGAAACGCCGGATTAAGCGACCGGAGCGAGCTTCAGTTCCCGGGGAAGCATGCGCTCCATTTCGGGGCCCTGAACCATTGACCGGCCGTGCTCGATGAAGTATTCAAACTCCTCGCGAAACACTCGGATCGCGGCGGCAACGGGCCACGCGGCGGCATCGCCGAGTCCGCAGAACGAGCGCCCGTCGATGTTCTCACAGACTTCCAAGAGCAGTTCGATATCGCCCGGCCTTCCACCGCCTTTGCAAATCCTGTCCAAAATCTGCAGCATCCACTTCGTGCCTTCTCGACAGGGCGTGCATTTCCCGCAAGATTCGTTCGCGTAGAACTGCGCCGTCCGCCAAGTGAACGTGACGATGCACGTATGCTCGTTCAGGAAAATACACCCGCCCGAGCCGACCATGGACTTCACATCGGCCATTTCCTCGTATCCCAGCACGGCCCGCATCGTGTCTTCCGCGTTGATCATCGGGACTGAGGAGCCGCCCGGAACACACGCCTTCAGCTTGCCGCCCTTCATGCCTCCGGCCAGTTCAAGCAACTCGGCGAGCGTGGTGCCGAACTCGATTTCGTAGTTCGCGGGCTTGTTGACATGACCCGAAACGGAGAATATCTTGGTGCCGCGTGAGTTCTTTGTGGAAGCCCCGATCGAGGCGTACCAGTTGCCGCCATTTTGGATGATGCACGGCGCGCAGGCGAAGGTTTCGACGTTGTTGATGACGGTCGGCCTATCCCAAACGCCCTGAACGGTTGGGAGTGGGACATGGGGAAATTTCAGCCGCGGCATCCCGCGCTCGCCCATGAGGCTGGACATCAGAGCGCTCTCTTCCCCACACTCATAGGAGCCAGCACCAAGATGGACGTACAGGTCGAAATCCCATCCCGTGCCGAGGATATTTTTGCCTAAGAGGCCAGCCGCATAAGCTTCATCGATCGCGTTGCGAGTAGCTCGTGCGGCATCCATAAACTCCGCACGGATGTAAATGTAACCCGCGTCTGCCTGTGCCGCCCAGCCCGCAATCGCCATTCCCTCAATCATGAGGAAGGGCGTATTCTCCATCAGTTCTTTGTCTTTGAACGTGCCCGGCTCGCCTTCATCCGCGTTGCAGATGAGATAGTGGGGCCCCTTCTTATCTTTTGCGATGCCGTTCCACTTGATCCAAGTCGGGAATCCCGCGCCGCCGCGGCCGCGAAGGCCGCTGGCTTTGAGCTCGTCGATGACGGCCTGCCGCTCCATGGTGACCGCCTTTTTGAAGGCCTGGTATCCACCTTTTGCCTGGTATCCGGCAAGAGTGCGATAAGCAGGGTCGTCGGTGTGTTCGAGGAGGAGCTTGTATTCCGCCATAGTTCGGTGAGGATTCTACCGAGTCTCACGATGGGAGAGCCTCCTCCAACAAGGAAATGGTTTTCGGCATCCACTTACATCAGATTTAGTTGGCATTTTGCTGGGTTCGGAACCATTTCACCAAAAAATAGCGGACAATACACTATGCGGCGTTTTGTCCTGTTGTTCGCGTTGGTTCTGTCGGTCCTCAGCCATGGTCAAGCAATTGACTCGGAGAAGAAAGCCGAGGTCCTCAACAAGATAAAGGACACGCTGACCGAGACGGCCTACGTGCCCGGCGTGAACTTCGACAAATGGAGCGAGTTCCTCGAAGCTCGGCAGACCGATATCAACGCGGCCGATGACAAACGCCGGTTCGTTTCCCTGATCAATCGGACCCTAAGGGAGTTCGGAGTGAGCCACATCAGTGTCACTTTTGCCCGCCCCGCACCGGGCGGTCTCCTCCTCCAACAGACTCAGACGCCGTTTCAGAATGCGCCGTTTGTGGAGCTCACTTGGATCGACCTAAAGACGGCTCACCTGCGCTTGCGGACCTTTGGAGAGCGCTACAAATCCAAGGAAGTCGATGAGAAGTTTGCCGAGCTGGCGAAGGCGGAGTCGCTCATTCTCGACCTGCGCGGCAATGGCGGCGGCGCGGTCAGCAACTTGCAGCACTTCATGAGCCACCTGTTGCCCCCTCGCACCGATCTCGGGACCATGGTCTCCCGCCGAACTGCAAGGGCCTTTACCGAAGCGACGAAGGGTGATGCGACCAACGGAGTCGACATTGCCAAGTGGTCTGATAGGCGCTTCCGGACGAGCACCTTGAAGGCAGATCCATTCAATGGCAAGATCGCCGTCCTCATCAGCCGGTCATCGGCCAGCGCCTCCGAAATTTGCGCCGCTGCACTTTCGGAGCACAAAAAATCTCCCTTGATCGGCACTCGCACAGCGGGCGCAGTTTTGGTGAGTCGTATTGTTAAGTTGCCCGAGTCATTGGAAATGAA
>JBKJJL010000292.1:0-20252 GCA_046597875.1 Fimbriimonadaceae bacterium | reverse complement strand
GGATCATCCTCCAGCGAGTAGCTGTAGGCGTAGCTCATGAGGCTGCGATAGATCGGGCAAAACGCGGGACCCCAAAAGCCGTTGTGGTCCATGCCGATTTGGTGGCCAAACTCGTGCAGGAAAACCGCCCAAAGGGAGTTCAAACCGCATGATCCGCCGTCGCCCATTTGGTCTGCTTGGCCCCCTCCTCCTTGTGTAATCTGCATCCAGTGAGCCATCCCACGCCACTCGGCGGGCAGATTACGATCCCGATTCTCCCACCAGGGGCGCTTCATGTCGTCGCCTTTGATCGAATCGCGGTACACGATGTGCAATCCCCAGCCCTTCGTGCGATCCGGATTGGAAATCGGGAGGTCTGCGTATGTTTTCACGGCACGATCCAGCTCGGCCTTTACGCGAGCTTCGGGCACATCGTCGAAGCGGGAAATCAGGCAAATGACGTCGGTCCGACGCGGGTTGCAACCAAGTTTAGGCAGGTCGAGATTACGGTATCCGTTGACTTCCCAGCCGTCCAAAAGGCCATCGCCGTCGGTGTCCGCCTTCACGGGATCGGTGCCAAGGGTAGCCTCTTGCGTGTTCGGGAGCCCGTCCGCATCGGAGTCGCCTTCCTGGTCCGACACGCGGCGATGAAGGAGGATGTCGAACGCGGTATGCGGCGTTTTGCCGTAGCAGAACTCGAAAACGTCCTCGTCCCCGTCCTTGTCGGCATCCGCGAAGGCGAACTTGGAGGATGGGCTCCGCGGGCTCACCACCGGATCTACCTTGAATCCCTTGACCGGTTTCGGTTTCCAATCGCCTGCCTCTAATCGGTATCCCTTCCCGGCCTTCGAGTCGAAGACCACCAACCCGGCCCCGTCGAGGCTTAAACTCGGATTCAAGACTTCCTTCGGAAGCTTCGCGAGCGTGCCCATTGGTTTGAGCTTGTTCCCCTCAAAAGAGCCTGCCAGCTTGAGGTCCAAACCGCAAAGGGCCAGAAGCTCGATGCCGGGCCTACCGTTAAACTCGCCCGTAATCGCCGCCGTGCAGCCCTTGCCCCAGTTCGTGAGTCCTTGGAAAGGGCGTCCCGGCTTCATTCCTTGAGTGCTGAGCGAAACGTCCACGATGCCCTCGCCTTCGGGGTACACGGCGATGATATCTGCATAGCCGTCGCCATTCAAGTCACCCGCTGCCGGAATACGGGGCGGTGCCGCGATATTCACTGCCCACGGCGCGGGCGGAGCCCACGATGGCGTGGTTTGGACAATGACGAAGAGAGGGAGCCAAATGGGCACAAGGGAAATTACCCGCTAAAAGGCACCATCCCCGGTAAACTCTCCTCCTCCCATGGACTTCCGCGAGACTTTAAATTTGCCAGATCCTGCTTTCACGATCCCGATGAAGGCTGATCTGCCGATTCGCGAGGTTGAAATGCAGGCCCGGTGGGCTCAGATGAAGCTCTATCACCGTGTGCTAGAGTCGCGGGCCGGAGCGCCAAGTTTTGTGCTCCACGATGGACCGCCCTATACAAACAGCGGCATCCACCTCGGCACCGCGATGAACAAGGTGCTCAAAGATTTCGTCGTGAAATCGCACTCGATGCTTGGATTCCGTGCTCCATACGTGCCGGGATTCGACAATCATGGATTGCCCATCGAGCAGGCGGTCATGAAAGACTTCCATTCTCGCAAGCAAACTCCGGACGTCGTAACTCTGCGCAAGGCCTGTCGCGCTCACGCTGCTCGTTTCCTTGAGTTGCAGTCCGTGCAGTTCCAACGGCTTGGTATCCATGGTCTTTGGGAACGCCCTTACCAAACAATGGACTTCAAGTTCGAAGCCGCGATCATCCGCGTGTTTAAGCGGCTGGTGGAGAACGGTTACATCTACAAGGGTCTGCGCCCGACCTTATGGTCGCCGACGAGCCGTACGGCCTTGGCGGACACCGAAATCGTTTACCAAGATCACACCTCGAAAGCAATCTACGTTCGATTTCCGCTCAAGAACGACCCAAATAAGATCTTCGAAAAGTTCGCGAACGTCTACACGGTCATCTGGACCACTACTCCGTGGACGATCCCCGCGAACCTCGCGGTCGCTTTCCATCCGGAACTCGAATACGCAGTTGTGCGCGTGGGCTCAGACCATTACGTCGTCCTGGCAGCCTTGCTCGAAAGGACCGCTTCCAAGTGCGGTTGGATTGAGTACGAGGTCATGGAAGCATTCGACGGCATCACGCTCGCCGACGCCGCGTTTAAGCACCCGATCTTTGAGCGCGATTCCGTCGTGGTGATGGCAGATTACGTGACGACCGAAGACGGAACCGGCGTCGTCCACACCGCACCTGGACACGGGCGGGACGACTTTTACACGGGGATGAAATACGGCCTGCCGATCTTGTGCCCGGTGGACGAGCGCGGTGTCCTCACCGACGAAGCCGGAGAATTCTCAGGCGTGAAGTACAAGGATTGCGACGTGGTCGTCGTGGATCGCTTGCGTGAAGTCGGCGCCCTGCTGAGCGTTGAAGACTACACCCACTCGTACCCCCACGCCGAGCGGGACGGTCAGCCGGTCATCTTCCGGGCGACGGAGCAGTGGTTCGTCGCGATCGATCATGACGACCTGAGAAAGAAGGCACTCCTTGCAATCGATCCTGAAAACGGAGTTCACTGGGTTCCCGCGACGGGATATAACCGAATCTCTTCGATGGTCGCAAATCGGCCGGATTGGTGCATCTCTCGCCAGCGGCCCTGGGGAGTCGGAATCCCCGTTTTCTACGGTAAAGCAAGCCGGGAACCCGTCCTCGATCCGGTCGCGATTGAAGCGGTGGCTGCGCTGGTGGAGAGTCAAGGGTCCGACGCGTGGTTTGAGGCTGAACCCAAGGACATTCTTCCCCCTGGCTATGTTCATCCGGTGACTGGAGAGACGGAGTTCGTAAAAGAAACGGACGTCCTGGACGTGTGGTTCGATAGCGGCTCCACCTCTTTGGCGGTTCTGGAAGGCGAGGTCGAACCTGAGTGGAAGGAAGATTGGCCCGCGGATGTCTATTTTGAGGGCTCGGACCAGCACCGAGGCTGGTTCAACTCATCGCTCGTGATCGGCATGGCGACTCGTGGCGCGCCGCCATACAAGGCGGTTGTCACCCACGGATTCGTCGTCGACAAAGACGGCATGAAAATGTCGAAGCGGGGCGGCAACGCGGTCGATCCGCTCGATGTGTGCGACAAGTTCGGGGCGGATATCTTGCGCTACTGGGTCGCCAGTGTAGATTGGCAGAATGATGCGCCTTGCTCCGACGATTTGCTGAAACAAATCGGCGATCAGTACCGCACGGTTCGCAATACTTTCAGGTTCCTTTTGGGCAACTTGTATGACTACCAAGAACCGTACGAGGGCATGATGGAGGACATCGATTTGTGGGCGATGGAGCAAACCGATTTGCTCGTGTCGGAATGCGCCCAAAGCTACGAAAACTACGATTACGGAAACGTGATCACCTCGGTCCACAACTTTTGCGCTAAGGAAATCTCGCGGTTTTACATTGATGCGATCAAGGATCGGATGTACTGTGACGGCCCCGAGTGGGCTGCACGTCGCTCTGCCCAAACCGCCTGTCATCATGTGCTCTTGAACCTTGTCCGACTAGTGACTCCGATCCTGGTGCATACGGCGGAAGAAGTGTATGACCGAATTCCAGCGTACGAACGACTGGATTCTGTCCATATGGAACAGCTTAACGCTCCGACAGAGGCGCGGATGTTGGAGATTGAAGGGAGTGGGCGTCAGCTCATGTTCGCCGCGCTCTTGGCTTTAAGAGCAGATACTTTTGCCGCTTTCGAGCCTTGGAAAACGGAGGCGGGCGTGAAGGACTCGCAAGACGTCATCGCGACGATCACGAACTCCGCGGAAGCCCTTGCGCCCCTCCGATCGTTTGCCCCGACCGAGCTTGCAAATCTGTTCAAAATGAGCTGGGTTGAGCTTGTGGATGGCGAACCCTCCGTCGCATTCCGCCTAAGCGAGTTCGAAAAATGCGAGAGAAGCCGCCTCCGACGCGAGGACGTTCGTGAAGTTCGTGGCCACAAGGTAACGGATCGCGATGCGAGGGCGCTCGGATGGGTGTAAGGAAGAGTCGACTGACCTTCTGGGTCATGTTCGTCGGCTTGCTCGCTGCAGATCAAATCGTCAAGTGGCTCATGAGAGCCAACTTTGCGGAAAATCAAAGCGCGACGCTGATTCCTCATGTGCTGGACCTACGGCTGACCTTCAACAAGGGTATTGCTTTCGGGCAGTTGCAGGGGTATGGCGTGTACCTCGCCCCGATCGCCATCATCATCGCGGTCGGCGCGGCCATGTACACGTACCGGCAGCCAAAGGAAAACGGTTGGATCCATGCGGCGATGGGATTGCTGGCCAGTGGAGCCCTCGGGAACATGATTGACCGCGTGTTTCTCGGACGCGTGACCGACATGTTCGAGACCCGATTCATTCAGTTTCCAGTTTTCAACATCGCCGACGCGTGTATCACGATCGCCGCGGCGATTCTGGTGGTCAAGTGGGGGTTGGAGGGCTTACAAAAAGAGCCGGTTGACAAGCCGGTGGAAACTGAACCTGCACAATCGCATGCAATAGATTTGTAATTTGGAGAAAAGTCCCGTATACTGATTCTCCAGGTTGCGGCGTTCGCCTCTCCGATCCAAGTGATCTCTGTAGGCAGAGTTGCCGCTCGGAGGAACTTAATGAATCGTTTGACCATTCTCTCAACTGCCGTTGCTGTGGCTGTGACCACGTCGGCCTATTACCTCGCACCGCTGGTTGACCCTCCTGTCAATCTTCAGGCTGCTTCACCGGGCGTTCAACAAGTCGGCCACTCCAACATTAGCGGCACGGCCATTGCCGGAACGGTAAGAGCAAACACCGTGATCGGAGCCAATACCACCCCAACAGGTACCGCCTATGGTGGATTCTTTAGTACCGCTGGAAACGCGGGGCGGGCGGTTTATGGACACGCCAGTTCGACGAGCGGCTTGACTTACGGTGGAATATTCCAAAATGCGAGCTCGTCCGGGCGGGCGGTGTTTGGACTTGCCACATCAACCTCAGGCACGACGTTCGGAGGCTATTTCCAGGCAACAAGCAGTAATGGGCGCGCCGTATTCGGAACCGCAAGCTCTACGGCGGGACCCGGAATCGGACTTTACGGCGAAAGCCGGGGGCCTGACGGCTACGGTGTTTACGGCGTCGGCACTCACACGAGCGCCGTCAACTTCGGCGGCCACTTCCGGACACTAAGTACCAACGGTCGGGGTGTCGATGCTTGGGCATCGTCGTCTACGGGCACCACTTACGGAGTTAGTTCTCGGGTTGACAGTCCCGATGGCACAGCAGTTTACGGGCTTATGGCTGCCAACACGGGCAGCGGGAGTGCAGGAAAGTTCTTTAACTTCAGCTCAGATGGGCGGGGAGTGGACGTTTATGCGGGCGCTGGGTCGGGCGTGACCTATGGAGTGACTTCTCGAAATGAGAGCCCCCAGGGTCGGGCCATGAACGCCCTCGCCGCCGCTGCAACAGGGTCTACTTATGGCCTCGTGGCGACTGCCTACAGCCCAAACGGAGTTGGAGTATTGGGATCTGTCGGTGGCGGGACGGGACGCAATATCGGCGTCGCCGGCAACTCCGGGAGCAATGACGGATTCGGAGTCTACGGAGAGGTCGTGAACACGGGGGGCGTACCCTACGGCGTTATCGGCTTTAGCAACGCCAACGGCTACGGCCTATATGCCTTGGGCAGAACCGGCGCTTCTGGCACAAAGTCCTTCCGCATTGATCACCCGCTCGACCCCGAAAACAAGTACTTGATGCACTATTCGACCGAGGCACCCGAACCTCTTAACGCCTATCGTGGTTCGATTGTTACCGACGAAGACGGCTTCGCTTGGGTCCAGATGCCCGACTACTATTCCGAGGTAAACCGGGACCCCTTGTACCAGTTGACGGTTATCGACACCAGCGCTGATTTCGTCCAAGTAAAGGTCACGAAACGGATGGCCAATAATCGATTCCAAATTCGGACCAGCAAGCCCGGCGTCGAGGTCTGCTGGCGCGTGGAAGCGGTGCGGAACGATCTGTTCATTCGGAAGTACGGTGCTCCGGTCGAGGCTGACAAATCTGAGTCCGAAAAGGGAACCTACCAACACCCAGAACTGTACGGCAAGCCGAAAGAAAAGGCCCTCAACAACTGGGCTCGAGAACGTAGTGCAGAGGGCAAAGTGCAACCTAAGCATAACGCACAGGCGCCCCGCTAGCGCGAACAAAACGGGGCTTGGCCTGTTTGGCCAAGCCCGTCATGTAAGGCGTGGTTCTTGCTCACGCCTTGCATGACTAAGGACATAGGGGCACGGCTCCCTGCTGTCACAGGCTCGACCCTAGCGACAACCGAACTGCTGGACCCAGTAGAACATTCCTTCTTTCGTGGATGCGATTGCGACTCCGGTTTCGGTGAAAGACGGCTCCAACATCATCTTCCGATGACTCGGGCTCTTCAGCCATGCGTTCACCACTTCCTTTGAAGATCTCTGACCACAAGCGATATTCTCGCCCAGCCGCAGCCAATCCCGATACCCCACTTCCTCAATGCGCTCCTTCATTCCCCAACCTCGATGATCACGGTGCTCAAGGATCCCGCGATAGGCTAAATCCTTGGCGAGCGCCATGCTTGAGGTCGCAAGCTGGAGGTGAATTTGAAGTTCTTTCAGTCCGGCTGCGCGGCGAACCGAGTTGACCTCAACAACAACCTCGGCAACAAGTTTCTCTGCTCTCGTCTGGTCCGGCTCTTGACATAAGCTCAAGACGAGTACGAATGCGACCATCAAATGCCGTCTCCAACGGGCAGCGTTTCTTGGCCCGGGCCCGTAGGCGGGTTCGATGGAGGCTCAACCGTGGGTGCCTCAACTGACGGCGCAGAGGGCTTTACGACGGGCTTTTTCTTCCGGCGCTTTGGCCGCACGAGGTCTCGCTGACTGACCGTGGAACCTCGCTTCACCCGGACCTCAACGTTGGGCGGCGAGAAGGATTTGGTTGGGGTAACGTCCTCGCTCGGTCCATCCTCGCCGATCGCGGAGGGGGTTGAAGATGGCGATTCGGGCGTAGCGCCGAGGCGTGGACCAATAACGTAGTATCCCAATGCGGCGAACGCGGTGGGGACCAGGAGCCACGCAACGGTAAATCGAAGCGCCTTCACTGCACGAGTGGCCATTTCTTCCTTGCGAGTTTAGCAGAACGTAGCACGAAACTCAGCTTTTATGTCGATCTGAACCGATAACGGTCTTATGTTAGTATCATCGGCAAACATCCCATGCCGCTGTATGAATCAACCTGCCTAGTAAACCTTCCTGCCGTTGAGGCGGTGCCGATCGATGTCGGGTCGGCGTATCCCTTTCCCCGACTTGAGGTGCGCGACGGGCCAACTGCTCCGGTCGAAGTCCGCGTTATCGTGTTGCAGAACGGGTTCCTGAGGGTCGGGATTCTGCCCGACTTCGGTGGGCGGCTGATTTTGCCGTTTGAGGATCGTTTGGAACTTACGATCGAACCTGGAGGAAGGCGTGGTGCGCGGATGGTGGGTGGGATCGAGTTCAGCCTTGACGGCCGCGAACGCTTGAACGCGATGGGGCCGGTGGACGTGCGCCTGTTCGAGGATGACGACGAACCCGCGGTCCTGCTCGGGGAGTTGTCGAGTGGGGAAGGGATTTCGTGGTACATGCGCGTGAGCTTGCCCCTCAATCGAGCTGCGGTCAAAGTTGAAGTGAAGGAATTCAATCGCGAAAGGCTGCCTTGTCCCTATCGGGCTGGTTTTCTGGCTCCTGAGGGCGTGTGGGTTGCGGGCGAGCCCGGGGTGTTGATTGGCTCGTTTCGGCACGCAAAGGTGGAAAGTCTTGCGCCGAGGCAAACCGATTCTTGGACGTGCGATCTTGTTCCAACGTCACTAAGAGGAACCATCGGCTCAAGCCCTTCCGCATTGGCATCTTGGGACGGCTCGAGCCTGAAAATTCATCCTCTTGCCGACATGCCCGCCCACAAAGTTTTGTTGCTGAGCGAAGGTAAGAGCCTGGAGACCACCGCCGACCTTGCCGTCGGGCAAGTGGCGACCTTCGATTTAGCTGGATTGCCAGTCGAAGGGGTCGCGATCATGGGACCGGAGGGGACCGTATTCAACTGGGGCCTGACTGGCCAAGCCGCTGCTACTTATGGGGAAGCCGTCCGAATCGGCGACCTTGCCGGTTATCATCGCGCGCTGACTCGGGCCGACAATCGGGGTGCGGCCTTCGTGGGGCTCGCCTTGGTCGCGAGTCGCTCAGGAGATTATGAAAACGCCGCGTCGTTCCTCGATGACGCGCTTGGTGTCAATGCCGAAGACGCGGTGGCGTGGTGGCTCAAGGCGGCGATGCTCCGGCATTTGGGGCAGCAGAACGAAAACGAGCTTCTCAACGCTCACTTTCTGGCCCCTTTCGAACCGTTGCTGCGGGCCGAGAGCTATCTTGCTTCGCCGAGCCAGGAGAAAGCTCCGAGTACGTTGATCCAGCCCATGATGCAAGACCCTGATGCGGTGATCGAAGTCGCCGCGAACCTTCATGAAGCGGGCTTGATGAACGATCTCTCCAAGTGGGTGGATGAATGTTTACGCCACCGCGAGATACCGATGCTCCGGTATTTCCTTGCGGATGCGCTTTTGAACAATAGCCGTATGCGCACCGAGGCAGCGGGCCACGTGATGGCGGTCGCACAGACTCCCATTAACCCGCCCTATCCGTGGCGGAGAGTCGAACTTGAGGTGCTTTCGCGCCTTGCAGTCGCATTTCCAGACGATGGGAGACTGGCAGAACTTAGGCGTGGGACGCTAAACGTTGCTAGAAGCGTCGTACAATAACGAGAACCATGGAGCTTGACGCCAGAAAGCAGACGATCTTAAGAGCCGTGATCTTTGAATACGTCCGGGACGCCGAACCGGTCGGAAGCGAGATGATCGCTCAGCGCTACCCTCTCGGAGTCAAATCGGCGACGATTCGAAACGAGCTTGCGGACCTCGCTGAGCTTGGCTATCTAGAGCAACCTCACACGAGTGCGGGCCGCATCCCGAGCGACATGGGCTACCGATACTTCGTCGATCGACTGATCGTTTCGAAAGATCCCGAAGCGCACACGCGGCGGCAGGTGAACGACGCGACCGGAGAAGGCGATGCCGCGCAAGAGCTCTTGCAAGAAACGACCCGCGTCCTCAGCCGTGTCACGCATCTGCTCACGGCGGCAACGCTCGTGAAGAACACGAACTTGACGATCCGTTCGGCGGTCGTGAGCGCGTTGGGCCCCAAACAGGCGCTGATGGTGTTCGTACTGAGCAATGGATCTATCGAAAATCGGATGGTCGAAATCCCCGCCGAGTTGACGCTGACCGACCTCGGACACGCGAATGAGCTCCTCGCCAAGCATCTCCTGAACCAGCCCATTCGAGGCGCTGCGAAGGCGAAGGTGCCCTCCAGTGGCAATCCGCGCATTGACGTGCTTCTTTCCACGGTATGGACGGGCTTAAAGTCGATCGCCAAGGATGTAACGAAGGTGCAAGTCACCACGGACGGAGAGGCCTTTCTCTTCGGAAAGCCGGAGTTCCAACGGGACGTCGCCGCGCTCTCGGAGCTTATTGATTCCATCAAGGAATCCGATCTTCTCGTTGATGCGATTAACCACCCCTCCGATCAGCCGCAAACCGTCACGATCGGTCGTGAGCACCGCTCAGAGAAGCTCCACCAACTGTCCATGGTACGGCAACGGTTCTACGTGGGAGAAAACGAGGCGGGTGTCATTGCCGTCATCGGCCCGACCCGGATGTCTTACGAGACCAGTATCCCACTGGTGAATTACACCGCGCGCGCTTTGAGTGAATCGCTTTCCAAGTTCTTTGGTTAAGTGGGGAACTACAATCATAAATCATAAAATCATAAATCATAGATGACTAGATCCATCCCTTGCGCCGGAAGAGCCACCACTCCCCGACTCCTACGATGATCATCATCACCCAGGCAAAGAGATACCCAAATCGCCAATGAAGCTCCGGCATGTAGTCAAAGTTCATCCCATAGGCACCCGCGATGAGGCCGCAGCTCATCAAAATCGTCGCATAAACCGTCAGTTCCCGCATGACTTGGTTTAAGTTATTCGAGACGATCGATAAATGGGCATCAATGACGGATGCCAAAATGTCCCGCTCCATATCGATGACCTCCGCAATGCGTAAGGTGTGATCATAAATGTCCTGGTAGTAAGCCCGCACGTCTGCACCGAGGAAGCCAACGTCGCGCCTCAAAAGGCCATTGAGAACGTCCCTGAGGGGAGTCGCCTGGCGGCGAAGTTCGAGGAGACGTCGCTTCAAGAGAAGCGCGTCGGCAACGTTTACCTTCCGACTGGCATAAATGTCTTCCTCCAAACGATCTATTTCTTCAGAAAGCGAATCGACGGCCGGGAAGTATCCATCTACAATTGCATCTAAGAGTGCGTGAAGTAAGAACGCAACGTGACCATCGGCTATGTGAGGATTGGTAAGGCACCGGTCGTACCAATGCTCCAACAAACTCACTTCCTTACTCGTAACCGTTACGATCGCATTCTTCGAAACAAAGAAAGCGATCTCCACGAAACTCTCCCGCATCCCGCCGAGGAGAACTGCGGGCGCAACCAAGAACAAAGACGTGTCGTCGGCCCTAAGAGTCGGCCTTTCGAGTTCGCTCAGGGCATCCTCGATTTCTAGCGGATGGAACTTAAAAGTAGCTTCGAGATAAGCCGCTGTTTCCTCGTGGTTATGCGATACCACGTTCACCCATAAGAGGCCGCGCTTTGCCGCAAACATGCTCTCGATCTGGTGAGCATCAACGGGAAGGCACTTTTGGTCAAGTCGAGCGGCGCGAACTGTGAAGGGGGCATCCATATCCAAGAGTAAGGACGCAGAATTCTGCTAAAGTTAGCCCATGATTACCGGTATGGGCCCAACGTGGTGCCAAGTGAACGACATGGCGCGTTCCATTGCCTTTTATCGCGACGGCCTCGGCCTGAATCTGACCAGCGAGAGCCAGTGGTGGACAGTGTTCAAGGCTGGAGACTCCATCATCGCCCTCCACCCGCGGTTGGAGCCGGGAACCGGGCCGACGGGCGTGAACGGTCAAGGTTGGTATCTGGGCCTCTCAAGTGACGACCTCCGCCCCTTACGAATCTCGGCGGTGCAGCACGGCGGGTCCGAGCATGGCTATCACGACGTCCCTACCGGCGTTGTCTTGACGGTCTGCGATCCGGATGGAAATCCGATTCAGATTTTTCAAGACGGCGTGAAGAGTGCGGATTTGGAGTAACGCATACCAAGAAGCGGGCGAGACGCCCGCTTCCTTGATTCGGACCAAGGTCCGCGCTCCAGATGAAACATTTACCTGCTACTGGCCGTTACTGCCGGTGATGCCTTCCAACTTGTTTTCGACCATGAACTTACGATAGGCCTCTTCCCAGGGTTTCTGGAACGCGGTCTTGCGCACTTCAATCTTGCTGTCCTTGAGCTTAACGAGCACCTGCCGATTGATGTCCCGACCTTCAGATCCCTTCTTTTGGGCGAGAAGCCGGCGAAGAAGCTCTTTTTTGGCATCGTCCATGACGAGGGGCCGCTCGGGCATGATCTGCTTGACAAAGAACTTTGCAAATCCATCGACCAGGGGAATCCACTCGGTGGTCTCGCCGCCTTTGAAGTTTTTAATCGCAGTTTGCACATTCGCGGGAAGCGACGCCGTCGCAGGGGGGCCACCTGTATTCTTGTCCGTGAGTCGCGCGTCGTTCTCTTTCACGTCAGGCGCAGCGGAGTACCGCTTGGCGACCTGACTAAAATCCTGTCCACCCGTGATCTCTTGATCCACTTTCTTCTGAGTCTGCTTATCCTGAACGAGAATCCATCGAATGTCCGCGCGCTGCGGCTCGATGAACTCCTTTGGATTTGCTTTGACGTAGGAATCCACGTCCGCCTGGGTGACGACCATGCCCTTCGTGAGCATCCGTTCTCGGATCAGATCGAGCGTTAGGCTGTTCCGGATCATGTCGAACGTGTAGCCGCGCTGGGTGAGGGCTCCTAGGTAGTTCGGGTTCAGCTTCTTCTTAAACTCAAGTTCCTTGGTGACATCCGCGTCACTCGGGAACATATTGTTGTCTTTCGCGAGCTGGATCGTCACGCGCTGACCGATCAGATCTTGGAGCGCTTGGAACCCAAGGGTTCCCTCAGGCGGCAGCGCGGCGACACCACTTTGAGTGATCACACGCACGTCCGGCTTAAACTCCAGATACTTGTAGTAATCGTCGAGCGTGATGCTCTCGCCGTTGACCACCGCCATGACGTCTACGCCCTTGCCGCAGCCCGACATGCCGACGAACATCCAGCAGGCCAAAAACCCGCCGACTGCGCCAACTGTGACGCCCATGATTTGCTTGTTCAAATTCGTTCCCCCGAACATAAGTTTCCTAATTGTGGATGATAAGTGCCCATAGATGGGCATATTCTTACACACTAAAACAACATCGAGGCAAAAATCGTGCCCCCAGACCGCGATATCAAGGTGATACGGCGGATTTACCTGTAGGAAGTAGATTTTAGCATCTCATGTGGTTCACAAAAGCATGAGTCAATGGGCGGTTTACTTGGACTTGGTCCAGCCTGCCACAGCTCAGATACGTCCCAAGAGCTAAGGGTGTGACCGTGGCAAGGGCGAAGAACAGCGACTCATGCTGAAAAATGGCCCAAAATGAAAGCCATGAGGGGAATACTAACCCTAGGATCGCTTGGATTGCTGCCCGCGCTCACGAGCGCAACGATCACTTTCGACGTCTCAACCAAGTATCCCGAACCCCGAGTGAACACGCAAACTCCCGCGGTGAAGTATCTGAGCGGTACGAAGTGCGAGGCGAAGTGCATCTTCATCGCTCCGCCTGGCAATGCACCATTGAAGAAGGTCGAGCTCTTTCTGCAGGGCAAAGTACACGGAGGGGCAACCGAGACCACCCTTGTGGCAAGCTGGACCAAACCGGCAAACCCGCCTCCCGGAGAAGATCAGGAGCCTGTGCCGCCGTTGTATCCCATGCACACGCTTAAGGTCAAGTTCGCCGCAACCCACTTTCAGCACCTGACGGACCTGACTCTGATAGGCAAGGCGAAGGATGAGCTTGATCAGTTGCACGAAGCCACATTCACAGATGCGAAGAAGATTTACAATACGGGCATGGTTTACGAGCACCCGGATTTCTATTTTGGGGGTTCGGGAGGAATTTCAGCGAATTTTTCTCTTCAGAAGATGAATCACTCAACCGCTGATCGCCTACGCTATGGCAGCGGGTGGACGCGCGGGGAGTTTCTTGACGATGTGTACGGAGCGACGGCGGGTCATATCGGCACCCACGGATCCAGCGCGGGACTCTTTGACACCCTCGGTGTACTCATCGAATCCACGTACATTCGTCAAAACTGCTGGAATGCCGTGAACTCGGCAAATGGCTATCCAGCTGTGAATCTGTTTTTCTTTGACGCGTGTAATATCGGTCAAAGCAACGTAGCGAGTTCGATTCTCTGCACTCCCGATATGAACACGGTCAACCGAGCTGTTGTCGGGTTCAACGTGCTGTTGCATAGCAAGGGCTCACCGGCGTTGGGCACTGCTTTTTGGGGTGCCCTGGAAAAGGGACTGGTCGCGGGAAGTGCCCTGAGCAGAGCGGTTAGAGATTACAACGCGGTAGCACTCGCCAAGGGGTTTCCCGAGCTAAAAGCTGGCGATTATGTTCTAACCGGAGATTCCCACGCGCGGCTTTGGCAGCTTTACACGGGGTCAGCTAAGTTTGCTCCAAAAATATGGTTTAAGGAGGTAAGTCCATGATATTGACACTTATTCTTTCAGTGCTATCCTACCAGGGATATTCGGTCAGTTCTCGTTCGCTGTCGCCGCAAGCAGGAGAGCTGTCTGCGGCGCAAGCCAATAACAAAGCTCTCCAGCACTTAGGATCTATCCAGTACCCTCGAGGTGAAGAGGTCGCCGAGTTAGAGCTGTGGAAGTTACCGAGCCGGCCAAGGTACTGGGAACTCAACGTTCCGGAAGAAATAGACATGATCTTACATTCAGAAACTGGTGACCTCCTCGAGTTTTCTGACCCCCTGCACGATCTAACGACGCCTGGACGCAGCCCGACTCAGTATCCTACCGAAGCCCTCGCCAAAGCTCGGGCAGACCTCCTCACTACTGGGGTCGGACGCCCCGTAACGAGCATCACGAAGACCTCTTCGTACGTCTCCGAATCGGCGCAGACTCTTGGAATCCTGTCGGTCAAATATGAGGACCAGCGAAATGGACGTCCGGTGATTGGAGCTTATGCCGTTCTTGAGCTCGACGTAGTTACCGGCTACGTGGTGAGTCTCTCCCAGAACTGGGCTTACACGGTTCAGGCTGATACGCTTACGCTGACCCCTGCTGAGGGGATCTCGGCGGCAAGCGCCGTGTACGAAGCTGCGCTCGCCCCCGCTAACTGTTACGCCCATGATTCCGCCAAACCCGCCTATCTGGCCTATATGATCCCCAACGACGGCTGGGGTGCAACCGGCTTTCCGGCTCAAGACGCGTATCCAAGGCCGATGCGCCTAGGCTGGTTCGTGCCTTTCGGCAAAGATCACGTCTGGATCGATGCGGGCGATGGGCACCTGATGGGAGGCAACAAGAGCCCAGAGCGACCGTAGGCAAGAAGCGTGTAAGCGCTTCAGACGCTGATATCCAGTATTCCAGTTTCGCTTTGCGGGTGGCTGGTTTCGGGGAGAGCTAAATCCTCTCCTTCTTCCAAGGATTCGATTTCTACCGAATCCTTGGGTGCCTCGCGTTCCTGTTGGCCTTGTCGCCGTGCGGCACCATCACTCACCCTAGGCGTGATCACAGGGTTGCAACACTCTGGTGAATGCGGTCGACTTCGCCCATTTTCGTGGCGGGGACACTCCTGTCCCCGTTCCCAGAATTCTACCGAGCGGTGACGCCACCCTCCGCGTGCATGTAGTTTCTTAGCCGGTTCATGGCCTGCGTGTGAAGTTGGTACACCCGCGATTCGCTTACGCCAAGAACTCGGCCGATTTCCTTGAAGGTCAGACCTTCAAAATAGTAGAGGGCGACCACAAGACGCTCTCGCTCGGGCAGCCGATCCACCCCTGCCGACAAGATGCGGCGTATCTCCTTTCCTTCGACCTCACTTCCCGGATTGCTCGTCTCGTCGACGATCAGTTCGACAAAATGAACGTGATCGTCGCCATCGCTCGTGGTGAGGATGTCATCCAAGCTGTAAACATTCGTGCGGCCCATGCGGACCATCAACTCATTGACTTCTTCGATGGTCAGGCCCATCGTTTCCGCAACTTCATGCTCGGTGGCAGGTCTGCCGAGTTTCGTTTCCAAGCCCATCATGGTTCTATCGAGGGCTTTGAGTTTTTCACGGATCGAGCGTGGCACCCAGTCTTCGTCGCGGAGCATCTCTAGGATCGCGCCACGAATAAGCGCAATCGCGTAGGTTTCAAATTTGACATCGCGAGTCGGGTCGAATTGATCGACACTTTTCACGAGGCCGACGACACCTGCGCCGACGAGGTCTTCGCGCTCCATCCCTCCCGGGAGGCTGGTGACCAAACGGCCCGCGGTGATCTTGACGAGATATGAGTAGTGGTTGATGATCTCGGCTCGCGATTCTGGCCGACGATACACCTTAAATGCCATCCACTCCTTTTTTAACTGTTCCGGTGACAACGCCATGGAAACTTCCTTTCCTCCGATTCTGCACTATTCTACGTGTTCTTGCCCGGCGCGGGGTATCGGTTGATCCCCGCTCCACCCTTACTGTAAAGAACACGTACCATACATGGGTTAATACTCAACCAAGCACAAATGCAAGGGCGGCTCGCTCCATTGTAGTGCCGAGTTCACCCTCCCAAGGATGCCAGCTGCTACCGCCATGACGGCGGCTAGACCTCCGACAACCATTCGCATGATCCAGTTCTCCCCTGCGCCCGTGGCCTTGTGTCCAATGGCACATTGTTGAGATCGGGTGAATTTGCAGGGAGCGTTAGGGGAAAGTGAAAGAAAGTTGTTAGGTTTTGGGGTTACGCCCGTGCCCGCCCCCACCAGATCAGGCAGGCATACACGATTGCGATCGCGGCTAGGAATCCGTTTGACGCCGTCCCCCCCATCCGCTGTACGGCCATCGCGGCGATGATATAGATTGGTAGCTTCATCAAAAAAGCGATGAGGATGAGAACATCCGATCCCCCGGATTGCGCAATTCCCCGATGGAAATTCCCGAGAATCTTGATCGCTCCCCACATCGCGACCATATTGAAGGCGCCCGCGCCCGCCCCGATCGCAAAACCTTGAAGACCCAGGATTCCCCAGAACGCGTAGGTGAAAAGGCACCCAAGGAGCGCGATGCCAATGAAATGAACGAGGCTCGGCCCTTTCACGTTGCTAGTTCGCATTCCGGTTCATCATCATGACCGTGTACGCGATCGCGATGACCAACCCCGCGACCACGCCGATGCCTTTCCAGATATCCACGCCAAGCCGGCCATCCAAGAACCATCCAACCGCCGCGCCCATGAGGGGCAATCCGATAAGGGCGTAGGCGACATGCAAGCCGATCCCGAGCCCCCGCGCCGATTCCTGCTCAGATTTGTTCTTACGCGCCTGCTCCTTGAGTGCGTTATCTCGTACGGACTTGATCCCCGCCGCTTTCTCCTTGAGGAGCCGCATTCGCTCGTGAAACTCATCGTCAAGCTCCTGAGGAAGTTCGACTTTCACTCCTTCCGCGAGGTCGTCCATTTTCTGGATCCCGGCTTCGAACTCATCCTGTTCATCAGGGGTTTTTTCAGGTTCGTCCGTCATAACGCAAAGGTACCCCCGCTCCGGGTGGAGCGGGGGTAAGAGTTCAAGGGTCGACTACATTTTCGTTGCTTTGAAAGCTCGGAAGGCACCCGTCGTGTAGTTGTATCCACGTCCGACGATGGTTAAGCCGTCGTTGATTCCCCATGCGTGGTCGAGGTTCCACTCGAAACCGTTCGCCCCGAGCAAGTCGTTCAGATCGTACATCTTGTTCGAGATCCAGACGATGGCACGATCCACCGTGCGAGGTATCGGGCCTAAGTAAAGCCGAGCATAACCGCAGACCACGTTGCTCTTGGAGACGCCCTGCCCGTAGGTGTCGACCCCGTAGACGTTGACCGTTCGCATGAACTCCCCTTCGCGAAGCGTCATGGTGAAGTATTTGCGGCCAAACGCATCCGTCTTCATGATCTTTCCCGCCGAGTACGGATCGCCGAGGTCTTTGCGTCCTGATTCGGGGGTCCAGAGCATCGCGTGCCGTACCCAAGACTGATTGGTGGGCGTGTTGTGCCGACGGTTCAGATCGGACCATCCGGCTACGCCGAAGTAATCGCTGATCGCATTACCCGCGCTTTGAGGACCGCCGAGCGTTCCCAGATTCTGAGTTGGGCCGCTGGGGCTGAAAATGCACGCCTTATTCGGTCCGCCGGTGCTGGCCCATCCGGTTACGCAGTTCACGTTGTTCACGTCTCGGCCGATCGAGGTGAGGCCCCCCAGAGTTCCGTGGTTCTTCAGGGCCTGGACGATATCGTATCGACCCGAGAACGCTCTCCAGTTGCCGTCCGTCATTTGAGCGGCACCTGCCACTCGTCCCATGTCATTGATTCCGAACGCCGTGCCTTCCGGTCCGCCGAAAGTGCCCAGATCGCGGAACATGTTCGGAGCCGTGAAGTGGACGGGTCGCGTTCCGCGCCGGCCAACGATCTCGCCGTCGTCATTGATCGCGTAAGCGGCGGCGTTGCTGGTCGTGTTGTTGATAACCTGCATGGTGCCGTTGCTCCAGAGCATGGCACCGCGGGCGCCGTTGTTGAGGAAGCTCCATCCAACGACTTCGTTGTAGTTGTTGATTGCGAAGGCTTCGCTGTCGCCATTGACGGCGCCGAGGTCTTCGATTGCGTATTGGGGCTGGGCGAGAGAGGTGGCGGCGAGGCTCAGGAGAGCGAGGGTGGCGAGTTGAGTTTTGATTGTTGTTTTCATGGTTAAAGTTCCTTTTGTTGCGCTCTTCGAAAGCGCGTTGGAGAAACTTTAAGCCACGGGTCTGACAGAACTCTGACAAGAATGGGGATTCGGGGAAAAAGGGCCGAAGGTCCAGGCGCTTGGGTTCCCCGCCGCGCCCGCTGCGACCGCCCCGTGATGACCTGGATCCCTACCGGAGGTCTCGGAGCGTTAACTCGACCGTCTTATCCGATCCGTCTCGGCGATCAGTCACGTTGACCTTGGTTCCCGGCTCTTTTCCTCCGTCAATCGCGAAGCCTTGAAAAAGGGTTGTAACCAGTAGAACGCTAATCATGCGTTGAGTTTACGTAAAGTGGAGGTCCCTCATTGGCAAAAAGTCACCCCACCCCCCGGCCCCCTCCCCGCGACACAACCATTCGCGGAGAGGGGGAGCAAATGGAAGAAATGGCAGGGGCAACAGGGATCGAACCCGCGACCTACGGTTTTGGAGACCTAGGAAGTCCCATATTTTGAACCTTGGACCGCTTCCAATAGCTCCATGCGTTGAACCTGAGCCATTTCAAAGAGTATGAACAAGAGTATGAACAAACTCCGGTGATACGTCTCGTTCAACTCACCGCACCGACGTCGGGGCGCAGTTGCGATCTCAGCCGGAAGGGTTAGCGAGATAGGGTTATCACTTTTCTCGAGAAAACTCAATAATCCTCACTTGCACCAATTTGGTTGATGCCTTTTGTGAGATTCTGACGTCTTCAAGTTCAAAGGGGATTTGGCTAGAAATTCCGTGGGATTCAACAACTTAGATAACTGGAGCAACACTTAACATGACATCAACGAAAGAATCTGTTTTGAATGTTTCTGGCAAAGTGATGGCGGAGCTCGAGCGAATGGAGAAATCCATTGCAGGGCTGAAGCGCGAGCTCGAAGCGCTTGGCGCGACCACACCCACGCACAGCAGTTTGCGTGAGGCCGTGGATGATGCCATGTGCGAGTTGGGGGCGTTTACCGTTTCCGAACTCAAACTGGCAGTTAGGCGAAGACACACTTCCAGCGAAGGGAGCTCAATCAACACGGCACTTAACAGGGCGGTTCAGGCCCAAAAAGTGGAGATGCTCGGCGACGGCCGTTACCGAGTAAAGCAAGAATGGCAAGCGAAGAGAATGCACAGCGATTAGATCCCAGAGATTCTGGGAAAACCGTACGACCTGGCTCACCTGTTGCGAGCCGGGTTTTGTGCTTCATGCAATTTGGGGCTTCTGCCTCAAAAAAGAGGACGGTCACCTTGCCGGGTGCCGTCCTTTATTGTCACCGGGCCAAAGGCCAAGAGACCGGATCAATTGATCCAAGGAGGAACTTCACCATCATGAAGTCCACCCAAAAGCCCCGAGAAGTCGGGCGCGATGCCCGAAACGGGCAATTCGTCCCTATTCGCGAGACCATTCGCCGTCCTTCGACGACGGTCCTCGAGACTATTAAGCCTTGCCCTTCCCCTAAGAAGAAGTAAGGCTTACTCCCCGGGTCGCCGTTCCTTTCGGGCGGCGGCCCAAACAAACAACATGGCCGTGTAGCTCAATGGATAGAGCAGGTACTTCGCAAGTCCAAGGTTCCGGGTCCGAATCCCGGCGCGGCCGCACCACTTTCACCACACTTTCTAATTGTCGGTTCACTCGATGGACGTCTTGAGGCCCCCATTTCGTTGCGGTCGCCTTAAGCAATTCAACGCAAAAGTCTTGCCAAAGGTTCAAACCTATTGAGCCAGCAGCCGCCTTGCCCACGTCCCGATCCCCACGAAATCGCAGAGCGGCGAGAGCGAATAGCAATGCTCTATGAACGACGTGAAGTTGGCGACCGACCAAGAGTTCGTGACGCTTGCCGGGGTCACGATGTCATGGAACAGGATCATGGGCGAACGGCCCGCGCTGACCGCCCTTGTTAGAATGCTCTTGATATTTGCAAGGGAAGTGGTGTTCTCGAGGGCCACGCACATTATCGGATTCATGCCAAGGCCCGATCCGTCCAGCCCCCATATCGGCATCTCGCTCCCGTAGCAGAGATTCTGGGAAAACCGTACGACCTGGCTCACCTGTTGCGAGCCGGGTTTTGTGCTTCATGCAATTTGGGGCTTCTGCCTCAAAAAAGAGGACG
>JBKJJL010000290.1:0-6312 GCA_046597875.1 Fimbriimonadaceae bacterium | reverse complement strand
AACTCGACCGGTTTGCCGCCAACTTGCGCCTTCACCGAACCGCCGATGTAGAGATTCACGTACAGAGCATTCGAAGACGTCGCGTAGGCGTAGCCTCCAACGGAGGCAATCGTACGCAATACGTTTGGCGGGCAGCACGCGCATGTGAACCACTCCGAACGGTGGTGGCTGCCCCGGCTCGCGAGCGGATTTACATAGAAGAACTTCCGCCCGTCTAGCGATATCCCGCTCAAAACACCGTTGTAAAGTGCCATTTCCACCGCATCGGCATACTGCGCATCCCCGTGAAGAAGTGCCATCCGGTGCCCCCAAAGCGCCATCGCGATCGAGGCGCAGGTCTCTTGATAAGCGCTCTCGTTCGGCAAATCGTAGTCCACCGTGAAGCCTTCGTTGCTCCCGCTGGGACCGATACCGCCGGTGACAAAAATCCTTCGCTCGACCGTGCTGCGCCACGTCCGATCAAGCATCTTGATCATCGCCGGGTCGTCCGTCTCGCGGGCCACGTCCGCGGCTCCCGACATCAGATAGGCGGCTCGAACTGCATGCCCCTTAATATCTCGATGATCGCGAATCGGCACGTCGTCGAGCCAGTAAGTTCCGTCGTATTTGTCCTCTGGAGTTTTATGCTCCTTGGCAAAGAAGTGCGCCCCTCGATTCTCGACCATCCGCTTGGAAAGCTCAAACCACTTCCGGTCGTCGGTCACCTTCCAGAGCTTGATCAGGGCCAGCTCAATCTCCGGATGGCCGCAATACGCCACTTCGCCGCTAGGCCCGTACTTCTCGTTGATCAGGTTCGCATATTTGAGGGCGATGTCAAGGAACGAGCGCTTCTTGGTGGCCTGAAAGTGCGCGACCGCCGCCTCGAACATATGCCCCGCGCAATACAGTTCATGCCAATCGCGCAGGTTCTTGAACTTGTCATCCGGCCGCGTGACCTGGAACCACGTGTTGATGTACCCGTCCGGCATCTGCGCGGAGCCGATGAGCGCGATGAGCTCGTCCATTCGCTTGTCCAGCACCGGGTCGGGCCGCGTTTGGAGGGTGTACGAGATGCCTTCCATCACCTTGTACAAGTCGGAATCGGTAAACAGCAACCCCTTGTAGCCGGTTCGCTTCTTGTCTCTCGCGAGCTCCATTACGAGCAGATTGCCCGCTTTGTCGAGCATTTTCAGGCACTGATCGACTGTCGCCGTTCGATTCGTCTCCTGTCGCCGCGACCAAAACCGATCTTTAATCGTGACCTGGGTGAAGGGAACCGGGTCTAGCTTCACTGAAGCCGGCGCGGTGATACAAAAGAGAGCCGAAAGAAGCACGCTCATGGGTTCGTTGAGGATATCACATCTCGTTGCTCGGTGAGCATGGAGGGGCAGACCTCCGCAATGTCAAACGAACTAGATCTCCGGCGATACCAAGGTATTCTGAGATACAGGACGACTATGAAGTTTGTTTGGAGGAGCCTGCCATCTTTAGGAGAGTGCGATGATTGCATCGCACGTGCTCGTTCATGGCTCGAAACAACTCACCTTCACACCTAGAAACGACAAGAGACTTTTTGCCTGATGTGGCCCGCCCACTCCAGCGAGGACGGATCTAAATGGATCACTCCTCGTCGGTCCTCCTCACCCTCTTTATCGTCTTTGTGGCGGCACAGATAGGGTCTGAAATTGCCCAGCGGCTAAAGTTGCCTTCCGTTGTCGGCCAGATCGTGGCCGGCATGGCGGTTGGGCCATCCATCCTGAACTGGGCGCAAATCCACGAGCCACTTGAGGTCTTTGCCGAGATTGGGGCGGTGTTGCTCCTGTTCTCTGTCGGCCTTGAGACAAAGCTTGCTGATCTTCGCAAGGTCGGCAAAGTGGCACTTTTGGTTGGAGTCCTCGGGGTTATCGTGCCCTTCGTCGCCGGTGCTGGCTGGGCCTTGATCTCAGGATTCAATACGCCAAAAGCGATGTTTGTGGCGGCTGCGTTTGTTGCGACTTCTGCGGGCATCACGGCTCGCGTGCTTCAAGAACTTGGCGTGATATCCCGGATCGAGAGCCGGGTGATCCTCGGAGCAGCGATTATTGACGATATTCTAGCGATGCTCTTGCTTGGCGTGGTTACGGCTCTTCAATCTGGAAATGGAGTTGATGTGATGCAGCTCCTGTCAACAATGGGATTGGCCGTAGGTTTTGTGGGGGCCGTGGCGGTTCTGGGGCGATTTGTGATGAAGCGATCCTCTGATCTCATGGATGCGCCCATCGATGCTGAATCACCCCTCATCATCTCGCTTGCAATCTGCCTAGGTCTCGCGGTTGCGGCCGCTTACATTGGACTCGCTGCCATCATCGGAGCATTTCTAGCAGGCTTGATCCTCGCGGAAACGGAGCATCGCAAGTCCCTTGAGGTCAATATCAAGCCGATCATGGCGTTCATCGTGCCTTTCTTCTTTGTGGTGACGGGGATGCGCGTTGATATCCAGGTCCTCGGAAACTGGCCCGTGATTGGAACCTTGGTCGTTGTCACCGTCTTGGCGATCCTGAGCAAACTCGTGGGAGCTGGGCTTGGGGCCCGCTCGCTAGGAACGCGAAGCGCGCTCATTGTCGGAGTCGGCATGATCCCACGAGGCGAAGTTGGGATAATCGTGGCAAGCTTAGGCCGTCAAGCCAACGTCTTTGGACCAACGATCTACGCCGTTATCATCGCAATGTCTCTCCTGACCTCAGTTGTGGCCCCACCAGTGCTCAAGAGACTATTCAACCAGAACCCCGAATCTGGGGCGGAGTCCGCTTGAAGAAGTTCAAACAACTCCTGCTGATTGTCCTCACGGTCATCGTATTCGCGGTGATGATAGCTCTTCCATTCGGAGTTAAGATCCTTCGAGAGGAAGGCTTTGATGGAATCTGGAAACGCAAGAGGGCAAACATCGAACGGGTCATGCCAGAGGCGTCTCCAGTCCTGGATAAGGCCGAGAAGTCGTTGCGGAGCGCTGGAACAGCCAAGTGAATCCTAACATTCTCCATGCAGGTCAACTGATCGTGGTCATCCTGGTCGGACTCTACTTCGTGATTCTGGGAGTGGCGGCTATCTGCTCCCCCTCATCAGCTCAGAGGTTTTTGTTAGGGTTCGCGGACTCGGCCCCTAAGCACTATGCAGAGTTATTGATTCGGTTCGTTGCGGGTGGGGCGTTCGTCTTGCATGCGCCCCTGATGCGGTACTCGGGAATTGTTTCAACTTTTGGCTGGGTGCTGCTGGTCACGACAGTTGGCCTAACATTGATTCCGTGGCGATGGCACGATCAGTTTGCTAGACAAACCGTTCCCGCTGCACTTCGGTATCTCAAGCTAATCGGGGTTGTGTCGTTGTCAACCGGAGCCGCCATATTTTATTCACTGTTCTCGCGTGTGGGCTGATTTCTTCCTGGTTTCATCCTAGGCAACCCTGCGGAAAGTTGTCTGGTCACAAAAAATCGTCTCGCGAGGAATGAAAAATTGCGATTCGCTACCTAGGCAGATCCCTCAAGGTGATCGAGTACGTTGACTTCTCCCCATTGCCGATGAGCACGATGAGGTACGTCCTTGGCTTGTCGACGATCAGAATGCCGTACTGGTTTTCCGGGTCGATTGCGGTTAAGGTCATTCCCTGACTTTCCCCTTTTTCATCGAGGATATCGGTGGAATAAGATCTGCCCGCAGATTTCCAATGGATGTAAAGTGGCTCACCTGGTTTGGCGGTGAACTTCCAGATCTGGACCTGTAGATTTGAGATTGTGCCCGTCGCGGGTTTGGCTTTACTGAACTCGGTGGCACCGAATTCTTTGCGAGAGAGCGTATAAGCCCCACCACCACCGTCGCCTCTGCATGAGATGGCAACTAGATATCGGCCCGGTTTGCGCACGATGAGGTTCCAATCAACGCTTACTTGGTCTACAGTCGCCGAGTTACCCCAAATGGGATCGATGTCGGGACCATGCAGTCTCACTTCCTCCGCGAATCCTGCGGCTTTGGAGTTGAAGGTCATCACGTCGCCGACCTGAGCGTTGAAGGCCCAGTAGTCGGTATTGCCGATTCGCAACTTGCCCTCGAGAACTTTCTCCGGCTCGAAGGGCTTCGCCGCCGGGCGAATGTTTAGCGTGTATTGCGACTTGTCGGGGCCTGCACCGTTCGAAGCGATCCAAAGCTTGGTGTCGCGCTTCACCAAGATGACTTTGACACGCGGATCATTCGCCCGACCGGCCATCTCGACAAAGGCGGGGCCCTTCTCATCCTCAGCGTTCTTCAAGCGAGGGAAAAAGGGGTTCGTTTCCGGCTTGTCCATCTTGAACTTCGAGAGATCGGGTTCTTCGGTCACCTCAAGTCTCGACGCGACGTGCAACTCGGGGGCGGAAATCTCGATGAAATCTCCCGCCTTTGCTGAAACCGACCAGAGCGCGGGAGTGTCGGTCGCGGCCTTCGCTTGCCCGCTCAGCGGCGCAGGGACGAGGTCGCGCGCCGCCGCCCGAAGTTTGCCAGGATTCGCTCCCCAAGCGTCGGAGAAAATGTAATAGTCGCCGTCCACGGGCGCCATGATGACGTTGATGCCTCTCGCATGTGCATTTGGATCAGCACCGATCGGGACGATCTGGCCGACGAGATCAACGTTTGGCAAGCCAATAGGGCTGATCTGTTGACGAAGGGTTGCCCCCATGTGATTGCGTGTTGGTCGCTCTACCGAGATGATCTTCACTTGACCCGCCTTCATGGGGATCCGGAAAAGGAAGAGAAACTGCCCGTCGACCGGAAAGTCTTTCTCAGTCATCTGGTCGCCGACGAGATCCATCGAGTGGTACATGTTGAACTTGATCAAGAACTGGCCGCCGGCTTTGTCTCGAAAACTGCGCGTCCGGATCATGTAGGTCCCCGCGGCTTCGCAACGCCAGACGAGAAGGGGGCGCTGATCGCCGGGGTATCGGTCGTCGTTGGAGGCGAGCACCTTGCCTTTGACGTCAACGATCTCGAGTGCAGGATCGAAGGCCTCGCTCCGAGCTTCCCCGACGACGACCTGCCCCGCCTTGAGGTCGAGCGTCCACTCGCTGTATTCACCCGGCGTGAGGATGTTCTTGATTTCCTCACCCAACGAATAGCTATCGATCGCGGTTGTGATCGCCCGGACCGAGCGGTCATATTCTGCTTGCCGACCACCCTGGCCTGCTTGCCCCCCTTGACCGCCCTGCCCAAGCAGCAAACCACTTGCAAGTACTATTGCCGCACTAACTCCGAATTTTCCCATTGACGTCATCATTTTAACTCCGCAATAAGGACGGAGCACCGTCGCCATAGTTACGAGCGCGAGTGAGACGCCATTAAAGCATGGGGATGCCTCCTGGCCCGTCAGGGGCCTTTGCCTCGCATAATACTTAGCATGAGTTTTTGTTCAAGCATCGCAGGTTCGTCCGCGTCATACCGGCCGAAAGTGAAGATATGGCTGCTTGGAGCGCTGGCGTTGGTTGCGGTTTCTTGCGCACCCGAGGCGACTCCTGACACGCTCGTCTATGTCACCGAAGACGGAGCGAAGTATCACCGGAAGGAATGCCGCCTCAAGCAGGGGAGCAAGGGAATCCGGTTGGGTGATCTTCCCCAGAAGTACACCGCCTGTAGCCGATGCGATCCGCCCGTGTTGAAGAGTTAAGAGTAACCTGCGTTACGAGGCAATACTGTCGGCGAATTCCTTCCATAGATCCTCAGGGGTCTTGCCGGTTAGCTTTTCAAACAGCGGCATGGGGTCCTTGCGCGCCCTCATTGCGTAGTCTAAGGCGGGCACCAGACGCATATCGTACTTGCGCGAGCACCATGCGAGCCAAACCGCAGTTGTACGATATGAATCGGTGTACTTTGCCTTAGCGTGATCAACCTTGGTCCTTCCTGGGCCAGCATGCAACTCAGGCTCATAACGCCACCAGCGAATGTAATCAGCTATCCCCTCAACGAGCCACCCTGGCTTTGCGCGGCTGCTCGGATATTGCTGGATGACATGCGTGAGTTCGTGAATCACCATGCCGAGGTCATCGGGGCGTTTCGCGATCCACTCGCCGTTGATGGTGATCGTGCCTCCCGATGCGTATGCGGGAACGTTCAGCGTCTTCTTGAATACGAGCTTGATCTCGGTGGGCGATTTGAAGACGGTCCCCTCTAATTTTCCGGTTACCGGGTCGCGCCCATCCGTGGCCAGGAGTTCGGTTAGTTGGAATACCACGATTCCACAAGAGCCTTGGCCTGCTCCGCCCAAGCCTGCGAATCCGGCGAGTCGGTCACGTCGATGACGACCGGTGGACAGGTTAGACCCTTGGACATCGGGTAA
>JBKJJL010000351.1:0-11504 GCA_046597875.1 Fimbriimonadaceae bacterium | reverse complement strand
GTCATCCCAGTACTGGTGGCTCAGGAGATGGATGAGCTTCTCGCACCCTTCGGGGCTGGCGGCCTTGCGTTCGTAAATGAGCCGCAGCAGGCGTGCCATCTCGTAAGGAGTGGTCATACCCATGCCGAACTGTTTGTTGAGACGCCTGAGAACCGGTTCGCTCTCGGGTGCGCTGGACAGGTTCTTCGTGTTAGGCAGGCCCAGCGATTCCATCGAACTGGCAATGTTCCGCACCCCAACCCACTCTCGCACGACCCGCGTTGCGAGGTTGTCGCTCACCGTGACCATCAGCGTGACGTAACCGTCAAGGTCCAGCTTAGTGCCTTCCTTCAGATAGTACGACCACATGCTGACCTCCCACTCCTTGCGGTCCGCGACGGGTGGGACGACCTTTTGGTCGGTCATCTTGAGCTTGCCCGCGTCCACTTGGCGGATGGCCTCGACCGCGATCGCGGTCTTGATGGTGGAAGCGGTGGGGTAGCGCTCGTGGTGCCGATAGCCGATAGCCGCCCCAGTTTTGAGGTCGATGAGACAGTAGCCCATGCGGCCCTGGACCTTCTGACAGACGGCGGTGAGTTCTCGGCCGAGTCTCGCCAGGGCCGGAGAGGCCGCACGGTTCTCGGGAATGCGGTCTTCGGTCACGAGAAAGGCCGCTAGGATGGGGAGGATCACCATGCGCTGATTTTAGCGGGAAATCAAGGATGGGTGTTATCGTTGAATGGGATGTAAGCAGATTCCGTTTCAGGGATCGTAGACGTCCCTCCAGGGTCGACTTAACTTGCGGAGGGCGTTATCGGCCTGGATCAATCCTTACCGCGACGGAGCGGACCAGCGCAATCGGGTCCTTTCGCCGATCCAGGATCGCTTGCTTCCAGTTCGCGGGGGCGCGTCCGTTCAAAGTCACGAGTGCCTGAATCCGAACGCCGGGGCGCTCGTCGGTTAGATACGGCCCAACCGCCTCCAGAGCCTCTGCGGAGCCGATAGCGCCCAAGAGCTCGACCCCAATCCTGGCTTTGCGTTCGTCCGGGTCCGTCGTCAGTCCTTTCGCCACCGTCAAGGCCTCCGGGAACTTGGCGACGAGCTGGATCGCCGCTTTGCGAAGGGGCAAATCTTCCGAAAGGAGGAGTGCCTGGCCCGTTCCTGCGCCTTGCGGATCGCTGATTTGCCCCAGGGCGATCACTGCATTGAGAGCCGCAAGCTTGTCATTCTGAGACGCCGCGAGGAGGTTGAGATCGGCTACGCTTTCCTTGCTCATCGTCACCCCCGCCGCTCGCGCTGCAAGGCGTTGCAAGCCCGGAACTTTCAGGGCCTTCGGCACATAGGGCGCCGCTTCTTTCGCATTCGCGTCGATCGAGACATTCAGGGCAACTCGGGCTTCCGCCTCATTTTCGCTCGCGATCTTCATTGCTACGAGCAAGCGGCCGTCCGGGCCGATTGCGTTGGCGACTTCGACAAAAGCGCGCTGCTCCAACCGGCTCGCGGTCGCGAGTCGCTCCTTGATCATCCATTCTAGGGCAGGAATCCCGATTGCAATGAGGCTATTTGTCGCTTCACGCACCTCTTTCTGAGCAGTTCCCACCCCCCATTGAGTTGCCTTGGTATAGAGCGCCGCCATCGCCTTATCGTCGGGCTTTGGGGTGCTTCCTGGGATGGGCGTCGCATCCGCGGGATTGTCCGGATCGGTCGGGCTCACCGGCTTCGATTCTAAATCGTAAGCCACTCCCCAACTTTCCCTCGCGGCGGCTTCGCCATCGGCAAGGCCGTCACGATATTGGTCTGGGCCATCTAGATCGGCGAACACTCCTAAGGAACCGCTAGAACGAGCCGCATTTCCTGAACCCGCGGGACCAGAATAGCGATCTTCACCGGCGGCGTCCAGAAACATCCCGAGCCCGTTTGCATTGCCCAATCCGGGACGAGTATCTCTCGCCGCGTACACGTCGTTCCCAGCACGGTCGAAAAGAAATGCGGTTCCGTAGTCATGCCCGATTGCATGCGCCGCACCGAAATTGACGATGTAGGAATCATCTCCGCCGAGTTCGAAAAGGTAAGCCGCGCACATGTGCATAGCGCTCGCTTGAGCGTAGTGGTACGCGCTGTAGGTGTCTTTTCCGGCGGCATCATAAAGCGTGCCGAGGCTGTACCAATAGCTCGCACCTTGGGCATAGGTTTCGGCGAGGTAGGCGTCGTCGCCCCCGCCATCAGTAAGCAAACCCGCGCCTCCGCCGACTCCGCCGGTGTCTTCCCGGTACCCGCCTCCGTAGCCCTGCGCGAAAGAATAGTGGACGTCGGCAAACAGGGGGCTATTGAGGATTCTGCCTCCGGCTCGGTACGTATCATCGCCGCCCTGATCTACCAGCCAGCCCGCGCCCGCAGTTCGTGCTGACCCTTGTGCGTACAAATCGGCGTTGTATAGGTCAGTTCCGCGCGTGTCGATCATGAGACCGATTCCGAACTCGCCAAAGCCTTGGGTCAGAGTTTCGGATTGGTAACTATCGTCGCCGCCATCTTTGAAGAACAAGCCAACCCCGGCTAGCCCGCACCCGAAGGCGAGGGATTTCGCGCGGAAGTTGTCATGTCCGCCCAGATCGTAGGCAAATCCGATTCCGAGCAAGCCACACCCGGCCCCTACGTCGGGCAGTTTGTAGTGATCGTCCCCCGCGCAGTCGATGGAAAGCGCCGCATAGCCGACTCCCGCCCCCGCCCTTCCGTAATACCGATCGTTGCCGCCAAGATCGATGACAAGTCGAGCGTCCCGATCGCGATGCACGTCGTCGCCAACGCCTGCGATCACAACTGCCATATCGCCGAGTTTGAACTTGAGGAATCCGACCCAAGTTGCTTTCGAGGCCTCGCGACGCAACTCCGGCAACAGGCGACCTACTTCCTTCGACAGTTTCTCGGCTGCTTCAAAGAGGACGCGCAGTTCCACATGATCGAGCATTTCGAGAATGTCTTTCTGGGGGGCCATGGCCTTCGTGACGAACTCAAACTTGATAGATGGTTCCTCGGTTGCCCACTGAGGCAAGCTTTCAAGCAACAACCGTTGCTTGTCCGCAGGCAGTTTCGCGGTTGCTTGGCGCACGGAAGCGTTCGCGTTAGCCACTGCTTGTGAAAGGCTCTTAACAAGACCGACGAGAGGCAACGGGAGGTTCTTGGGAATATCTCCCGTAACCGCGACCTGAACTGGCAGGGTCTGCGGCAGCGTATCCCCCAAAAGTTGTCGCCGTGCAACTCCCAACACAGCCGAGGGAGAGGACTTGGAGGCGAGGGCATGGAGTGCCATCAAGGAATCGGCCGATTCCAGAGGCTTGTCTATCGCCAAACTGACAATCGGCAGGCGATATTTATCATTAAATGGCCTGCGCGTGAACTCCAGATCTTTCACGGTCAGGTTGCCCAAATAGAGGGTCTGTCCGAGACCCTTTCGTTCGTCGGCAGTGAGTTGACAGAGAGCCAGAACGGGAAGTGCAACGGTGGTAAAGGCAAATCCAAGGCGACGCATGCCGGATTGTAGCCGATCATGACTGCGAACCTGATAGAATGATTCGTATGGACCCGCGACGTGAGCACGAACTTCTCCTTTCCCGGCGGCAGCTGTTTGGCCGAACCGCGCTCGGGGTCGGGACTGCTGCTCTGGCCAGCCTTTTGAAGGCAGAAGGTGGACAACAGGTGCCATCGTTTCCCAACTTTGCCCCGAAGGCCAAGCGTGTCATCTACCTCACGATGAATGGAGGGCCGAGCCAAATCGACCTTTGGGACTACAAACCAAAACTCTACGATCTCTACGACAAAGACATTCCCCAAGACGTCCGCCGCGGTCAGCGCATCACGACGATGACGAGCGGTCAGGCCCGTTTTCCTATCGCGCCAACCAAATATAAGTTCGAAAAGCACGACAACAACGCCGACGGCGTGTGGGTGAGCGAACTCCTCCCCCACACGAGCAAGATCGTCAAGGAACTGTGCGTCATCCAGTCGATGTACACGGAAGCGATCAACCACGATCCTGCGGTTACGTTTATTCAGACGGGATCGCAGCTTCCTGGTCGGCCCAGCTTCGGTTCATGGCTCAGCTATGGCCTCGGTTCGATGAACAAGGAGTTACCGACTTACGTCGTTCTGCATTCGACCTGGTCCAGCAAAGCCGACGCTCAAGCCGTTTTCACGCGTCTGTGGGGCTCGGGATTCTTGCCCAGCGAGCACCAAGGCGTCGCCTTGCGAAGTTCGGGTGATCCAGTTTTGTACTTGCAAAATCCAGACGGCGTCGACGCGACCACCCGCCGCAAGATGCTGGACAGCGTCGCCAAACTCAATAATCTGCAGCTCAAGCACTTCGGCGATCCCGAAATCGCTACCCGAATCGCTCAGTACGAGATGGCCTATCGCCTCCAGACAAGCGTTCCCGAGCTCATGGATTCCAGCACGGAAAGTGAGGCAACCTTTGCGCTGTACGGTGAGGACGCGCGCAAGCCGGGCACCTTCGCCGCGAACTGCCTGCTGGCAAGGCGAATGTGCGAGCGGGGCGTACGGTTCATCCAAATCTTCCATCGCGGATGGGATCAGCACGGCAACATGGGTGGAGATCTGCCGCTTCAGGCGAAAGACATCGACCAAGCCTGCGCGGGCCTGATCACCGACCTCAAAAATAGGGGCATGCTGGACGACACCCTCGTCGTTTGGGGCGGCGAGTTCGGCCGAACGGTGTATTGCCAAGGGCCTCTCTCCAAGGAGAACTATGGGCGAGACCACCACCCGCGCTGCTTTACCATGTGGATGGCCGGCGGAGGCGTGAAACCTGGCGTCTACGGCAAAACCGATGATTATAGTTACAACATCGTGGGCTCAGATGGCCAAGTCCTTGACCCAACGCCCGATGCCTTTACGCCTGGAGCGGTTCACGTTCACGACTTAAACGCAACGATTTTGAAGCTGTTAGGCATCGACCATACTAAGCTGACGTACCGATTCTCGGGAAGAGACTTCCGCCTCACCGACGTGCACGGGTTTGTAGTGGACGACCTCGTGAAGTGAGGACGATCCCTACGGCTGAACTTTCAGCTCATTCTTGAGCGGGGTCTTACTGCCTTTGTCCTTCAAGATTTTTCGGGCGATCTCTTCCGCCAATGCGCGGTTCTTTTCGGATTTGACATGACCCCTTAGGACCACGGCCTCAGCGGTCGAATCCACGTCAATCACGTTGCCATCTTCGTTGAGAAACGGGTTGGCCACGATTGCGGATTTGATCTCAGGAGTGAGCGACATTGCCGCCCCCGCATCCTCTGCGCCCGCTTTTACGTCCTTGCCAATCGCCTTGGTACTATCGTTAACCGAGTCCTTGGCGTCTTTGCTGCACCCAACGATGCCTGCTGCCATCACGCAGATGGCAGCAAGCATCATGGTTTTCATATCCGTCTTCCTCTCAGGCCGTTGCTCAGCAGCGACACAATGAACAAGATGACGAAGACAACGAAGAGAATCTTTGCGATTCCAGCGGCGGCGCTAGCGATAACGCCAAATCCTAGAACACCAGCGATAATCGCCAATACTAGGAACACTAATGCGTAATGTAACATGTTTTATTCTATCTCCTGAAGAAGCGGTAACTGGGCTTCGAGTGACGGGCCAACTCTTGAGTCTCCTCCGGCTGGCAAGTTGGCGAAGTGTCACGCCGTTGCGGCATGACGGGAGGAAACTGATGGGAAGGCCGTTTGCTGTTTTGTCTGGCGATAATTCGCACGCACCACGTTAAGAAGACGGTTGTACCGAGACTTAACCGTGCCAAGCGGAATATTCAAGCGTTGAGCGACTTCAGTGTAAGTCAAGCCATCCGCGATAATCCAGTGGAGCATTCTCCTTTGGTTCTCTTCCAAATCGCGCAGGCTGTCGATCAGATCCGGGTCAATGTCGGACTGCATGAGAAGGTCCTCAGGCGAGGGAGCGTCGTCGGCGACCTGGCCGAAAGGTGTGCTCATATTCTCAGCCGAAATGCTTTGCACTCGGCAACGTCCGCGACGAATAAAATCGAAGTACTGGTTTCGAGCGATCGCCATAACCCAGATATCAAACGACGACTTGCTGTCGAACGTATGATAAGAGCGGTAGGCCCGCAGGAACGCTTCCTGAGTGATGTCCTCTGCGTCATGGTTGCTATGGCAAAGGGATCTGACGTAAGCCTTTACCTTGTTGTAAGATCCTCGGAACAAAGTGTCGAAAGTTTGTGCGTCAATCATTCTCATAGCGGTTCTCCCCCTGTTTAGGGTTGAATGATTGTACGGGAGGACCCGTAAGAGTCCCGATAGGTCTATCGGCCTAAAAGTAAGAAAAGCGTTTACACGGCCAAGCGGTAGCCCACGCGATGCTCCGTGAGGATGAGGCGGGGAGAGTCTGGTTCAGGTTCAAGTTTCTTCCGAAGATAGCCCATGTAGACTCTAAGGTACTGAGAATCCTCCGAGTATTCAGCGCCCCACACGTCGGTCAGCAGCTGCCGATGAGTGACCACTTTGCCGCTGTGTTTCACCAGCGTCGACAGGAGTTTGTACTCCAAGGGCGTCAGCTTGATCGCTACTTCATTGAGCCAAACTTGGCGGGCACTATAGTCGACCTTCAGGGGGCCCGACTCAAAAATGGGAGCGTCGGTGTCTCGCAGCTCGATATGCCGAGCCGCCACCCGCAACCGCGCCAGCAACTCAGTCACGGAAAACGGCTTGGTCACGTAATCGTCGGCGCCGGCGTCGAGGGCGGCGACCTTGGCCTCGTCTTCAGAGCGACCAGACATGATGATTACGGGCGTGCGAGCCCACTCACGAATCGCACGAACGACGTCGATGCCTTCGCCGTCGGGAAGGCCCAGATCAAGCAAAATGAGGTCAGGGCGTTTCTCAGCCACTAAATCAAGGCCGGAACGGGCAGTGTTGGCTTCGAGGAGCTTAAACTGGGTATCCCTTAGATAGCTCCTTAGCAACGAGCAGATCGCGGGATCGTCCTCGATCAGCAGGACTTTATAGCTAATGGATTCATTTTGCATTTTGGAGAAGGCCCGCCCTCTTAGTATAGCCAAACGATCGCGAGTTGTGAGTACCCGGCAGGCTAACAAGAGAAATGGCCGCTGAGATATCAGCGACCATTTCATTTTTGAGCGAGCGATCCTTCAGATGGGTCGCGGCGCGGTTGTCGGGATCCCGCCGAAAGTTCCGTCTTCTCGAACGTTGCCTGTATTCGGGTCGCCGGTCGGCACATCGATCTCAGGATCGCCAGGAACGAACGGTCCGTCCGGCTTAAGCGGATGCCTTCGCATTGAATCCGCGTCCTCGTCGGGTCGATTCGGATCGTGAGGTCTGGTCGGATCGAAGTTAGTTTCACCTGGAATCACGTCTGGCGTTCTTTGGTCAGGGTGATCCACATCAATGGGATTGTTTGGCCATGCGTCTGGGTCTCGATTGTCGCCGAGACCGGTCGTCGTCTGATCATTGTCATATTTGTCGACGAGACCTACCGCCGCTCCTGAGCCTACTCCGCCAGCGACGGCGCCAACAGCGGCTCCAAGCAAAGCGCCCGCAGGGCCAACTAGTGCTCCAGCGGCGAGTCCGGTAACGGCACCGCCGACGGCACCCATAACGGCACCTTTCTCGGCATCCGTGCGTCCGTCTGCGTTGACGTACTGGCGATCGCCGATTTCTCGGTCGGTGTTCATGGGTTTCAGTTCTTCATTTTCCATTGCAATAAACCTCCGTTTCCCGATTTTTGCGGGAGCGTAAAGAGTAATGCGTCCGAATCCGTAAGGGCGAGCGAAAGGACTTGGTTGCTTTTGGTAGAAATTTGTAAGAGGCACCCACTCCATTTGCCCACAAACCCTCGATCCCCGATCATAATCCTTGCGTTCGCCGCTATGCGTCTCAAAAGCGTCCGTATTTTTGGATTCAAAACCTTCGCCGACCGCACCGAGTTTGACGTGCGGGGTGGCATCGTGGCCGTCGTTGGGCCGAACGGATGCGGCAAATCGAACCTGGTCGACGCCATGCTATGGGGTCTCGGGGAAGGGAACGCTCGCCAACTTCGGGCTCAAACGTCTCAAGATGTCATCTTCGCGGGTAGTGCCTTGCGAAAGCCGGTGGGCTACGCCGAGGTCGTCCTCCTGTTCGACAACGAGGACGGCGCACTGCCCATCGATTCCGCCGAAGTCGCGATCTCACGCAAACTGAACCGCGCGGGCGAGAGCGAATATCGCATCAACCGCAGCCAATGTCGTCTTAAAGACGTCTTGGAACTCCTCGCCGACTCCGGCCTTGGGCGCGCCGGGTACGCGATCGTGGGCCAAAAGGAGATCGATCAGGCCTTGGCTGCCTCCCCCGAAGATCGGCGGGCTTGGGTAGATGAAGCGGCGGGCGTGCAACGTTATCGAGCGCGAAAAATCGAATCCAATCGTCGCCTTGCCCAGGCGGTTCTGCACTTGGAGCGCGTCAATGACATCCTAAGCGAAATCGAGACCCAAAGAGAACCCTTGCGTGAGGAAGCGGAGGTCGCGATTCGGTACAAATCGCTTCTCAAGAGTCTGCGTGAGGTTGAATCAGGCCTCCTGGTCGTCGAAATCGGCAAAGCCGTCCGAGAGTTGGCAGACCTGCAGATCAAGCTGGCAGATGCCCAGAACCTCGCGACCAAGGAGAATGACCTCGCCGACAGCGCCGATATCGAAGCCCAAAGAGCGGGTTCGAAGTTACGAGAACTGGATACCCTCACCGAGGCGATCCGCACAAACTTGCAAGCCGCGATCCTCAGTGCCGAACGCTCGGACGGCACCGTCAAGTTAGGCGAGCAGAAGCGGAAGGCGCTTGCAGACCTCGAACTGAATCTTGGCGACGATGAATCAGGCTCCCGTTCAAAGGACCTCGAAGCGGAAATCGTCACTCTTACCCAAGAACTGTCCGACGAAGAAACTGCCTTGCGAGAACTTGCAGAGAGCAGCTTAGGTGCCGGGGCAGCGGCCAAGGACCTCACGAGCAAGCTTGACGAAGTCGAGAGAAAGCTTAGCGAAGCCCGCGCGTCCCATGCGGACCGCCTCAAGAAAGAAGCTGAGATCGCCCACGCCAGCGAACGAACAAAAGGGATTCGGCGGGAGATCAAGGGCATTGACGCGACCATTCCGGAGCTGGAAAAGGCGGTCGCAGAGGCCCAAGCTGCCCTTCAAGAACATCTTGACCGGATTGCAGAAATAGAGAGTCTCGCCAACGCGGCTTCCGATCGATTGCAGGCTTCGAGCCAAGAAGACCGGCGCGACGATGAGGTCAAACGCAAGTGGCTCGCCGAACATGCGGCATTGGAAGGTCGCCGTCAAGGCTTGGAAATGACGATAGCCACTCACGAGGGCCTGACTCACGGTGCCCGTGCCGTATTGGAAGCCGCCAAGCAAGGCATGCTCGCGGACGTCTACTTGCCGGTTGGCGAGGCAATCGATACCGACAGCGAATACGCCCTCGCGATCGAAGTCGCCCTCGGAAACGCGGCGAACGACCTGATCTGCCCTCATGGAGACGATGCTAAGGCGGCGATTCGGCTCCTCAAAGAGAGTCAGCTTGGTAGAGCAACGTTTCAGCCGATTCCGTTGATGCGGCCGGTTCAAGCCGATCTGCGCGACGTGCTCGGCAAGATCGGCGTCGTCGGAAAAGCCAGCGAGTTAGTGAAATGCAAGGCTGAGCATCGCCCCGTAGTCGATTCGTTGCTGGGACGGGTCGTGGTGGTTGAGACCCTTGACGACGCGCTGGCGCTCGCCCGGACACAAGGCTGGTCTCGGCTGGTCACGCTCGATGGGGAAGTCCTGCACCATGCCGGGGCGGTTACCGGAGGGCAGTCGTCAAGGCAAACCTACGGCTTGGTCCAACGCAAGTCCGACATGGCCGAGTTGGAGCGTTCAATAGGCGATCTTGAGCGCAAAATCGGGGAGGCAGAACGACGCCTCGCCAAACGCGCTGAGGGCAGAACCGCAGACGAAGCGACGGTCGTCACGTGCCTCGCCGCACGCAAAGAAATCGACGAGGAGAGCAAAGAAAGCCGTGACTGGCTCTCCCAGTTACGCGACGAGCTCTCCAGTACTCTCAGGTCCCGAACCAAACTTGAGGCCGAACTGGCGGGCTTTGGGCAGTTGAACTTGGTTACGGTTTCCGCCGAAGACTTACCGAAGCTCGAAGCTGAACGAGACGCGTTGATCAAGCAGAGTGCCTCAAAAACCGCAGATGCGGAAGGCGCGGAGGCGCGTTTGCGGGAAGCGGATGCGCGGGTGCAGCAAGCCCGCCTACGATTGGAAATCGGGGTCAAGCGGCATGAAGCCGCCGTTCAGCACGATCTCCTTCGAAGCAAAAAACTCACGAATCTAGGCCCGGAAAAGGCACGTACCGAGATCGAAATCGAGGCCGCCGAACGGGAGCGCGAGCGAGCACTTGAAAAACGAACCACGCTGGAAGCAGAGTTGACCGACGCCCTCAAGACGCGCGAAGATCTCTTGAGTCGTCAGACGCAGCTGCAGGATCAAGTACGCCAAGCGCGGCAAGCGTCGGTTGGCCTCCTCGAATCGGCCCACCAAGCAGAGCTCTCCCGAGCCCGCGCCGATGCGCGAAGGGCAGCCGCCGTTCAGCGCCTCATGGAAGAGTACGGCGTGAGCGAAGAAGAGGCGATCGCTCTTGCGCCAACGACGGAAGTGCCTTCCGATGCGGCGTCCCTCGTATCGAGGCTGCGCCGCGAAATGCGCACGATGGGCGAAGTCAATCTCGGCGCGGTGGAAGCCTACGAGAGGCTCACGGAGCGCAGTACGGAACTCAGCGCGCAAAAGAACGACGTCGAGAAGGGAATGGAAGAGGTCCGCGCGGGAATCCGGGAGCTGGATAAGCTCACCCGCGAGCGGTTCGTGACCACGTTCGAGAAGGTTCGGGAAGCGTTTGGCGAGTTGTTCCAAACCCTGTTCGAGGGCGGCGAAGGGATTATCTCCTTGAACGATCCCGAGAACATTCTCGACAGCGGCATCGAGATCGAAGTGACCTTGCCGGGCAAGAAAAAGCAGAGGCTAGAGGTACTTTCAGGTGGAGAAAGGTCCCTCTGCGCGACCGCGTTCCTGTTCTCGCTCCTAAGGGTCAAGCCGTCGCCGTTGGTCGTTCTCGACGAAGTTGACGCGCCTTTGGATGGCCGCAATGTGGAGCGGTTCGTCCAGTTGCTACAGCAGTTCTCAGATGTGACCCAGTTCATCGTGATCACCCACAATCCGGTCACGATCGAGTCCGCGCCCGTCTGGCTCGGCGTAACGATGCAGGAACCCGGCGTCTCCACTCTCGTCCCGGCAAGAGCGCCCCAGCAGGCTTTGGAACTGGCCGGGGCGGGGGCGTAAGGGTGTTGGGTATTAGGTATTGGGTATTAGGTATTGGGTATTAGGTATTGGGTATTAGGTATTAGGTATTAGGTATTAGGTATTAGGTATTAGGTATTAGGTATTAGGTATTAGGTATTAGGTATTAGGTATTAGG
>JBKJJL010000322.1:0-3323 GCA_046597875.1 Fimbriimonadaceae bacterium | reverse complement strand
AAGCCGGGCCGACCGCTTTCGAAAGCTACGATTTCGCCGTCGAGGATCATGTCGCCTCGCTGCTCCGCAAGGTGCCTCGCGACCTCGGGAAACTGACTCGTCTGGTCGTTCCCATTGCGGGTGATGATCTCAACTTTGCCCTTCCGGATCATCGCAAAGGCCCGTATCCCATCCATCTTGGGTTCGAAAATCCAGGCGGGGGAGTCGAATGGCTTGTCGCCCAGCTCCGCCTTCATCGGTTTCAAACTCTTTGGCCACGGCTCGACTTTTTGAGGCACCAAACTCTGCACCGAGACCGCTGCGCCGGTCGTTCCCACTCCGCGCTTCACATCGGTCAGTGTGCGCTGGGTCAAAACCGACGTTTCGTGGCGAAGCAAGTCGGCATCGAAGCCAGTCCACCGATCCGCGTGTTTAAAGAACAGCCACCCCTCCTTCGTCTTAACGAGCGCCCAAGACCCATGCATGCGCTGTCCCCGGAAGAACGCGCTGAGCTTGCCCGACTTGATATGCTCGAGGATCTGCGCTTCGACATCCGCGCGCCAGGAAGGGTTGCTCCAGTTCCAGTTTGCCGAAGTTACAATTTCGTCGGGAAACCAGGTGCCGATATCCCAAACGATCATCTCTCCGCCGCCATATGTACCCGCGGGTATGACCCCCTCAAAGGCGGCGTAGGCGTAAGGGTGATCTTCGGTAGGAGCGGCGAATCGCTTGTCGGCAGGCAAATAGCTAGGCCCTTTCGGCACGGCCCAACTCTTCAAAACCCCCGCCGTTTCGAGCCGCAGGTCAAAGTGCAGATTCGTCGCCGCGTGCTTTTGAATAACGAAAAGGAGCGGCCCCGTGGTTGGAGCCGCTCCCTCAGTTGGTTCGGGCGATGCCGCTTGCCTTTTGGCCAGGTAATCGCCCAGCATGACTTAGGGTGTAACCATCAAAGTGTCTGGTTTCGTTACCCCGTTCAGCGACGCCGTGATCACTACCGTTTGAGGAGTCGTAACCGCAGTCGTCGAGATCAGGTTCGTGATACTCGATGTGCCCGCCGCGACCGTTTTGAAGGTCGTCAGGCTAACGAACGCTGAGCTCTCCGTGAACTTGATTCTCACTCCGCCCGCAGGTGCCGCCGAAGTAATCGTGGCCGTGCTATTGATGGTTAGGCCACCTTTGACCGACTTGGGTGACGCGATGGCATACGTGGTCAGAGGGGGAGGAGGGACCACTGTCAGCGTCGCTCCTTTGGTGACACCGAGTACAGCGCCGATAACGGTTGACCTCGGGACCGAAGTGTTCAGCGTCGAGATGTTAAACGTTGCGGTTCGGATTCCGGAAGCGAAAATGAGCGAAGCTGGAACGGCAGCGGCGGTTGTGCTGCTGCTCAACGTAGCTGTCCGTCCAGAGGAACCGGCCTTGCCGGTCAGGGTGGCCGTGCCCACCACTACCTGATTCGCGGCGATCGTGCTGAAATTTAGGGTGAGCGACTGCATAATCGCGGGCCGAATAGTTAGTGACTTCACGAAGGCGACGCCATTGAGGGTTGCCGTTAGGGAGACGCTGGTGTTCACATTTACACCCGTGGGCGTCGTCACGGTGAACGTCTTCGTCGTTGCCAGCGCAGACAATGTCGTGGTCGCGGGAACGGTCATGAGGGTCGTATTGCTGGAGGCGAGCGAAATCGTTTGAGATGCAGCACTGGAAACATTCACTGTTGCCGTGGCTGTAAACGCCGTTCCTCCACCGTAAATCATCGAAGGCACTGCGATGTCTTTAATAGCTGAACTGACCCCAAAGCTGGCGATTTCGGTGGTCCATGAGCCGCCAGATCCCGTCATGTGGATGAGCCAGAACGTACTGCCATCGGAGGGATCCACAGTAATAGCCGAGTAATCTCCCCAGCGATTGAAGCCACTGGTGCCGTAGGGGGTGGGCGAGCCCAAAACGAGCACGGGAGCACCCATGGTCCCCGCCGCATCGGTCGACTTCCGAGCGGTTCGAATGAGGTCCGCCGTTGGCCCGGCAACACCAGATTTCGTCATCACCAGCGCGATGTCGTTCGCGGCGTTCTTTGCAACACTGCCCATAAAAATGTGCCGATCCGCCGTCGTCGGCTCCTTCACCTCACCCGATTGAACTAAAGTCGCGATCCCTCCCGTGGCGGGGATGTTCATCTCATACCAACGGGTTCGACTCCTTGCGTCCGTATCCATTTCAAAGCTGTGGGTCGTCAGCAAGCTTGTCCCACGGTAAACCGCGTTGATGAGGCGGGAGTCGAGGCCGTCCAAGATCCTCGGGGGTACCGACGGCCCTGCGAAACTTTCGCAATCCCATGCGAACGACGAACCGGGGGGAAACTCGTAGGCGGGCACCGTTACGAGCTGGCTTGTTGGAGTCGGCGGAACGCCAGCTAGTCCTCCAAGCGTCCAGACCTTAAGGTGAGTCGTGTCGGCAGCGTTGACGAGGAAGATTTTGTCGGACGTCGCATTGAATCCCTCAGAGGCTTGCAGGCTAAAGCTGTTTGCAGCCGTGTTCACGAACTTGGTCACGGTCGCCGCGCCGCCGCTCAGGACGCTTGACTTCTTGATTGCAATGATCTGAATCCCTTCAAAGCTAGTACTGAAGCCAAACATATTCAGGGCAATCGCGTACCCGTCCTTGTTTAGTCCAAATCCGGGGTAGTCGCCCCAGCACGAAACACCACCGACGGTGGCTGTTGATTCGATGCTGTACTTGTGCCAAACCCCAGTCGGATCGCTGTCATCGGAGACCGCGACAAGAAGCTTGCTGATGCTCGTGAAATCAGAATCGAGAACCACCATGACGAACCGCTTGGCGATTGAATCGTAAAGAACCTTAGGATCAAAGATCGTCGTGGTTGAGCTCACTCCCGAGAAGAATGTGTCCAAGCCCACTTCGAAGGTCTTGATTCCGGACTTCGTGAAAAACGCGACCGAGGAGTTTACGGTGGCAACGAGGTGAGTAGGTCCGCATGCAACCGTGGGGTCTGGCGGATTCCATCCCGTGGCGGTGATCCCCGGAAATCGCGAAAGCAAGGTGCCTCTAGGCTCGTTTAGCAAGCCGCCGAATGGCGCACTTGGGCTTTCGCTCAAAACCCGGCGACCCGACCATTTCGGATTCTCAGGATTCTTAAGGCGCACTTCGTACCGGTGCTGGATTGGCGGGAAGTAGCGATCAGTTGATTCAGAAACACCCTGAACGGTCTCTTCATCAAGCCGAACCGTCGTGTCACTGACGGTCTGAGCGGAAGCCATCCCCGCCAACAGGACGAGCGGTAATACAAAACGCATTCCTCTATTGTAAGCGATAAAACGGGGAAA
>JBKJJL010000294.1:0-5198 GCA_046597875.1 Fimbriimonadaceae bacterium | reverse complement strand
GTTGGGCCGATCCTCGACCGCATCGTCTTTTAGTTTCTTGCTGGCGAAGCTCGCGCCGTGGATGCCGTCCTTCCCGGTCGCCGAGCCGATGTAGATGACGGGGTTTCCGTCCCCTTGAGCGGCTGCGGTGGTGATTTCGACCAGCCGGAGCATTCCAACGCACATCGCGTTCACCAAGGGATTCCCGCTGTATCGAGGGTGAAAACCAACCTCACCGGCGACGGTGGGGACACCCACGCAGTTGCCGTAACCTGCGATACCGGCGACAACGTGCTCGAAGAGGAAGCGGTTTCTTGAGAGGGATGGATTGCTTGGGTTGGATGGATTGCTTGGATTGCTTGGATTACTGGGAATGGGATTCTCCCCGCCACCCATCCCATCGTTACCATTCCCAATCGGCCCAAACCGCAATGAATTCAAACAAGCGATTGGCCGGGCACCCATGGTCAAAATGTCTCTGATAATGCCGCCCACTCCGGTCGCCGCACCTTGGTACGGCTCCACCGCGCTTGGGTGATTGTGCGATTCGACTTTCATCGTCACCCCCCAGCCATCGCCAATATCGACCACGCCCGCGTTTTCGTGGCCCTCGCCTTCCATCGCCTCCTTGTATTTCTTGAAGAGCGCCAGCACGGGCCGGGAGTACTTGTAGCCGCAATGCTCGCTCCACATGACGCTGAACATGCCTAGCTCAGTCAGGCTAGGTTCGCGCCCCATCAGTTCGAGGATTCGGGAGTACTCAAAGTCGTTGAGCCCCATAGAGCCATAGATTTCGGGAGTGATAGTTGGCATCGGCTCCCTATTTTAGAACGGCGGAGTCCTCGGATGGATTGCCGGGAACGGGAGAACGGGGGAACAGGAGAACGGAGGTGAGGATGCAGTTGAGGACCAACTCGGTTTAGATCGGACGTGGCCCGCATCCAACGCATCCCACATCCCGGCTAACCATCCATCCCATGCATCCTCCATACAATCCATCCCATCCCCAAACCTCAGGCCTTCACAGCCCGAATGAACGCCCCCATGATCTTGCCGTCGAGGGCTCGTTTCTCGTCGTCGCTCATCGCCTGCACCCCCTTCGGAGCCCAGGCGCCTTCGAGCTGCGAGAAGTTGTAGCGCCGCGTTGGCTCAATGCTGACTTCAGCAAAGCCCGCCGCAGTTAGCTTCTCAAGATACTCTCCAGCTTCGAGAGCCCCCGAGACGCAGCCGACGTACATTTCCATGTCCTGCCGCACTGCTTCCGGCAATGGGCCGTCCACGACGACGTCGGAAACCGCGAACCTTCCTCCCGGCTTCAGCACGCGAAAGGCTTCGCGCAGAACCTGATCCTTGTCCGCGGAGAGGTTGATCACGCAGTTGCTGATGATCACGTCGACCGAGTTGTCGGGCAAGGGAATGCTCTCGATGTGCCCTTTCAGGAACTGCACATTGGTGGCTCCCGCTTCCGCCTTGTTTTGCTCGGCGAGTTGGAGCATTTCGTCGGTCATGTCGAGCCCATAGGCGAAGCCAGTGGGCCCAACCCGTCGGGCGGAAAGCAGAACGTCGATTCCGCCTCCGCTACCTAGATCGAGGACGGTTTCGCCTTCGTTGAGTTGGGCAAGTGCGGTCGGGTTTCCACATCCAAGCGAAGCCAGGATTGCCGCTTCTGGGATTTCGGATGCTTCCGCGTCTGAGTACAGGTTGCTCGTAATCGGATCTTCCGAGTTCGAACAACAAACCTGTGGCATCGGCGTCTCGCCGATGCGTCCCTCGGGCGTCTCGCCCGAGGAAGTTGCTCCCGGCGTTTCGCAACAGACATCTCCGCCTCCGCAGCAAGCGCCGCCTTGTCCCGAAAGCACGCGCAAGGCGGCTTCGCCGTACTTTTTCTTCACGATCTCGCGCACGTCGTCGCGATCTAACAGTGTCTTTTCAGCCATTTTCTTTGGTTCTCCATTAGCAACAGGTGCTTCTTTTCGAAGCGTCGTCGAAATATTCCGCGAGCCCGGCCAAGGCGTCGCGGTTGACCCCGCAAATCATGTATTTGCCGCGCTTTTCCATGGTGATCAGCCCGGATTCGCGCAGCTCTTTCAGGTGGAAGCTCACGGTCGACGTGATCTTCTCCGCGCCAGTTACCTGGCAGCACACCTCTCCCACCGTCGGTCCTTCTACCGGACGCACCTCGCCCTCCTCTCCCAAAGCTACTGGACAACAGCAGTTGAGGAGGAACTGAAAGATACGCACCCGAGTCGGATCGCCGAGGGCTTTACATGTTTTTGCAAGCTCGTTGTGGTCCACGCTTGGATTATACCACGATATTTCGAGAAATGTGGAAATGTTTTGGAGATTGGATGGGGGATGCGTTGGATGCAGGGATGCGGGCCAACTCCCCATTTAGGAGGGAAACATCTGTGGCGCGGGAGATGCTTCGTGCCCTTTCCGGTTATGCCCTGGAGGCCCCTGCTCACTTGAAAGTCGTAATCTTGTCAGCGACAACTACCAGCGGCTTCCGGCCCTTAACCTCATACTCCGCCGGGAGAAACGCCCACGTCTTTCCGGACGGGATGACCGTTCCATTCGCTAACTTCAAATCACGCCTTGAAGTGTTAGAAATCGCCCCATACGCAATCGTCGTTTCCATACGGCTACGAACGAAAGCGGCAATGATTCCCCCATTCTGCACGGAAAGGCCATAGGGCCCGGCAAGCAACTCAAATCGGGCCGAGGTTCCATCAACGTACAGGTTTTGGCGCTGCGGCATTCGCAAGGTGAGCTTTCCTCCAACGCCTTTAGGCACCCTCACCGAGAGCACGCCATGTCCCCAAGCGGCACTTGGGATGACCTTGTATCTTGCGTGGCGAAGAGGTTCAGGCGGAGTGTGCAGAGGCGGCAAAGCGGGGAAGTTAGCGGGGATCACCGGTTTCAAGTTCCAAGTCAAAACGTAGCGTGCCATCGAGGGCGTCGTCATGCCATCTTGTGAGATGACGACCTCTGAGAGAAGTCCCGTCAAGGGGTCAAACCAGTAGGTGAAATTGGTGGCCGTATCGACCCAGCCTTGGCGAATGCTCCATCCCGTCTCAACCGTGCGTTTCCCGAGGCGAAGCTTCTCCCGAATCAGCCGGAAGGAGTCCAGCTCCTTGGGCCAGTCTGTGGACTCGCTGGGAAGCAGGTAGAAGCCACCAAATCCCGGAATCTCTTCGAGCTTGGACATCACCTTTCGCGCTCCCGTCAACAGGTCGAGCGACACGCCACTCTTGCCGTTCCATGCCAGCGCCTGATCCAGGTACTGGACAAGGAAACGATCTCCATCGACCACCAACTGGCCATAGGTTGACTCCTGCCCTGTTAACTGGGAGGAAAAGTACGAAACTTCATACCGCTTGAGAGTGGCCAAAACGCTCTGATACCGCTTGAGCTCGGGCGTCTCGAAGAAGTTCGTCTTCGGTTCCTGAGGGATCATCAGCAGGCAGAGTCCGGCGAGAAGTGTCATGTAGTTTGGATACTCTTCAAGGGTCCAAGCGTTACGGGATGGGATGGAAGGATGGGATGGATCGTACAGCTTAGTCGGTTCCGATTTCGTGTCTTTTCGTTCATTTCGTGGTCCTTCCGGTTCAAAGACCTCTGCCCGAGCCATGCCCCCACTTTGAGCAAAAAGTCCATAGCCGCCGGAATGCAGATCGAAGCGGGCTGAGTAACCCCCGGCGGTCATCAAGGGCGTGACCTGCCCGACGACGCACGTATTCTTCGGGGTCGTCGAGGTACCGGATGAGGAGCGCTTTCGACTCATCTCCCGGAATTCGCCCCAGCACGACCGCCATTTGCCAACGCGCTTCCAACTCTGGGCTCGTCAGCGTGTGTTTCGCCAACTGAAGAGCGAGAGCGGGATGGCCCGCTAACATGTCTAGGACAACCTCATCCTCATTATCCCGAGCTAGAGTGTAAAGGATGTCGTCGTACATTGCCGGATCTATTTCCGACTTAAAGAATTCCGCCACAGCTTCATAGATTTCGTCCCAATGGAGGTAGTCGCATTCCCATTCCGAAGGAGAGTAGAGCGCGGCACTTGGATCGCGTGTTTCAGCCCAATGTTTGAATCGGTTGAGGGCTTCAGGAAAGGTAGCCACGAGGTCCATTTTACAATAGCATTGCGCCTGTCCCAGGCCTCATCCTGGATTGAAATGGCCTAAAACTGCCATACGCCCTGTACGTGGCGCAAAACAGAGTAGCGCTTTTGCGCGGTCCCCTTTTTTCGTCCGAGGACGACCGTCATTTGCCAAGGTGCTTCAAACTCGGGGCTCGTCGGAAGGGGTGGATGGTATTGGATGGGGAATGGGTGGGTTGGATTGTCAGGGAAGCGGCAGTCGGGGATGGCCCTCTAGTTTTTCGGCTTTTCCTTTCGAGTCCCGGTCTCTATTTGCTTGCTCATAAGATCGTTGACATCAGACATCAGGACAGGAAGCCATATCGTGATTATGCTCAGCACTCGTTCGGAGTCAATCTGATCGTATCCGTGGGCTAGAACATTCCGGAACCCGATGATCTCAGCGGCATTCGTAATATGATCCAGCAGGGAAGGCTCTCGGTTTCGAACTCGCGCGAGAGATTCCCCAACAATCTCGAACAAGCGTTCAACTGCGAGTGCATCTCGTCGAGAAGTGACATACCCGACGCCTTCAGGCCCAGCGATCTCAAGAATTTCCTCCCCCGCGCTTAAGAGTTCGGCGAGATTTTGAGTGGATTCAGGCTGCATACCATTCAACTGCTTGAGCGTCGGCCCGCTGACGGAAGGCAGGCTTGCGCGCAGCATTCCAATCAACAAGGTCAACTGATCGCTCTAAAACTTTTTCAAGACGCACCAATAATCCAAACTGCTGAAGAAACGGATCTTTTCCGACTGGGGGTGGTCCAAACTCAGTGAGGAAATCAAAATCGCTGCGTTGGTCATCCCAATCTGATCGCAGTGCGCTTCCGAACACGCGAAGGCGAAGGACTCCGTACTCCTGACAGAGCGCTTCAATCTCAGTTCGGTGCTGTTCTAAGACTTCAAGAGCCTTCACGATCTCTATTTTGCATCATCGCGAGCGGCCGAATGCCCCAAGCAACCCGACCGCCCCCTGAGTTACACTTGCGCAGATGGATCCGGCCCTGGAAACGCTGCTCGATGGGGTGATCGACTACGCCGGGCTTTTCCCTCCTGCGAAGCTGGACATGGAGCCCGCCCT
>JBKJJL010000286.1:0-3533 GCA_046597875.1 Fimbriimonadaceae bacterium | reverse complement strand
GAAGGTCATGTGGAGATCGTCTCAAGCGGCCGAATCCGATCCTTGACCTACGCCGACGTGCGAGCGATTAAACTCGATGCCGACCGGGCTTCCCTGGTTTTAGAGCAAGGCAGCGTGACCATAAAACCCCACGCCTACATCGTTTCGGGGCGGCTAAAAGTCCCCGTCGGTTGGACGCGAAATGGGATCGAAGTGCCGTACGAGTTGCTTCTCGACGAGCTGTCCGCCCGCTGCGGCCGTCCCATCGATCGCGAAGAGTAGTCTCTGCGAACTCCGTCCAATCGCGATGGAGTTTTGGACCACCCCTCCTTAAACTCCGAAGGAGTTCAGACGCCCCTCCTTCTTAACTCCGAAGGAGTTTCAGAACTTAGCCCCGGGTCGGCTCCGGCCGCCCCGGGGTAATCGGGTCGCCCTCTCCGGAACCGCAGAGCGGTTCCAGATATCCTCCTGGGGAGACGAATCTCTGGCACCTTGGGTTTGCCCTTCCCCGGGGCGACCGGAGTCGACCCGGGGCTAAGATCTTCAGTCCCTGCGGGGCTGGCGGACAGCGCGCAAACCACCACCGTCCCGGCGGAGATCAGAACGTAGTCGGATCGAGACGGTCCGTCAACGCACGGTCGGGACGCCTGTGCCACTGAACTGGATCCAACGTCTTCGGGTAAACCTTCGCGCGTGCCAAAGTCGCTCGACAATATCCTCCAAGCCATCGGGAACACGCCCATGGTTCGCTTTCAGCGCATCGGGATCGAGTACCCGGTCGAACTCTTCGCCAAGTGCGAGTTCCTGAGCCCAGGCGGATCGGTGAAGGATCGCGTCGCCCTCGCGATGATCGAGGAAGCGGAAAAAAGCGGTCGAATCAAGCCCGGCGACACCCTGATCGAACCCACCAGCGGCAATACCGGCATTGGCCTCGCGATGGCGTGCGCAATCAAAGGCTATCGCTTGATCATCACGATGCCGATGAAAATGAGCATCGAAAAACAAGCGACAATGGAGGCCCTCGGGGCCGAAATCGTGCGCACTCCCACCGAGGCCGGGCACGATTCTCCAGATTCAAACTTTGGCGTCGCCGTTCGAATGCTAGGCGAGATCCCGAACTCGCATATGCTCGATCAGTTCAAGAACCCCGCGAACCCGGAGATTCACTACACCTGCTCGGCCGTCGAAATCCTTGAGCAGATGGATGGAAAAATCGATCATGCGATCATCTCCATCGGGACCGGCGGCACGCTCACCGGCATCGCACGCAGGTTCAAAGAGGAGCTTCCGAACTGCGAGATAGTCGCGGTTGACCCCGTGGGCTCGACGATGGGCGGCGGCGATGTCTCTTCGCCGTATTTGGTGGAAGGTATTGGTTACGACTTTGTCCCCGACACCTACGAGCCCGAGCTGGTTGATCGCGTGATCAAAACGAAGGACAAAGAATCGTTCCTCATGGCCCGGCGGATCATCAAAGAGGAAGGCATGCTGGTCGGCGGCTCGTCGGGCTCCGTCGCCTGGGCAGCCTTGGAAGTTGCCAAAACGGCCAAGCCCGGCGCGCGAATCGTGATGATCCTCGCCGATTCGGTTCGGAACTACATGAGCAAGTTCTTGCTGGATTCCTGGATGAAAGAAAAGGGGTTCATGGATTAAGCGTATTCTCTCTATGCTTCACCTTCCATCCGGTTGAACACCGCTGTGCTACAGTAAAAACATGATCCCGTCCGAGCTTGCCGAGACCTTGGCCTCGAATCCCGAGATTCTAGGCGGCACAGTCTGCTTCCGAGGTACACGAGTGCCGGTTGAGACCCTTTTCGACTACTTGGCGGATGGGATATCGCTGGACCGCTTTCTCCGGGGCTTTCCTACCGTACAGCACCAGCAAGCGCTGGCGGTGATCAGGTGGCAGGCCGATCATGCGCGTAAGCATGTAACGACGGCATCGAAGCCATGAAAGTGCTCCTTGACGAGAACGTGGACTTCGACTTCAAGTTCCTCCTGCCTGAACACGATGTCCGCCATATTGACGACATGGAGTGGAAGGGCTTGACAAATGGCAACTTGCTGGACGCGGCGGAGTCAGCGGATTTCCAAGTGATCGTGACTGCCGACAAGAACTTTCAGTTTCAACAAAACCTCTCCAAGCGCAATCTCGCGCTCGCAGTGCTTGACGTTCATCCAAAGAATCTCGCGAACCTCACCGCAGTCGCGCCCGAACTACGGTCGAAGTTGCCCGAAATGCAGGTCGGAAAGGTGTATGTGATTCCGATGCCGCCTCAAGACAAACTACATGAGTGAAAAATCAATTCGCGCCATTCAGACCGGGCACGATGGCATCCCCGTGCTACATTGATTTCCTTTCCAGATCACCGAATCATCGGTAAGAGGCGATCACCATTCGGTGATCAGAGTGCACCGTTCTTCGCACTTCGGCTTGCTGCCAGTCCAAGCCCGACGCCCAAATCTGATCGACGGGAGCGAGTGGATAGTCGTTTGTTCCGGTTCCCATCCACGTCACCATCGAACTGCGCAACGCCTCGCGGGCTCCGGGATGCGAGTCCCGAACAATGCGTGGGTTCGTGGCATTGAAATCGCCGCCGGCAATCCACAATCCCTCCAGTTTCGCCTTCGCCGCGATTTCTGAAAATCGGGCTCGACGCGTGCGGATGTCGTCGCTGTAAGTTCGCCAGCATTCTGGATTCCAGAGGTCGAGGCGAAACACCGGCGGGAGGAGCCGCAACGAAACTACCCGAACTGGCTTTCCGTTCAACTCAACTGTCCCGGCCGCGAAGTCCCTTTCGGCTATGGGGTTCGTGATCGGCGTTTTCGCGAAGATCGCGTCGTCCCAGCTCCACACCACGTACTTGTAGCCACGACGCAGCCCCTCGTCGATAAACTCTTGCTTGCCGCCTACTTCTTGCAAAAGCACCAAATCTGCGTCCACAGAGAACGCCTCGGCGGCGGCCTCGGGCAAGCCTCCTCCGCAGTTCAAAGAGACGACCTTCGTTTGGCTTTCTGATTCCGCGGGCTCCTTGATGATCGACCATCGCGGCTCGCCGATCAAGAGCACAAGCCCGATCCAGAGTGCCGCGCACATCAGAATCTGCTTCCAGGGCCGCCAGAATCGAATGGCAACCCAAGGAAGGAGCATGACCGGTGTCCATAAAGACAGCGGCCACCAATGCAACGCCTGCATCGCATCCGGCCTTAGCCAATAGGTGATGCAGAAGAAGGAAACCAGAGCCAGTGCGGATCTCAGTCGCCACGAGCCTCGCGTCTTCTGAACTTGCTGGGTCGACTGAGGCTCCACGCCTGGCTCACCCATTCTCTTCAAATGCTAGGCAACCTTCAGCTCAACCTGCACCCGCGCAGTTTCTCCATCATTAGCCATTTCATCAGCCACTTCAAGGTAGAGCTCGATGGCTTCCTTAATGTTCTCAATGGCTTCCTCACGTGTCTCTCCTTGAGAACAACATCCTGGCAGGCCAGGCACAACGATCGAGAAACCTCCTTCCTCTTCTGGAATCAATTTTACGGTGTACGTCATTTGATTT
>JBKJJL010000248.1:0-5385 GCA_046597875.1 Fimbriimonadaceae bacterium | reverse complement strand
TATTCACTCTGTTTGGTCTACTGGCATCGGCCTGCCGTCCACCTAACCCCGTCCCACCAGCTCCATAATGAGCCCTTGGTGACCCTAAGAACCCTCGACTGGATTTTCCTCGTGATCAAGAGTCTTCGGGCGTCCCAGATCGGGCACCGCTGGCCTTGCCCGCGGCGCGTGAACTCGGTCCGCCCGCCGCGCTGCGCGTTCTTCCCAGCCCGGTGAAACCGGCCAAAGCGTATCTGCGGCCCAATACGAGTCCAAGAATTCACTCCACACGCGGTCATAAACATCAGTTGTCTTCGTGGCGATGTTCTGCCAGTCAAAATCGGTGTGTAGGCGGGCACGCGCGTTTTCCTTCAGCCGCGCTGCCCGAGACGGATCGCTGAGGACTTTCAGAACCGCCCATGCCAGCGAACCCGAGTCCCCCGCAAAGTGTAAGGTTCCAGTTTCGTCGTGAAGAACGACTTCCTGGAGCCCTCCCGCGTCTGATGAAACCACCGCTGCGCCTGCCGCCATGCCCTCCAGCGCGACAATACCAAACGGCTCATACAGGGAAGGAAAGACGACAACGTCGGCCACCCGATAGGTCTGCAGCAAGTTTCGCCCGCTCATAAAGCCGGTGAAGTGCACTTTATTCTCCAAGCCATACCAACGAACGAACTTCTCAAACACGGACCGATTCCCGCCCCCGACAATGACAAACTTCGCCGACGGATCCTGAGCAAGAATCGCGCTCGCTCCGCTCAGGAGAACCTGAATCCCCTTCTCCCGCGCAAAACGCCCGACGTACATCACGATCTTTTCGTGCGGCAGCGCATACTTCGCGCGCCAAGCGAGCCGCTCGGCCTCCGTCCAATCAAACTCGAACTTCGAGGCGACAACTCCGTTGTAGATGACATCGATTTTGTTGTCCGGAACATCGAACGAGCGCCCGACCTGGCCCTTCATGTAGTTCGTGCAGACGATCACCCGCCACGCCTCGTAGGTCAACCAATATTCTTGCTCGTGGATGTACCGCTGCATTTCGTTGTGAATGCCCTGGTTGCGGCCCTCTTCGGTTGCATGAACGGTTGCGATCATCGGGAGGCTATATTCGTATTTCAACGTTCGCGCTGCATCCAAGGAAAGCCAATCGTGAGCGTGGAACACCGTTGGCTGTCCGCCGGGACGCCAGTCCTCGAGGAGTTCTCGCACGCGCGTCTCAGTCGCGTCGTTGAGGAGCTGGATTTCGTGAACAAAGTTGTCCGGCGTTTCGGCCAGATGCACCCGATGAACGTGGACTCCACTCGGCTCGATTTCTTCATCCGGGGCCAGCGGCGTGTGCTTCGTAACCACATGGACCTCGATCCCCTGTTTCACCAACTGGTGAGAGAGGTCGTACACATGGGGGCTGATTCCGCCGACGATTCGGGGCGGATATTCCCAGGAAAGCATGATCACGCGCATCGTCCCTAGTGTAGCGGTTCGAGGGTGTATCATGGGGATCATGTCTGAAATCGCAACAACAATCGACGCCGCCCAGGAGCTGGCAAACTGGTGCCGCAGAGTTACTGGAATGTATGCCAAAGACCTTAAAGCCCTCACCCAGAGTGCGTACGACAAGCCGTTTGGCGAGAAGACTCGGACCGCACACGACGTCACCGCCGAGGTCAGCGGCCTGAATATGGTTATGGTTTCGATAATTAACGGAACCTTCACCGGCATGCCAAGCGAGGAATCACGTGACGGGCACAAGGCCTCACTGGCCACACTTCACGACGGCGTGCAAGCCATTCTCGCTTCGGGCGAGGCCCTCGCAAGTGCCATCGAAAGCGGCGGCGACAAGTTGAACGGAATGACCCAAGCCCCGTGGGGAGAGGCGATGACCGTCTTCCAATTGGCAACGGTCGCGGTGAACCACATCCTCTATCACGACGGTCAGTTGAACTTCCTCCAGTGCCTGCATGGCGACGACACGATGCATTGGTTCGACGAGTAGTACAATCAGTCCGTGATCGCGCGCAAGTTGGCCCTCGTCAGGACACTTGCGCGCCTTGGTTCTCACCGGCTGAGGCTCGTTTACATTCACCGGAAGCGCTTGAAATCCGGCTACTACGAGCGAGTTCAACCTATCCATGATTGGGTGGAAGTCGATGGGCAAGGACGGTCGCCCTTTCAGATTCCACCCGACTACGTTGCCACAAAGCAACTAGTTGCCGACGCCGATCGCATCGTCGCGGGAGAGTTGCGCTACTTTTCTTGGAAGTGGCTATCGAAACCAGTGACCTGGCGCGCGAACCCATTTAACGGTTTCGAGAGTGCTTTGGATCATTGGTCGAAGCTCAAGGCCTTTGACCCCCAGCAGGGCGACATCAAATGGATCTGGGAGCCATCTCGCTTCGATTGGGCCGTTAATTTGGCGCGTGCTTATGCGGGAACCGGAGACGACCGCTACCGGGCTCGGTTTACGGAGCTGCTGAAGGACTGGCGGGCCAACAACCGCCCGAATGAAGGCGTGAACTGGTACTGCGCGCAGGAATGCTCCCTTCGAATGTTGGCTTTGGTGTTTGCTGCAGCCGCCTTTCCCCACCCCCCGACCCCCTCCCCACGACACGATGGCATTCGTGGAGAGGGGGAGACCGCCTCCCTCATCTGGTCCACCGTTGCAGAGTTGGCGGCTCGTGCTGAACCAACCATCGGATACGCGATTGGGCAGCACAATAATCACGGCACGAGCGAGGCGATGGGGCTCTATTTGGCCGGCTCTACGTTGCCGAAGCACCCCTATGCGGCGAGATGGCGAGAAACGGGGAAGCGAGTCCTTTGCCAACTCATCCGCGAGCAGTTTGCTTCCGACGGCTCTTATGTGCAGCATTCCTTCGTGTATCAACGGCTGGCAATGCGGGCATGTCTGATCTGCTTTTTGACTGCTCGGAAAACTGAGGATTCCTTTCCCTCAGACGTTGAGGCATTGGTGCTTCAAAGCGCTCGCTTCTTGCGTGACTTAATGATTTCGGAGGATACGGGCAGACTCCCAAACTATGGCGCAAACGACGGCGCGAACGCGCTTTCTCTTTCGGATTGTGAGTATCTCGATTTCCGGCCGATCATCCAACTGACATTCGGGCTCTTGGCGGGAGAGCGAGCGTTTGCACCTGGGCCGTGGGACGAAGAGTTGGCGTGGTTCGGGGTTGAGAACCTTCCGACCGACCCACTACCCTTCGCCCAGGATGGAGTTTTCAGGGCTGATGTCGGCGGTTACTATGCGCTCAGAAGTTCAGGCAGGTCAGAGCTAGGTTCCGAGATCGGGAGCCACCCCTCACCCCCGGCCCCTCTCCCCTGGGATGGGAGAGGGGAGGAAAGTCCCGAATCCCCTGCCAATCCACTATCCACAATCCACAATCAAGCCTACGCCTTCATGCGAATCCCCAACTACACCGACGGCCGCCCAGGGCAAGCCGACGCGCTTCATGTGGATGTCTGGTTCGATGGCCAACCCGTCGCGGTGGATTCGGGGACCTATAGCTACAACGACCCCGACGGATGGTATAAGCACTTCAAATCCACCGCTGCCCACAACACGGTGGTCGTGGATGGCAAGGATCAGATGCCTCTGGCGAGCCGGTTCCTTTACACGCACTGGACAGCAACTGAAATGCTTGCAAGCAAAGATAATGGCCTTCGCGGAGTTTCCCATGCATATGAGCAGATCGGCCTTGGCGTGCGGCATGAGCGGGAGGCCCGCATTTCACCGGATGCAGTGTACGTGGTGGACCGACTTGCGGGGAATCAGAGTCGAGAAATTGAACTTCGTTGGCACTTGGTTGGAGACTGGACCCTAACCCGAAGCGGAGCCACCGACGGTAAAACAACGCTTGAGGTTATCTCTGTGGACTTGATCAAGCGCTACTTGGTCAAGGGCGAGGCACCTCAAGATAGGGCGAGCGAAGCTTACGGCGCATCGCAGGTTGTCACAGTATTTGTTGCAAGCTGTGTTCTGACCGATCAAACTGCGATTGGCTCACTTTTCACGAGCAAGGGCTACAACGGGTCTTTCGACGACCAAATCAATGCCGATCGGTTGAGGACAAGTTTTTGATCGCTCAACACCCCAACACCCCAACACCCCAATACCCCAACATTTAACCATGCGAATTCTCTACTTCCACTTCTACTACTCCACCAAGCAGGGCACCACCGGCACGCGGAGCTATCACATGGCGAAGGCCCTTGCCCGGCGTGGGCACGAGGTCACCATTGCGTGCGCATCTTGGAACCAGAGCGACACCGGCCTGAGCGGGGACGTGGTGGACGGAATGCGCCGGGGTAAGGTCGAGGACTTCGATGTCATCGAGTTCGTGATCCCCTACGACCAGAGTTTTGGGCCCAAAAAGCGCCTCCAGTCGTGGCTCATGTTCGCGAAGGCCACGGTCAGGCTGGCGAAGAAAAACGACTACGACCTCCTCTTCGGGACGAGCACCCCCCTAACCGTCGCGATTCCGGGCATCTTCACGAAGAAGTCCCGCGGCATGCGGCCCTTCGTCTTGGAGATACGAGATCTCTGGCCTGAACTGCCGAAAGCCCTCGGCTACAGCAATCCGCTTGGCCTTGGCGGAATGAACTGGCTTGAAAAGGCAGCCTACAAGGCCGCTACGGCAGGCGTTGGACTATCTCCCGGCATCGTCGAGGGAATGACTCGCGGGGGGATGAAGAGAGACACGATTGCGATGATTCCGAACGGGTGCGATCTCGAAACTTTTCAGCCCGCAACTGGGCCCAAGAAGTTCGATCTCCCGGGAGTGAACGAAGGTGATTTCGTAGCGCTCTTCACCGGTACTCATGGTAAAGCCAACGGTCTCAGCGCCATGCTGAACGCGGCCGCCGAGCTCAAAAAGCGCGGGGAAGACAAAATCAAACTCGTCTTCATCGGCAAAGGAGGCGAAAAGGACGCCCTCGTGAAGCGAGCAAAAGATGAGGGTCTGGACAACTGCCTCTTTCACGACGCGATTCCCAAGGTTCAGCTCGCCAAGCTGTGCGCCCACGCCGATGTCGGCCTGATGATTCTTGCGAATGTGCCCGGTTTTTATTACGGAACGTCTCCGAACAAGTTTTTCGACTATCTCGCATCGGGCCTTCCGATCTTGGTCAACTACCCGGGCTGGATGGCGGACATGGTGAAAGAGCACCAACTGGGTGCTGCGGTAGAGCCCGACAACGCCGTTGCGGTAGTCGACGCGTTACTATCCTTACGCGACGATTCTGACTTAGCTCAATACGGAAAGAATGCGCGCATCCTTGGGGAGAGCCAGTTTGACTGGAACATCCTCGGCAACCAAATGGCGGACCATTTAGAAGCCGTCTATGCCTTATCCCTCAAGTAGCGGCCTCAGTCGCCGCAGGTTCCTCCGTATC
>JBKJJL010000259.1:0-4840 GCA_046597875.1 Fimbriimonadaceae bacterium | reverse complement strand
AACCTCCGTTGAAGATCGCGATCTCGCTGCCAGGGGCCGCCGCGAGCATGCCTTCTGCAATCAGCTTGGCCAGCTCCGTCGGCTTGTTGCGAACGCTCGCCTCGCTCCCGTCCAAGGCAATCGGAATGTCAGCCACCTTGCTTTCCGGATTGAATCCGTCCTTCCGGAACCCGTCGTACGCGATTTTGACCCACTTGTCAACCTCCGCCTTCACGGCGGGCTCTTCGGGAATATCCGCCGACAGCCGGCGCAAAGTTGATTTCTTCTGCAGCTTCCGGGTGATGGGATCGAAACCAAACTCGTGGACAAACACCGACCGCGCATTCGCGTCTGCCTTGTATATGCCCGGCAGGCTCGCGATCTCAATCCGGTGCATCTCGTGTTCATGTCCGCCGATGATCATGTCAATTTCCGGGAAGGCCTTCGCGATCTTAATGTCGTCCTCATAGGCCAGGTGGGTGATCGCAATCAGAACATCAACCTTTGGGCGAAGATCCTTCACCTGCTTTGCCGCCGCCTCCATGATGTCCGAATACTTGACGTATTTCGCCGGATTGCTCGGAATCGTCACCCCAAAATAGCCCACCCGCACCTTCTGGTCCCCGCTTTCAATCACCTGAATCCGGTTCACATCCGCCTTCGGAAAAGGGGCTCCTTGGGTATTCAGAACATTACTCGACACCCAACTGAACTTCGACTCTTCCATCCGCTGGCCGAACTGAGCCTCGCTAACGTCGAACTCGTGATTGCCGAAGGTCGCCAAATACAGCGGGATTGCGTTCAGCATCGCCACCATCTGCTTGCCCGCCAGTCGCTGGCCATCTACCCGGGCCGTACCCAGCGCGCTCGGGCTGAAAAAGTCGCCCGCGATCACGAGAAAGGTGTTTGGATTAACCTGCTTATAGGAGTTGTAGACTGTGGCCACCTTGGCCATGCCCCCCTCCTTGCTCACCGGCGTGATCTCGTACACGTCGTTGATTTGGATCAAGTTGAACTTGATCGTGTTGTCGCCCGGCTCAACCCCAGGTTTCTGCCCAATGGCGAACGCGAAGAACGTACAAAGCAGCGTTAAGACGAGGACCCGAATCGTCAGTTTCATTCTAATCAGATTATGGAGCTTCGAGGACCTTCCGATTCTGGGGTTTATACTTTTAGACTTTCGAAACGTGCTAGCGAGTTTGGCCCAATCACATGTGGTCGAAGTCGTCAACCAACATAAACTTGTTGATCGTTCCAGCACGTCTGGAGATAATCAATCTGGCCGGCATGAAGGGTCGCGTGGAAGCCAGGTAAGCCCATCAACTGCTTCATAGGCATGGACCACCCCTGACCGGAATCCAGAGAACCTTCCAGCTCTTCGGGCAACAAGGTGTCGAGGGCTTCGAGAACCTCAGCCGTGCCCGCTCGGAAAATCCTTTCCATCTCCTCGCGGGTTGTTACGGCAACTTCCTCGGCGTCTCGTTCCGCTAGCCATTCCGTCAGATTTTCGGGAGCAGGTAGCCGCCGATCGCGAATCATGCTGGCGAATCGCCCAGCATAGAGAGCCGTATGAGCGGCGATTCGGATTGCCGATTTCGACGTGGGCGTCGGAGTCCACGTCAGCCGGTCGTCGGGTACATGAGCGAAGTTTCGCAAGAAAAACTCCATGCAACTCACGGCCCTTTGCTTCGAAGATTCAATCAAATCCACACTTGCTCTTTACCTAAATTTCGGTCTTGAGAATGCTGATGCAACAAATAACATCGCCAAACTCGTCCGCAACTGGAACGACCTTCAAGACCATATCCGCGAACTCGCCGCTTAAACGCAACTCGCTTTCTGAACCCGCTAGGGCGCCAAGATGAGCGGCGACCGCGAGATGCGTTTTGTCGTCCGTCTTGAAGATCTCATAGACGGTTTTACCATCCTCCCACTTGACGCCGAAGCGAGTAGATGGAAGTTCTCCGTTCGCGATATTGTGGATGCGCAAATCCGGGTCAGTTGCCCAAATAGTTGACTGAATGCGGCCCAACGCAAGATGAATCATCGCCAGCGTCGTGCGAAGCTCCACGACTCTCGCCTTCTCCGCTACAACGTCCGATATTTCCCTGTTTGCAAGGATTGACTCGAGTCCCTCCCAATCAACTCTTTCCTCGTTGAGGGCACGCTCAGCCTTTATCTTAAACAAACTAACGACGGTATCCGTCCGTCCAGATCCGCCCGTCTTCAGTTTGATACGAAGCCAATAGGTGTTGACAGTCCCAACGCTCAAGCCCAACCGAGAGGCGATCGCCTCATTGGTGAGCCCTTCGCTCGCCAACTCAACGATCTCATGTTCCCGAGGGGAAAGTTCTTTCATTTTCACAACTTGGACTCACATTCTGCCTTCTTCCGGTAATCAAAGCGCGAACCCATTTGTCACGATTCTACCGCCCCTCGTAGTTCTGCCAAGCCGGTATCAGAACTTGGGGTTTCATGCGCCCCTCGGCGGATCAGGCATACTACAAACATGGGTGAGCCTACAGTTCCAATGAAAGAGCTGGCCCAAAAGCTGTTTGCTTGGGAAGAACAGAACGGTTCGGACTCGGATCTCGGGACGAAGCCGCCCATTCGGGTGTTAGAAAAGTTGCAGACTTTGCTTACCCGATTCTCCGGGTCGGAAGGCTTCACAACCCTACTCCGCCGTGCGGCCGTATTGTCTCGAACGGATAAGTCTTCCGCGAGTCCTTACGAGATCGGTAAAGACGGCTCGATCTCGTTCACGTTCACAGGGCTGTCCGCTGAATCCATTTTGACGCTCACCGCACATCTGCTCGATCTGATGGTCATCTTCATTGGCAGGGGTCTGACGTTGACCTTGCTGCGTGAAATTTGGCCGCTGGACAATTGATATTTGGCTGACACTAACATGAAAAAAGAAACTAAGGCTCAAAACCAAGACCGGGTGATTATTCGGAAACTGCCCACCGGTGTACCCGGCTTGGATGAAATCTTGGGCGGCGGCCTGCCTGAATTTTCATTCAATATCATCGCGGGCGCGCCCGGCGGCGGCAAGACCACTCTTGCCCATCAGATGATGTTTGCCAACGCCACGCCCGACCGACCTGCGTTGTATTTCACCGTGCTCGGCGAGCCTGCGATCAAAATGCTCCGCTACCAGCAGCAGTTCAGCTTCTTTCAGCACGATGTGATGCAGGACTCGATCCGGTTTGTGAACCTCAGCCAGCTAGTTCTGGACCAAGATCTGGGCGCGGTTCTGGACGCAATCGTTAAGGAAGTCGAGAGCACCAACCCAAGCATCGTCGTGGTGGATTCGTTCCGCACGGTCGTGCGAAAGGCTTCAAACGGTACAAGCGACATTGACATCCAGGGATTCGTCCAGCGCCTCGCCTTGCACCTCACCACCTGGCAGGCCACCACCTTCCTTATCGGCGAGTATGTCGAGAACGAACTTCGCGATAACCCTGTCTTCACCGTCGCCGACGGATTGTTCTGGCTCAACCAAAGTATCGAGCGCAGCTCCATTGTCCGCAAGATGCAGATCATGAAGCTCCGCGGCCAAGAGTCGGTCCCCGGCCTCCACACGTTTCGCATTACCGACAATGGCCTTCAGTGCTTCCCGCGAACCTTCGGTCTCACCAATATCCCACCGGGTCCCGTTAAGGGCGGGCGGCGGCTCTCTACTGGTATCCCCGAGCTAGATGTGCTCATGGGCGGCGGCATCCCCGAGGGCGATAGCATGCTCTTGGCGGGCCCTTCCGGCGGAGGCAAGACCGTGATCGGCATCCAGTACATCGCCGAAGGCCTGAAAATGGGCGAGCCGTGCATCGTGGCGATGTTTGAAGAGCTCCCCAACGAGTATCTTCAGCGCGCGGCCTCGTTTGGCTTCAAGCTCGACAAGTACGTGAAGGATGGTTCGCTCCGACTCATTTATCTGCGGCCGCTCGATCTTTCGGTGGATGAGACGGTCAACGAAATCGTCACCGCGGTGAAGGAAATAGGCTGCAAGCGCCTCGTGATTGATTCGCTCGTCGGCTTCGAGATGGCCCTCGCGCCCGACTTCCGCACCGACTTCCGCGAGTCGCTGTACCGCATGATTGGCGCGTTAACAAGGCTTGGCGTTACCATCATCAGCACCGTTGAGGTCGAGGAGGACTTCACCTCGATGGGGCTGAGCAACTTCACCATTTCGTTCCTCGCCGATGACATCGTCCGCCTGCGCTACTGCTCCATCAACGGGCAACTCCGCAAGGTGTTGATGGTGGTCAAAATGCGACGCAGCGCGCACAGCATCAACTTGTGCGGCTACGAAGTCACGAGCAAGGGCCTCAAGATCGGCGAGCCAATGCGAGGTTACCGCGCCCTCACATCCGGCATCCCCGGCCCCTGGTCGCTCGAATCGAACCAGAACGATCCCGAACCGGTGTAGATTGAACCGAGGAAACCTTGACGGGATCGGGTCTCCCTTAAGTCAGTCTGCTAACATACGAATCGGTGTGCTCTTGAATAATCAATCGACCTCGTACGCTCTTCTCTTGATGCTCCTCGCGACGACGGCCCTTTGCAGGGCGTCGGCTGCGGACATCACTCTGGTTCAGGACGGCAAGGCACGAGCGGTCATCATCGCCCCCGCCGCCGTGATGGCTGCGCCGGTCGCCCCCGCAACGGGCGCTCCCCCATCCCCGCCGAACCGGCTGCGCGAGTCCGTGCTCGACCTGGCGCGCTGTCTGGAGAAGATCTCGGGGGCGAACGTGGAGATCGTGACGCAGAAGCTGGAACGAAAAGACCCCCGCTCGCTCCTTGTGCCGGTGCTCATCGGCGCGGAAGCGGAGAAGCGTTTCGGTCTGCCCGCGAAGAAGTC
>JBKJJL010000232.1:0-17801 GCA_046597875.1 Fimbriimonadaceae bacterium | reverse complement strand
CTTGGCCATATCGACCGCGGACTTGTGGTGCTCGGCCATCATCGAAGCGAAGTCCCGGTCTGGGTCTCCGGTCATTTTTCCCATCTTTTTCATGGGGGCCATCATGGCGTCGTGCATCTGCATGGACGGGCTCTTCATCTTGGCTCCGCCCATCTTGTGAGGGGCCTTCATCTCATGGTGCTGCGCGAAACCTTGCAGGCCAACGGTGACCCCCATGCCCAAAAGCAGGCTGACGGTGGCGATAAAGGTCGTGTTTTGTTTCATATTTGTTTCCTTCGCTGGGGCGTTATGCTTAGCTACGGATTCGCTGGACTTCTGGTTCGTTGACTTAAAATCCGATCGAGTAGCCAACAACGAGCCTTAGAGGCGACCTCGGCGCGTTGCGAGTCGCGAAGATGTCGGACGCGATCCCGAAATCCAGGACCGATTGGGGGGTCACTTGCTGGCGCATGCCGACTCCGAGCGAGCCGGTCCATCCTTCGCCCTTGGTTTTGCTCTGCAAGACCGCAAACTCGGCGACGAGGGTTTGGTCGAACCTCTTTGGATATCCGAGTGGGCTCGTGTACCCAAGGATCGCCCCAAAAGAGACCTTGCGCTCGCCGTCTCCCGGATTCGAGGCTAGGTCTGCGTCGAGGTTGAGGTGCAGTTTGTCGTACTGCCTGAGCGCTCGTGTCGCGATGGCCCGGAACTTGGCGTCGACTCCACGAGATCCTCGCCCGGTCGGCAGTCCCAGTTCGACCCGGTAAGCAAGCGCGGGAGCGTTGCCGATCTCGCGCAGGAAGCCGTTGAAATAGGCGATTTCCACGTTCCCAACGTCGAATTGTCGGTCTCCGGCATCGTAGGTCGGATCGAACGTGACCCCGATATCCTGGTTCTTGGCAAAGCCGACCTTGTATTCCGCTTTCAACCCATAGCTTGGGGCTCGGCGGCGGAAGCTGTCGAGGGACAGACCAAACTCCAACGCACGCTCTCGGAAGGCGATCGAAGAGGCGTCATCGAAGCGAAGTGGACGTCCCGAGTCGATGTTGTTGTGGTCGCTTTGGGCAAAGCTGGTGCTGACGAGCGCGACAGTTAGGGTCGAAATGGTCAGGATTCGTCTCATACGCGACCTCCTTTGGTCGTCGGGGGCGGCGTGCCCTCGCCCTTCTTGTAGGGGTTTGGCTTGTCGATTTTTCGATATGTGTCCGGCGTGCCGTGGTTCATCTTCGCCCACTCTTCGAGCGAGAGCGGTTTCTCGTCTTTGTACTCGGGGTTTTCTGCCACGTACTTTTCAAGCGCAGCCCGGTTCGTGAACGCGCGAGACCATCCGGAGCATTCAGGATGTTCGCCGTACTTTTCCAAGAACAAGATGTCCTTGATATTGGACGTCCAGTTGCCTTCCTCATCCGAGATCAGCACGAGGAGACGATTGGGGTCCTCCGTTGCGGCGCGAATAATCGCCCTTCCGGGGGTTTCTCCCGCCATATCGCGAGCGCACATAAGACAGCGCACCACCATCGTCCAACCTTCCGCGGAAACCGTCGCGCCCCAGACGGGGCCATCGGGTAGCGGGATCGAGCAATGGGCGCATGCGCTCATGTCCATCCAACCCATACCGGACATGTACATAATGTCGTCTTCACTCCCCTTCATCCACCCCATTCCCGGCATGCTAGGTGGGTGGCGATGGTCGTGGAGGGAGTTGGGTGTTTCCTCGCCCGAGCCAGCTTCTTCGCCCTTATGGGTAGAGGCGATGACGCGGTAGATCGCGATCTTGACCTGCTCCTGCTTCTGCTGCTCGGTGAAGTTCGGCTGGGACAAAATGTCGTTCACATTATCGTGAAGCATGTGGAGGTTATCGAACGCATTCGCGATGTACGGGAACCGCTTCGCGAATCTGGGACTCATCTCTGCCGTCATGGGCATGAAGTCGCGGTCGGTTTTGTAAAGTTCTGTTTCGTGGTAGCGGGCACCTAAAAGCTCGTATTGCGGCGCCTGATCTTGGACTGGAACCCGGTACAGCATGTCGTAGTTCACGGTTTGTAGCCAGTGATAGCCCCAGAAGAGTCCGTTGACCTTGGGATAATCCGTCCGGAACTTCATGCTGTAGGAGAAGCTGTCGAGGTAGTCCATGTTCATCGGCAGGCCAGTGATCGCGTAGGGTTCTGACTGATACATCGCCCAAAGCCGCTCGATCTCGGCTTCCCGTTGCGCGTCAGTCCAACCGGGATGCGTGAACACGTCAATCGTCTGGAAGTGCAGAAGGTGCGCCCAGTCGAAGACCTTTTCCAGGTATCCGAACTTCCGCATGAAGGTCGGCGAGATTGCTCCCTCATCCACGGGAAGACGAGGCTGGTTCTTCAGCACCCAGTTAATCGTGTCGAAGGTCTTGGTTTCCAACTCCCCGGCTCTGCCGATGACTAAAGCTTCATAGGCCATCGCGTGGCCTACTCCGGTGGCATACATGTCCTTGGCGAACTTGGGGATGCGGTTGATTGCCCAGTTGTACGGAGCGGCTTTGTAAAACAAATGATCCGCTCCCGGTGCGCCCAGCCAGGCGGGTAAGTCAGCGGGCATCTTGGGTAGCTCGGTCTGCTTCTTCATACCGCTCATATCGTGACCGGGCATTTCCTGCCCGAACGCATGGATTGAGAAGAGTGCCAATGCGGAAAATAGGGTTGCTTTCATCGTCGAAATTCCTGAGTTTGCTGAGCCCCGTGAAGGGGCCCAGCGGTCACACTTAGTTAGCAGGCTTATTAATCGCCTCGATCAACTGAGTCAAGCTAAGTGACTGGACTTCTTTCACGTTATGTTTCTTCGCGTACGCTGCCAAAGCTTCCTTTGAAGAGAACGCCCGGGAAAGGGCAGAGCAATCGGTGTGGTTCTTGAACGTGTTCAGGAAGACGGTTCCTTCCTTCGCGGTCCAAACGCCAGCAGTCCGCTTGAGAACGACAGGCTCACCGACCTTTTCGCTCGGCGCATAGACGACTAGATCGCCTTTGTAGCGCTTCTGATCCTTGAACACGCAGTACACGCAGCGGTATTCGATGCGCTTGTTGCCGGTTTTCAGGACGACTTCGTTGTCCTGTTCCTTGGTGTTTTGGACCAGTTTGAGCTTGCAGTAAGGGCAGTCGCCCTCGTGGGCGGATGCCATGGTGGACATGCCGAGCGTGCCGAGAACGGCGAGCAGGGCGAGGGACTTTGAGATGGTGTTGAATAGTTTCATAGTTCTGATTCCTTTTTGGGCTACTTAACGACGACTTTGCCGTCGTACATTCCCATGCCGCAGGTGAAGGGGATTTCTCCCTCCTTGTCGGGGGTGAAGTTGAAGGTGACGGTCTTGCCGGACTCAACGTCCTTGGACATGTTCAGGGACTTGAAGACGACGGTGCCGCCGCAGCCGAGTTCCTTTCCGCCCGCGAACGTGAGTTCGACTGGCTTGCCCTTCTCGACTGAAACGACGCTCGGGTTGTACTTGCCGCCTTCGATGGTGATCGTGGCTTTTTGAATGCCTTCTGGGGATGTTGTCATGGGGGTTGGGGTCTCCGTTTGTGCGGTATCAGTCTTGCTCGAACAGCCAGCGATGGCGAGGCCGAGGACGATGGCGATTGCGATCGCTTCCAAGAGTTTCATGGTCATCGTTCTCACTTGACCTCGATCGCGAAGCCGAGGGTTCGAACCGCGCCTCGCCAATCGAACTGGGCATACACTTTGTAAAGGCCCGCCTTCGGGAATCGGCCGCTGAAGCGAACCACGCCCTCTTTGACGAGCGCTTCATTTTCAGCGTCCTCCGCCGGGTGGCTGTGAACGACGGTCATTCCGTCTTGATGAAAGATCATCATGTGACCCGCGGCACCGAGCCACTTGACCGTGTCTCCTACGGCGGTGCCAGTTTTCTCGTCAATAAGCTTTACCTGGAGGGTGGTTCGTTTTCCAACTTCGATTGGAGCAAGGGTCGAGAGTTCGCCTTTAAGGCCACCATCAACCGCCGTGTTTGTTAGCTTGAGGGCCGTGTCCCACGTTGGTTTGTCGCCGTGAACGCTAACCTTCGCGATGAGGACGCGCGAGCCCTTGCCGGATGGGGCAACGTCGCCGTACACCCAATAGTCACCGCCCGCCGGGAACGTGATGGGAATCGACCACGTACCATCTGGGGCCATGACAGGATGCTCGTGCAAGAACCAGTTGAGGTCTTTGCTAGCGAGCAAGAGGTGGAACTGCTTTTCATGAGCGACGTCAAACGCCGCCTGTGGCTTTCCTGTCTTCGTTTCGATGACCTGCATCTTCAGGTTAGTCGGTTGCCCCGCCATTGCATGCGCTGGCCAATCGATGACCTTAAGTTCATAGGGTTGGGGCTTCGAGGCGCTCGCCGGACGTTCGTCCTTAACGTCCACGACGAAAGCGATTTCATGCTTGCCCTGGCCGGGAATGTTGAGCGTAAGGGCGATCTTGTAGTCGCCGCCGTGAGGGAAAAAGAGAACGACGCCATAGTCGCCCGGCACGCCTTCGCGGTGAACTTCGGGCTTCGCTTCGGGCATTCCCGCCATGCTCGGCATGGTCATGACTGCGGTCGCTTCGATCGCGCCGACACCCTTAAAGCCGTCCTCAACCGCGTCCTTTTGGGTTGTATCGACAACACGAAACTCAACGTCGGTTTCTTCTTGGGCAAACAGTCCTCCTTCGGGAATACGAAGCTCGGCTTCGTACTTGCCGAACTTGACCTTCGTGACGACGTCAGTGGGGCTTGCCTCGTGGTGAGCGGCACCCTGCTTCAAGGCTTTGGCGTCTTGAATGTACTTCTCGATTCCCGGTACGAGGTATTTCTTAGGATCCTTTTCGAAGGGTCCACCGCATCCCGCGCAGCACATGTACCAGCGCACGTCGTTGTGGTCGACGTAATCGCTCGCTTTGGAGTAGGTCGGGACCGCCTCTTTGCCAACCGGGCAATAGAGTGCTTCCTTGGCGGGAGCCGTGGCGAACTTCTTGGGCGAAGCAAGGAACTTTGCCTTGTTCGCTTCATTCTCGAATGGGTAACGAATCGCTTCGAAGTCGGCAGTGGTCTTGGCCTTTGCCAAGTCAAGCCGCATGCGGCTGACGGGATCGAAGAGGAAAGTGCCGACGGTGTTTCCGGCGCTCGCCTGCTTCTTGAGGAAGTCCTGCGGAGCCTTGGCGAAGTTGACGTCGCAACCTCCACAACAGAACGTATACCGTGCGCCGTTGTATTCCACAACGGGCGAGTTGGCCGCGACGGCACTGCCCATGACCGGGCATTTGAGTGCCGAGCCTTGACCGAGTGCCACCGCCGCGAGGGCGATGATGGTGTTTAACATTGATTTTTTCCTGTGCTTAGTAAGGGACTTGCGTCAACAACGAACCCCGCGTGCCGGTTAGGCAGGCAGGTGGTTAAGCAAGGAGCACAGGAGGAGCGCGGCCCAGGGAGACGTAGTTGGGCCTGGAAGCTGGGGGCCCCGAATCACCGCCAAGAAATCCTGAATCGCCCAACGGGACGCTGATAACGGACGGCACGGTCGGCTCACAGGGCAAAATCGCAGCTACGTGATCGCTGCCAACGCTCGTCGGAGGTGTTGCCGCGAGGATCGGTTGAAGCGGAGTCGGCGCGGATCCAATCGAGCAATCGCATCGGCCTTCTTTGCCTTGAACATGAGCGACCGAGCCCGATGAGTGACCCGATTTACTGTCGCAACCTTTCGCGCAGACCGTATCATTGGGTTGGTGCGCTGGCTTTGCGACGCAGCAGGGCATTTGGCATTTTTGCGCAGACAAGAGCGAAGCTAACACGCTCCCAGGGATAGCCCCCACCAAGAGCGCGAGCATTGCAACCATATTGATCCAGGTCTTATGCCTTCGCATCATTTAATGTAACGTCTCGAAACCGTTCCGGGTTCCAAGGAGAGCCGGAGACAAGCGTACCAGCCAATGATGGTCGTCCTGCCATCCTCGGCGCTTTGCCGCTGTGCTCGGTGTCATGATATTGTCGTGGGAGACAATCCACGAACTGACCAAGTTGAAGCCATCGACCATCTGCTCGAGCTACTGCCGACCTTTGAGGACCCGGAGTTTGTTCCGGCGACTTGGCCCGAGCGGTTTGCCATCGACGATAAAGGCGTTCGCCACCAACACGTTCCCTATCCGGACTACCACCCGGCCGTCGAAGAGTTCAGGAATCGGTATCCGGCTCTGACCGCTGGTATGCATCCCTACAACGCCCTGCCCGAGGACCAGACGCGGGAAGGCATCCCCTTCAGCGTGACGGGAGCGACGTTCAGCATTCCATACTTTGAATCGGCGACGGTGGACCAAATCCGACGCTATTTTGCGCTTCTGGGCCGGGGCGAGCGGTTCTGCGACGGGCACATCGATGGAGAGTTTCGGGAGGGAAAGATCGTAGCAGCACTCCGCCGTCTCGCCGTCCTTCGCGAAATGTAAAGGTTAACGCGACTGGTCGGGTTTACGATTGAGGCGGCGGTTTAGTCTGCCTCCGTTTGAACTTGTCAACTCGCTCCTTCCACGCTTTCAACGATGCCTCTACTTGAGCCCGGAAGTCTGCCGGAAATCTCGTGACGCTGCCATCTTCGTTGTGTTGAGTGCGCGCTTGTTCGAAGAGAGCGACAACCGCTTCAATGGCGAACCGGATTCCCCAATGGCCACGATGAAATGCGTGTTTCACCACAGATTCCATTTCCTATCACTTCAAGTGATGGCCTCACGACTGAGCTCACCGCACGGGAACGGCCGAGGGGTTTTGTTCGAAGACCTCTCGCACCATATTCTCTCGATACTTGAACATTCGCTTCAGTTGTGGTTCGACGAAGAGCGCATGAACGAGCGGTTCTAGGAGCCCGCCAGCTACTCGATACTGAACTCGATCGACAATCACCGTGCCGGATTCGGTGGTGGCAAACACGTGTTCGTGTTTCCAAAGTTGATAGGGACCGCGGGTTTGGTCGTCTGCGAACAGGTTGGGCGGTTCCCATGCCGTGATCACGCTTTGCCAGCGAAACGGAACGCCAAACAATCTCAATCGGTATTCGATCGTTGCGCCTACCTTCATATCAATGGGGAGCGGGCTCAATATCTGAAATCGGAGACTTGCAGGTGTGAGCCGCTCGAGGTTTTCGGCCTTGGAGAAGAAATCGAAGACTTCTTCGAGCGCAGCAGGCACCGTGACACTCGATTCCAGAACGCGAGTTCGAGATCTCCAGACTCGTGTAATGGCGGAAGCGGTGCCTTGATCTTGCATGGTTTGCTCTTCGGCCTACGCGGCACCGCGACGGATTTGATCGAGCGATTCGCGAAGCCCCGCAAGCGTTTGAACTTCTTTCCCACCCGCTGCTGCAACTGCTGCAGAGTACTTGCTCGCGGCGCGGCCACCGACCAAGATTGGGATGGCCGGCCCCAAGGCGTGGCGGAGAAGGTTCAGTTCATCGGCCAGTGTCGGGTCGTCATCTGGAAAAACAAGACTGAGCCCGATGGCATGGGCCCCACACTGCCGGGCGGCGTTTACGATTTCCTGCGCTGGAAGATTAGGTCCAAGATAAGTGACGCTCCAACCTTGCACGGATGCCACGATGGAGACGATCAAAGCTCCAATTTCGTGGACTTGGTTCTTCGGCGTTGTCACCAACAAACGGGGAGCGTGGCTTGGGGAGCGCATGGTGGTCCGAACACTTTCAAGATAGGTTCGCAGAACTGCAGTCGCCAAATGCTCCTGGGCTATGGTTGTCGTTCCGTCGACCCAGCGGACGCTGATGACCTCGATAAAGGGGATAATCACGGACTCCAGCAGGCTTGTTAGGCCCAGGCTCGCAGCAGCGCGTACCAGAGTTTGTTCTAACAAATCTGCATCCAAACGATCCATCGCGTCGCAGCAGGCTGCGAGATAGGCGGCCGTAGAAGTACCGGAGGGGCTTTCCATTGGGGGGCCGATCGCAGCGATTCCAGAGACGGGGAGACTTCGAAGCTCGTCCGTCGACAGATGAGCAACCTGGCCGATCGCGTGACCTGAGGCGACGGCTCGCCCCAAGAGCTTCAGACGCTCGACCTCCGCATTTTCATAGACTCGCCGGTTTGTTTCGGTGCGAGCGGGGTTGAGAACTTGATGACGACGCTCCCAAGCACGAATGGTGTGTGCGCTCAAGCCAGTCAGCTGCGCCACCGTCTTAATCGTGTACTTCATGCCCATATATTGGTGAAGTATGGCACCCTTGTCTAAGTTACGTCAAGGTTTGCACTGGGAAGTCGAAAGAATTATTTCCACTATTTTCGACAAACACTTGACAAACATTAGACAGAGCGTGTATCATCTCCTTGTTCACCCACGGAATCGAATCCCAGGGCGAGCATGGAGAACGAAATGAAAACGCTCAACGCATTGACCCTCATCTTGATCATCGTCGGTGGCCTGAACTGGGGCCTCGTCGGGGCCGCAAAGTTCGACCTCGTCGCCACGATCTTTGGCGCAGGAAGCTTTCTGTCCAACACTGTCTACATCCTCGTCGGGATCTCCGCCATCTACCAGGCCGTTCGCCTCGCCTCGCCCACTCGGAGCGGCGCTATGGCCACCAGCCGCTAAGGAACAACACCAAGAAGCAAACACATGAAAACAACCAAACTGATAACACTCGCTGTCGCGGCATTCGTCGCCACTTCCATCGCATTTGGAGGCCATGCGAAGCCTGCTGTCCAAATGGACATCGTCGACACGGCCGTGTCGGCGAAAATGTTCAAGACTCTCGTTGCTGCTGTCCAAGCTGCAGGGCTCGCCGACGCGCTGAAGGGCGAAGGGCCGTTCACGGTCTTCGCGCCGACCGATGCTGCATTCCAAAAGTTGGAAAAGAGCAAGCCGGGCACCATCGCCATGCTGCTCAAACCTGAGAACAAGAGCAAACTTGCAGCGATCCTAACCTATCACGTCGTGTCGGGCAAGATCATGGCGGCGAACGTCATGAAGCTGAAGAACGGAACCTACGTAAAGACGCTGAACGGTAAGTCCATCAAGGTCAGCAACAAGCACGGCGTCAAGGTCAACCGCTCAAAGGTTGTCAAGACCGACATCGAGTGCACGAACGGGGTCATCCACGTGATTGATACCGTTCTCCTCCCCAAGTAGCCTAGTCCGGGCAGAGATATTCTCTGCCCAACCAATAACGAGCCTGGCGGGAACGCCGGGCTCCAATAAAAGGAACTTAAGGAGCGTTTTTATTGCCACATTACTCATGATTGCAAATGCATTTGTACAAGGCTCAGCGTACAGAACTATTACTGATCTGCCGGTAAGGTGCCCGAAAAGCGAAGCACTTTGAGCGCCTGAAAGGTTCCGCGAAGTTCGAGTAATAGCTTCGTGGTCGGTGCAGGCCTATGTTGATGATGGAAAAATCGAAGTATTCGCCGGACACGGATATCTTCCTTCTGCAGTGGGCGTATGACTCCCGTAAACTGTAGGTGAGCCTCGGACATGAGAACATTAACCACGACAACCGACAACCAACCTGCTCTGCCATTGGTCCTTCTAACGGGAGCTACGGGTTACGTTGGCGGGCGCCTGCTCCGAGCTTTGGAGCAATCCGGTGCGCATGTCCGCTGCCTTGCTCGAAACCCCGCCAACTTGATACCGAGGGTCGCACCTCAAACGGAAATCGTAGCGGGCGATGTCCTTAACTTCGACTCGCTTGAGAAGGCCATGATCGGCGTTCGCACCGCCTTCTACCTTGTTCACTCCATGGGCTCTTCCGCTGAGTTTGAACAACTTGATCGTGAAGGCGCGGAGAACTTTGCTCGCGCCGCGAAGGAGGCGGGAGTACAGCGGATCATCTACCTGGGAGGATTGGGCGACAACGATGGGAAACTGTCATCTCACCTCAGGAGCCGACACGAAGTTGGCGATATCCTAAGATCAACCGGAGTTCAGACTATAGAGTTTCGAGCTTCGGTCGTGATCGGCTCAGGCAGTTTGTCATTCGAAATGATCCGGGCATTAACCGAGCGGCTTCCCGTGATGGTTACCCCCAAGTGGGTTTCAGCACTAGCCCAACCCATTGCGATCACCGACGTAGTCGCTTATCTTCTCGCCGCCGTCGACTTAGAAATAGACGGGAATCGCACTTTCGAAATCGGCGGGCCAGACCAGCTTTCCTACGGCGATCTCATGAAGGAGTATGCGCGGCAACGTGGCCTTCGGCGTTGGATGATTCGTGTTCCGGTCCTGACCCCGCGCCTTTCCAGCCTCTGGTTGGGGCTGGTCACCCCCCTCTATGCTCGGGTCGGCCGTAAGCTTATTGACAGCATCCAACACGCAACCATCATTACGGATTCGTCCGCCGCCGATGCATTTGCGATCCGACCCATGGGTGTTCGGGAGGCAATGGCGCTCGCACTAAGCAATGAGGACAAGGAGTTCGCCGAGACCCGGTGGTCAGACCCGCTTTCCTCCGGGGGCCGCGCGCGTTCTTGGGGCGGAGTGAGGTTTGGGAATCGCCTCGTCGACAGCCGAATCGTCCATGTTATGGCCCCAGCCAAGAAGGCATTTGAGCCGATTCGGCAGATCGGCGGCGCAAAAGGCTGGTATTACGGTGATTCTCTGTGGCGACTGAGGGGATTCATAGACCTGCTCTTCGGAGGAGTTGGAGTGCGCCGAGGACGGCGCGATCCCGAGATCGCCCTCCCTGGGGACGCGATCGACTTCTGGCGCGTCGAGGCTTACGAAGCCGACCATCTCCTCCGGCTGTCCGCTGAAATGAAGCTTCCCGGCCGAGCGTGGCTAGAGTTTGAGGTTACAGAAGATGAGACAGGCTCGATCATCAGACAAACCGCCTTGTTTGATCCAGTGGGGCTCGCCGGGCTGGCCTATTGGTACGCGCTCTATCCCCTCCATCAGCTCATATTCGCGGGCATGCTGCGCCGGATCGCCGGGCTTGCGGAAGCGTAGCTTATCAACTCGAGCTGAACCTTGCACCTGGGCAGTTCATCTTCTGCTTCATGGACATGTCCATAGCCCCGGATTCCTCTACGGGATTGCAATCGTCACTTGAAGCGCGCCCCCTCGTGAGCGCGAAGATGGCACCGATGGCGCGGCGCATGGAATCCGGGCGCCCCTTCCACAGGTGGGTGCTCCCCTCGATGTCGGCCAAGAAGTGACGGTACCGGATGACAATTCAGGCACACGGTTCTTCCAACGCGTATTCGATGGCCTGCTCCAACGTCATCGCTCGACCTTCGGCCCAGGCACATTCGAAGTCGGCGTCTGCGAGGGCTTTTCGCGCTGCGGTCACCTCTCGGTCGTGGCTCTTACGCTCGGTGGGCCGGATCGGCTTGCCGATCTCTTCCCGCAAGCACTCGACTGCACCCAATAGTCGCACCGCCCGGATGGGTTCTGATTGCGCTACCGCCATGCCGGCAAACGCTTCCAGCGATTCGGCAATGCCCGGCCGGTCCCCCAACTCCCGCCGGGTAGAGAGGCTCTCCTCGTGCAAGGCGCGGGTGGAAGCGTAGTCGCCCTGCTCAAGAGCCACGATTCCCAAGTTGTTGAGCGATGTGGCAATGCTGCGCCTGTCTCCCAGCTCCCGCCAGATGGTGAGGCTCTCCTCGTACAGCGAACGCGCGGAGGCATAGCCGCCATGCTCAAGGGCCACGTTTCCCAGGTTGTTGAGCGATGCGGCAATGCCCCGCCGGTCCCCCGACTCCCGCCGGATAGAGAGGCTCTCCTCGTGCAAGGAACGGGCGGAGGTATAGTCGCTCTGCTCAAGGGCCACGTTTCCCAAGTTGTTGAGCGATGCGGCAATGCCCTGCCTGTCTCCTAGCTCCCGCCAGATGGTGAGGCTCTCCTCGTGCAGGGAGCGGGCGGAGTCGTAGTCGCTCTGCTCAAAAGCCAGCCAGCCCGCGCCGGTCAACGCTTTCGCACGGGCGGGCAGCCGGTCCCCGCTCATCGCCTGCTCCAGCGCCGACCGGCACCATACCCGTCCTTCGCCGAAGTAGCCCCGAACGTACCAGAACCGCCACACTGCCCCGCACAGCCGCAGGCTGGAGTCAGTTGAGACTTGAGATTTGAGGCCTGAGACTTCAAGAGCGGCGCGCACGTTGTCGTGCTCCGTCTCCAGCCGATCCAGCCATACCGCCGGGTCTTGACCCCTGAGCTCCGGCTCGGCTTCCTCCGCCAGTGCGAGGAAGTGCGCCAGATGTCGCGTCCTAGCTTCTCCACCTTCGTCGGCCTCCTCCAATCGATCCCGCGCATATTGGCGCACCGTCTCCGACAGCCGGTACCGCGTGACCCCATCCCTCTGTTCAGCGACCACGAGCGACTTGTCGACCAAAGAGGTGAGCAGGTCCAGGACTTCCCACTCCTCCACCGGCTCGCCAGCACACACCTGCTCAGCCGCGCCCAGCGTCCAGCCTCCTGCAAAGACGGAGAGGCGCCGGAGCAATGCTTGTTCAGCGTCGTTCAGCAGGTCGTAGCTCCAGTCGACCATGGAGCGAAGGGTCTGCTGGCGGGGCAGCGCAGTACGCGAGCCCCCGGTCAGAAGCCTGAATCGCTGATCAAGCCGTTGATTCACTTCCTCTACAGACAGGGAGCGCACCCGCGCGGCGGCCAACTCAATGGCAAGCGGGATTCCATCCAGCCGATAACACACGGACGCCAGCGCAGGCGCGTTGGCATTCGTGACCGTGAACTGTGGATTCTGGAACTGGGCCCGCTCGATGAAGAGAGCGACGGATTCAAACTGAGTGAGCGACTCCGGCGTGATGTCCCGCTTCGGGTCCGGCAGAGAGAGGGAGGGCACGCGGTAGGTCAGCTCACCTCCGATTCCCAATCCCTCGCGGCTGGTGGCGAGAATCAGGACCTTTGGACACTGTCGCAGAATCGCGTCCGAGAGCTGAGCACAGGCATTGAGTAGGTGCTCGCAGTTATCGAGCACGAGCAGCAAGAACTTGCTCTTGAGATACTGGGTGAGGGTCAGCGTCAGGCTCTTGCCCGTCTCCTCCCTCAGTCCGAGCACACTGGCGACCGTCTGCGGCACGAGAGAAGGGTCGGTCAGCGCGGCCAGTTCTACCAGCCACACGCCGTCACCCGAGCCGTCCAGCATCTCCGCCGCCGCTTGCAACGCCAGCCGCGTCTTGCCGCTTCCTCCCGAACCGGTAAGCGTGACCAACCGCGACTTTTCCAGGAGCGCTTTTACCTCGGCGACCTCTTTCTCCCTACCGATGAAGCTCGTCACCTGCTGAGGGAGGTTGTTGGGAAGCGAGTCGAGGGAACGCAAAGGCGGGAAATCGACCTGAACTCTCGGATGGCAGAGTTGAAACACGGACTCGGGCCTGCCGAGGTCTTTCAATCGGTGCTCGCCAAGCGGTCTAAGAGTGCATTCAACGGGCAGGGAATCGCGGCAGAGGTCGTGGGATACGTCGGACAGCAAAACCTGCCCCCCGTGACCGATGGCTCGTAGGCGGGCGCAGCGGTTCACCGAAGCGCCGTAGTAGTCCCCGTCCCGCAAACCTGACTCGCCGGTGTGCAGCGCCATCCGGACCTTCAGCAGTAGGGAGTCCGGCCACGACTCGAAGGTATAAGCCTGTTGGAGCGCACTAGCCGCCGCGACCGCATCCGTCGCGAGCGCGAACACGGCAAAGAGGCTGTCACCTTCTCCCCGGCTCTTGACGAGCGTGCCGGCAAACTTCTCGATCACCGAAGAGGCAAGCTCGTCATGCCGCGCGAGAGCGACGCGCATGGCCTCGGGATGCTCCTCCCACATGCGGGTGGAACCCTCGATGTCCGTGAAGAGGAAGGTGACAATGCCGGACGGTAGTTCAGGCATTCGGTTCCTCCAGCGCGTATTCGATGGCCAGCTCCAGCGTCATTGCACGACCTTCCAGCCACGCGAGCTGGAAGGCGGCATCGTCAGTTGGGGCGGCGCCAACGTGACGCTCGTAGCGGAGTCGTTCATTTGGCGGCAAGGACGCGCCGAGGTCTTCCCGCAGCTTCTCCGCCGCGCCCCACATCCGGGCCGCTCGGCTGGGGTCGGCGAGCGCCGCGAAGCTCGCCAGTCCTTCCAGCGACTCGGCAACGCCCGGCCGGTCGCCAAGCTCTCGCTTGATAGCGAGGCTCTCGTCGTAGAGCGTCCGAGCGGCTGGATAGTCGCCCTGATCGTAGGCCAGATTCCCCAAGTTGTTCAGCGACATGGCAATGCCCCATCGGTTGCCAAGCTCCCGGGATATGGCCAGGCTCTCCTCGTAGAGCGCCCAGGCGGCTGGATAGTCGCCCTGATCGTAGGCCAGATTCCCCAAGTTGTTCAGCGAAATGGCAATACCTCGCCGGTCACCAAGCTCTCGCTTCATAGTCAGACTCTCTTCATAGTGCGCCCGGGCGGTCGGATAGTCACCTTGCTCGTAGGCCAGATTCCCCAGGTTGTTCAGCGACATGGCAATACCCCGCCGGTCTCCCAGGTCCCACCGGATTGCCAGGCTCTCCTCGTAGAGCGCCAGGGCATCCAGAAGGTCTCCCTGCTGATAGGTTAGAATCCCCAGGCTGTTCAACGACTCGGCAATACCCCACCAGTCGCCAAGCTCTCGCCTTATCCCCAGGCTCTCTTCATGGAGCGTCCGGGCGGCCGCATAGTCTCCCTGTTCGTAGGCAAGCACTCCCGCCCCGTTCAGCGCTTTTGTGCGGACGGCTCCCGCGGCCGTGCTCTGCACTGCGTCCAGTAGCCCTGCAAGGCACGCCCGGCCCTCCAGCAGATAGCCCCGCACTGCCCAGAACCGCCAGATTGCGCCTGCGAGCCGCAATCCCAACACTCCCGGGTCTGTCACCTCACTGCTCCACTCCAGCGCTGCCCGAATATTGTCGTGCTCCCTCTCCAGCCGATCCAGCCAGGTCTGTTGTTGCGCGCCAGCCAGGTGCGGCTCAGACTCCTCCCCGAGCTCGAGGAAGTAGGCTAGGTGCTTGTCGCGCCACGTCTCGCCCTCGCCGATCTCAAGTAGCCGATCTCGGGCGTACTGACGCACCGTCTCCAGCAGCCGGTACCTCGTGACACCATCCCTCTGTTCAGCGACCACGAGCGACTTGTCGGCCAGAGAAGTGAGAAGGTCCAGCGCCTCCCACTCCTCGACTACTCCGCCGCTGCACACCTTCTCGGCAGCCTCCAGTGTCCAGCCTCCAGAAAAGACGGAGAGCCGGCACAATATCGCCTTTTCCGATTCGTTCAACAGGTCGTAGCTCCAGTCGATGAGCGAGCGCAGGGTCTGCTGGCGGGGCAGGGCGGTGCGGCTCCCTCCGGTGAGCAGTCGGAAGCGCTGGTCTAGCTTCTGATTCACCTCCTCAACCGTGAGCGAACGAACTCTCGCAGCGGCCAACTCGATAGCGAGCGGAATGCCATCAAGCCGGTGACAGATCGAGGCCAGCGCTAAGGCGCTCTGTTTTGTGACGTTGAAGCCAGTTTTCACCTGAACCGCGCGTTCGATGAACAGGCGCACCGATTCATAGTGAGAGAGGCTCTCCGGAGTCTGCGGCTGTGTAGGATCGGGGAGGGACAGCGACGGCACCCGATAGGTGGTCTCCCCCGCGATTCCAAGCCCTTCCCGGCTGGTGGCGACAATGAGGACATTTGGGCAGTTACGCAGAAGCGCGTCTGCTAGAGATGCACACGCATCGAGCAAATGCTCGCAGTTATCCAGCACGAGCAGAAGGAACTTGCTCTTCAGGTGCTCGGCGAGGCTCTGCGTCAGGCTCTTGCCCGCCTCCTCCCTGAGCCCGAGTACGTTTGCGACTGTCTGCGGCACGAGGCCCGGGTCTGTAAGTGCGGCCAACTCTACCAACCACACGCCGTCACCCGAGCCGTCCAGTATCTCCGCAGCAGCCTGCAACGCAAGGCGCGTCTTCCCGCTTCCTCCCGAACCGGTCAGCGTGACCAGCCGCGACTTCTCCAGGAGCGCTCTTACCTCGGTTACCTCCTTTTCCCTGCCGATGAAGCTGGTCACCTGCTGAGGGAGGTTGTTGGGAAGCGAGTCGAGGGAACGCAGGGGAGGAAAGTCGGGATGCAGGCCGGGATGGCAGAGCTGGAATACAGTTTCAGGCCTGCCGAGGTCTTTCAATCGGTGCTCACCGAGCGGCTTGAGTGAGCAGCCATCTGGCAGCGAATCGCGAATCAGCTCCTGAGTGGCCGAGGACAGAAGCGCCTGTCCGCCGTGTCCCGCCGCCATGAGCCTTGCCACCCGGTTAAGGGGCGGGCCGAAATAGTCGTCGTCTCGGCCCTCAACTGCGCCGGTGTGAAGAGCTGTCCGCACCTTAATCGGAGTTTCCTCGGGCCAGGGCTCGGCCTGGAAAGCAAGCTGCGCGGCCAGAACTGCCGCTACCGCGTCCGGCGCGGTTGCGAATGCCGCGCAGAATGCGTCGCCGATGGTCTTGAACACATACCCGCTCGCATCACCAACTGCCCGACGCATCAGTTCGTCGTGACGGGATAAGGAAGTGCTCATCAGTTCCGGATGAGCCTCCCATAGCATGGTGCTTCCTTCGATGTCCGTGAACAAGAAAGTGACCGTTCCTTGAGGGAGCCTGGCCCGGGGCATTCCTCATTCTACAATGTTCGGTGTAGCTCGCTGGAATGAGCGAGCTGAATCTGAGCTACACGACATTGCGGCGGAAGCGAAATGGCCGGGCCAAAAGTCGCCCGCTTGAGGGTCTGATTTGATTTGCGATGTCAACAGAACTCGAATCCCAAGTCTCGCCATCGGGTCCCTTCCCACGCGACCGAGGCACAGACTGCTTCAGTCAGGTTTTGTTTTGAGGAACACGCCGGGTCTTGTGATCTTGGACGGTCGCGCCATTTGGCAATAGGAAGGTCGCGGTTCCCCCCGACTCTCCTGATGGCGAGTCTTACAGGACCGAGCAGGGGTGCTCGGTTACAATAGGGACATGCGACCTCCCGTTCGATACGCCAACGCCGGTGGCCTCCAGATTGCGTACTCGACGTTTGGCGAGGGCCCGGACATCGTTGTGGCCCCGGGTTGGGTGTCGAACGTGGAACAGATATGGGACGTCGAGGCGGGCGCGAAGTTCTACACGGAAATGGCCCGGAACTTCCGGGTGACGCTTTTCGACAAGCGCGGGACCGGACTTTCCGACCGCACCGTGGGTATGCCCACCCTCGAGGATCGCACCGACGACCTTCGGGCGGTGATGGACGATGGCGGGATCGCCAACGCGGCCCTTTTCGGGATATCCGAGAGCTCGAGCATGGCAATCCTGTTTTCGGCGACGTATCCGGAAAGGGTCGACGCACTTGCCCTCTTTGGCGCCTTCGCCTGCCGCGAGAAGAAGCCGGACTATCCCTGGGCACCCAGCCCGGAGGAGCGGCAAGGCTTCTACGACGGGATCAAGAATTATTGGGCAGGCGACATGGATTTGGCGGTGAGCGCCCCATCGCTGCAGAACAACCAAGGGGCGCTCGAGCAGTTCAGCCGCTACATCCGGTCGAGCGCATCGCCCTCAGGCGCATTGGAACTCGCCAGGTTGAACACGGCAATCGATGTGCGCCCGGTCCTCTCGAGCGTTCGGGCCAGAACGATCGTTATGCACCGGATTGGCGACCGGGACGTGAACATCGCCGAGGCCCGCTACATCGCCTCCAAGATTCCGAACGCGAAGTTGTTGGAGTTTCCTGGAGTTGATCACATCCCGTACGTCGGCGACACTAAGCTGATCCTAGAGGCGCTTGAAGACATGCCGGGACTTCGCGGTCAGACGGATATGAATCGCAGGATATTGGCAACTTTACTCTTCACGGACCTCGTCGGCTCCACCAACAAGGTTCGGGAGGTAG
>JBKJJL010000216.1:0-14466 GCA_046597875.1 Fimbriimonadaceae bacterium | reverse complement strand
GCGAACATGCTACTCGTGAGGAGATAAATCTTCGAGATTTTCATGCATTGACCTCCTGATCAGGAAATGCTACTTCGTGGTTGATGCCTTACCACCACCTTCTAGGATACATGCCCGCGCTTCGAAACGATGCGGCAAGATGGCAATTTCTTTGTATTTTGCCCAGCGAGTGGTTCTGCTAACGTCGCCCTCCCGGTTTAGCTCGCAAACGCTAGGGGTAACTCCGCGACCATACCGCCCTGCAGTTGTCGTTCTTCCCACGAGCCTTCCCCAAACACGAACAAACCAGTTCTGGGTAACGTGAAGCCAACGCCGGACAAGAGTTCGGCTGGAGGCACTTGGTGAAACAATACACCCCAGACAAGATACGAAATGTGGCCATTGTGGGCCATGGAGGTTCCGGCAAAACGATGCTCGTCGAGCACCTGCTGTACACATCCGGCATGGTGGAGCGCGTGGGCAATGTGGATGCCGGCAATACGCAGAGCGATTATGATCCGCTGGAAATCCGGCGCAAAATCAGCATCAGCGCTTCCGTGGTTCCGCTGGAATGGCATGACCATAAGATCAACCTGATTGACGTTCCTGGATATCCCGACTTCATCGGCGACCTGCACGGCGTTGCCCGAGTCGTGGAATCTATGATCATCGTTTGCGAGGCGAAGGCCGACCTGGACGTCGGATTCGAGCTCGCCTGGGAGATCGCCGAGAAGCATGGCCTCGCTAAATGCATTTTTGTCAACAAACTGGAGCGCGACAACGCCGACTTTGAGGGGCTGATGAACACCCTCCACACGCGCTACGGACGCATGGTGGTTTGCTGCGAAATTCCGATCGGTCACCAAGCTGCCTTTAGCGGAGTTTTGGACCTGCTGAATATGAAGGTTTACAAAGGCAAAGATCGCGGCATCGAGATCGAGGATGTTCCGTCCGGGTACGCCGAAGAAGCCGCCGAACGCCGCGAGAAAATGATGGACGCCGCCGCCGAAGGCGACGACGAACTCGCGCTAAAGTATCTGGAAGGCGAAGAGTTGAACCCGCTCGAAATCGAGCACGGGCTTTTGATCGGTACTGAGAACGGCAAAGTCGTGCCGGTTCTGTTGGGCTCTGCCGCGAGTGGGATCGGGGTTATGACTCTGCTCGACCGCATCATCGGCGAACTTCCTTCGCCGAAAGACAAGCCGAAAGAAGTTGACGGCAAAGAACTCAAGCCCGAGGTAGATGGCCCCCTAGCGGCGTTCTGCTTCAAGTCCACCGCCGACCCGTATGTCGGCAAGCTCAACTATCTGAGGGTCTTTAGCGGCCAGATCAAGCTCGATCAGAACGTGCTGAATATCTCCCGCGACAAGGAAGAGCGCCTCCACAACATGTACTTCCCTCATGGCAAGGGCCAGGAGGCGGCCCAGGTCGTTACGGCAGGGGACATCTGCGTCCTCGCGAAGCTGCAAGACACCCATACCGGCGACACGCTGACGACTTCGAAGGACAAACTCGTGATTCCGCCGATCGAGTTCCCGGATCCGATCTATCGAACGGCGATTCGGCCGGTAACAAAAGCGGACGAGGACAAGCTCGGGCCTGCGCTTTCGAAGATTCTCGAAGAAGATCCGACGTTGCGCTACGTCCGCGACGCGGTTCTCCATCAGGAAATCCTCGAAGGCATGGGCGACATCCACCTCGACGCGACGATCGAGAAACTGAAAACCCGTTTCGGCGTGACGGTTACGACCGAGGAAGCGAAAGTGCCCTACCAAGAGACCGTCCGAGCGGCTTCCAAGGCGCAAGGTCGCCATAAGCGGCAAACCGGAGGCAAGGGCCAATACGGCGATTGCTGGGTCGAACTCGCTCCCCAAGAACGTGGTGCTGGATTTACGTTTGAGAATAAAGTCGTCGGAGGTTCGATCCCGAAGAACTTCATTCCCGCGATTGAAAAGGGCATTCGGGAGACCATGGATCACGGCTTCCTCGCCGGATACAAAGTCGTCGATGTGAAGGCATCGGTCTACGATGGCTCTTATCACGATGTGGATTCGAGCGAAATGGCGTTCAAGATCGCTGGCTCGCTGGCGTTCAAAGCCGCCGCCGAGAAGGCGAATCCGGTCATTCTGGAGCCGATCATGCATCTCGAAGTGGATGTGCCCGACGACTGTGTCGGTGACGTCGTGGGCGACCTAAACGGTCGCAGGGGCAGACTCCAAGGCATGGATCCCATCGCGCCCGGCAAAACCCAGGTTCACGCCCAGGTTCCGATGGCGACGATGATGCGCTACGCGCTTGATCTTCGTTCGATTACGAAGGGTAGGGGTCGATTCAAACAGACCCTCTCGCACTACGACGAGCTTCCGCACTTGGAGCAAAACGCGTTGATCGCGGAGTTCGCGAAGCGAAGATCGGATCACGAGCACGAGCACTAGGTGGAGTCTCCCGCTCGCGGGTTGGGATGGAACGGGTAGGACAAGCAGGACGGGTAGGACTGATTGAGTCTGAGTTCAGTCCTACTCGTCCTACCCGTCCTACCCCCTCCCATCCGAGAGCAAGGATTTTAGCCATACTCTCTCCATGGCAAATAGCCTCACCTGCTACGGCGCGGCGGAGACCGTTACTGGCTCCAAGCATCTCATCGAAACGAACGGGAAGAAAATCCTGGTGGATTGCGGACTCTTCCAAGGGTCCAAGGAACTCAAACAACGCAACTGGCAGCCGTTTGCGGTGGATCCTCGTAGTCTCGACGCCGTGGTTATCACCCACGCTCATTTGGATCATATCGGCTACCTGCCCCGGCTGGTTAAGCATGGATATGAGGGGCCGATCTATACGACTGCCGCCACGATGGGGCTATGCAAAATCAGCCTGCCCGACTCCGGAAGGATTCAGGAAGAAGACGCCCGCAGCGCGAATAAGCACGGGTACTCCAGCCACCAGCCCGCCCTGCCTCTGTACACCGAGGCCGACGCCTACGCGGCCTTCAAGCGGATGCAGAAGATGAGCTATCTTGATTCCCATCCTCTGCCTGGGGGCGCCCAGTGGCGTTACCTTCCCGCAGGGCATATCCTCGGGTCTGCCTTTGTGGAGCTCTATTTCGATAACGGCGAGCGCATCCTGATGTCGGGCGATCTCGGACGGTATAACACGCCGATCATCAAGGACCCCACCGCGATGGATTTTGCCGAATACCTGATGATCGAGAGCACGTACGGCGATCGCCTCCACGGCGCGGAAGATACCGGCGATCATCTTGCACAAATTCTGAACAATGCTTTTGCGAATGGTTCGACCGTCATCGTTCCGAGCTTCGCTATTGGCCGAACTCAGGAGCTTCTGTATCATATCCACATGCTCCAGGAGCAAGGTCGTTGCCCGCGTATTCCGATTTTTATCGACAGCCCGATGGCCATCAGCACGACCGAGCTCTACCGAGCATGCCAAGAAGAGCATGACGCAGATATGAATCAAGAGCTCGATCTTGGTCACACCCCGCTCGATCCAGAGGGCGTTACCTTCGTGCGGGACCGAGAACTATCAAAAGAACTGAACTCACGTAGGGGCCCGATGATGATCATCGCGGGCAGCGGAATGGCGAACGGCGGGCGCGTCGTCCACCACCTGTTCCATCGACTGTCCGATCCGTCGACGACGGTCTTATTCACCGGATATCAGGCCGAGGGCACCCTCGGACGACGCCTCTTGGACGGCCATGAGCGCGTAAGGATGTTCGGAAAGGAAGTTGAAGTTCGAGCCAAAACGGAAAGGCTGAACGCGCTTTCCGCCCACGCCGACCAGGGCGAGATAATGAGGTGGCTTGCCGGGTTCAAAACCCCACCGAAGAAGACGTTCATTGTTCACGGAGAGCCAAAGGCGCAGGCCGTCCTACAAGCCAAAATCGCGGTGGACCTGGGCTGGGAGACCGTGATTCCAAAGCAAGGCGAGATGTTCCAGTTGGTTTGAGGGGAGAGGGAGAAAGGCAGAGCCTTAGAACGGAAGAACGGGGGAACGGGAGAAGGGAAAAGTGGAGAAAGTCGGACGCCTGTTCTCGACTTTCCCGACCTATCTTCCGTTTCCTCCGTTCTTCCGTTCTTCCGTTCTTCTGTTCGTCCGTTCCCCCGTTCCCCCGATCTCCCGTTCTATAATTGAGCTTATGCCGACGACAGCGCCAGCTCCCGTTACTTTAACGACATGGCCGATCTTCGAGCAGGATGAGATTGATGCAGTCTCAGATGTTCTCAAGAGCGGCAAGGTCAACTATTGGACCGGTCAGGAGGGCCGCAAGTTTGAACGAGAGTTCGCCGACTACATCGGCACCAAGCACGGTATCGCCATTGCCAACGGCACGGTAACCCTGGAACTTGCCCTCATCGCGCTTGGGATTCAGCCGGGCGATGAAGTTATCTTGACGCCTCGCACGTTCATGGCGACCGCGACCGCGATTGTCATGCGCGGGGCGGTTCCGATCTTCGCTGATCTCGATCCGATGAGTGGCAACATCACCGCCGAAACGATCGACGCAGTGAGGACCTCGAAGACGAAGGCCGTCATTCCAGTTCACCTCGGCGGCTGGCCGTGCGAAATGGACGAAATGAGGGCGTTGGGAATCCCCATTATTGAGGACTGCGCGCAAGCCCACGGGGCCGAATACAAGGGCCGCAAGGTTGGCAGCATGAGCGACATCGCCTCATGGTCGTTCTGCCAGGACAAGATCATGACCCTCGGCGGAGAAGGCGGGGCGATTACCTGCGACGACGACGCCCTCTGGGACGTCATGTGGGCGTACAAGGACCACGGAAAAACGTGGGAAGCGGTTTACGAGCGCAAACATCCGCCCGGATTCCGCTGGGTCAATGAGCGATTCGGGACAAACTGGCGTCTGACGGAAATGCAATCGGCGATTGCCCGCGTGCAGTTGACGAAACTGGACGACTGGGTAGGTAAGAGACGCGCCAACGCGCACGTTCTCAACGCGCATCTCGGCAACGCAACTGGACTTACCGTTCCGATTCCCGGCGATCATTTGAAGCATGCTTATTACCGGTGGTACGGCTATTTGCAGTCAGAATCTCTGAAAAGCGACTGGACCCGCGAGCGATTTTGTGAACGCGTTTCCGAGTTCGGCGTCTGGTGCCAGGTGGGATCTTGTGCAGAGATTTACTTGGAGAAGGCTTTCGACGGAACTGGGTATCGCCCCGAACGATTGCCGATGGCGCGGAAGATTGGGGGGAACTCGATCTGCTTGCGCACCGATCCCAATCTGACCCCCGCCGATATGGAGCACGTCGCCGAGATCGTAAAGCACGTTCTCGGTGAGGCTATTCGTTAGAGAACCTAGCCACGCGTGAAATTATGCGCGTCGTTCGGGCTTTGCACAACGTCTCAAAGCGCAGAGAGATTAATCTCTCCCATGAGGCGTTAGCGCGCCTCAAAATCTAAGGAGGAACCGACAATTATGAATCGCAAGATTCTCGCGACCGTGATCGGAGCGGCGGCTGTTTTAGCTTCCGTTGGCGCAAGCGCGCAAACGACCAAGCCCATGGGCTTGTCCGTTCGTGCGGGTATCGTCATGCCGACAAGCGGCTATGGTCGGGACATCGGCCGCACCTGGTTTGGTGTTGGCGCAGAGTACAAAATTTCAGACGCGAACTTCGGAACAATGGATAGAGGTTCGAGCGGGATTATTGCGCTCTCCGTCGATTACTACGGCAAGGGCACGGCATCGGCTGTCCCGGTTCTCATCAACTACGTCGGCATGAACAACGAGTTCTTTTACTCGGTGGGTGTCGGCCTCGCAATGACGCGAGACGAGGAACTGGTCAGCGGAGTGAATCGGGGGCGAACACGGACGAATTTCGCTTACCAGTTCGGCGTTGGCTACAACTTCCAGTCGGGGTCAAATCCCCTGTTTGTTGAGGGCAAGTACCTCGGCAACAGCAATGCCCGACTGAACGCAATCGGCCTGTACGTTGGCGTTCGCCTGTAAAGCGCGGACCGTCCTGGCGCCCCTTTGAAGCCTAGCAAAGGGGCGCTTTTTCGTGCCTGAGTTAGTTAAAGCCAGGCAGAAACTCCGCTTGGGCCTCGAACATCCGCTCGGCCATGGCCTTGATTTCAGCGGGGGAACAAACCGCAGACGTCAGCGGATCCAGCATCAGCGCGTGGATCGCCATCTCTTTCGAACGGTTCATGCACGCGTCGGCCGCGAGGTCGAACATGCGCATGTTCGAATCGCAGATCGCCGCCATTTGTTTCGGCAGCTTTCCAAACCTGGTTGGTTGAACTCGGTTGTGGTTGATCAGACACGCAACCTCGACGCATCCATCATCAGGCAGATTTTCGATGCACCCGTTGTTGGCGACATTGCCGTACACGGTGATCGGAGCGTTCTTCTCGACCGATTCGATGATCCACGCCCCGTATTCCCAGCTTCGTTTGAACTCGATCGGCTTTTCACCTGAAATGAGTTTGCGCCGATCCTCATCCTGATTCTTGCGCCATGTAGGCCAGTTGTCGGCGTAAAAACTTTCCTGACCCCGATAACCGGTGTCGGTGTATTTTTCCAGGAGGTCTTTTCGTTTACGGTAGTAGGGAAGATATTCACTGAGGTGCCCGCTGGATTCGGTGATGAACGCGCCGAAGTGGAGCATCATGTCGGTGCGAATCGGCTCTGCTTTTGCAAAGTCACTGTTGGGATCCTTGGCGAATTCGAAGAGTCGTGGATAGAGTGACGTGGCGGGGACACTCCTGTCCCCGTTTCCAGCAGCTTTCGGAACGGGGACAGGAGTGTCCCCGCCACGTTTAAGCTCTTCACTATTGAACTCGGTGAACCAGGCTAGGTGGTTGATGCCCGCGCACTTCCATTGCACTTGCTCGTACGGGACGTGCGCGTACTTGGCGAGCATTCGGCTCGTTCCTTGAACGGAGTGGCACAGACCGACGATTTCCATCGAAGACGAACGCGAGGCGGCGAGGCACATCACGTTCATGGGATTCGTGTAGTTCAAAACCAGGGCATTCGGGCAAAGCTCCTCGGCATCGCGAAGGATCTCTAACCAAACCGGGACGGTCCGCAAAGCCTTGAATAATCCGCCCGGGCCGATCGTGTCGCCGATGTTTTGGCTGACGCCAAATTCTAGTGGGATGTCATTGTCGAATCGCACGCATTCGACTCCGAAAACCTCAATCGAGTTGATTAAGTAGTCGGAGTTGGGCAACAGTTCGCGGCGGTTCGTGCTCGCAAAGACCTTCCATAAATGGGTTTGGTCCGCTTCGTCAACGATCTTTTGCATCAGCTTCTCGGCCAACTCCAAGCGCTCCGCGTCAATGTCGATTAGTCGAAGTTCACCCCCCTTTATGTCCGGGAATGAGGATCACGTCCTTCAAAACGGAGTTCGTGAAAAAGCTACCGGCTCCGATCATCGTGATGTTCAGAGGACGCGGCATCTCGCCGGGCAGCCCGAGGGCGTCGATTGTCTTGCTATGGTCGGCGTGTGATTCAGTGGAAGCCATCGGCGCATTTTGGCAGGTAACCTGCACCCATGTCTGACACCGTCCAGCGCGTACAAGATTGGCTTCGTGCACATGAGCAAGATCTTCTCAGTGATTTTGTTTCGATGCTCCAGATTCCGAGCCTGGAAAGCGAAGCCGAGCCGAACGCTCCTTTTGGCCGAGAGAATCGCCGAGCACTCGATCTTGCCCTCAAAATGGCGGATGACTACGGCTTTACAACCAAGGATATCGAGGGCTATTGCGGATATGCTGAGGTTGGTGCGGGCAAGGCCCTCGTCATGACGCTGGGGCATCTGGACGTCGTTCCGGTAGGGCCGGGTTGGAAGCACGAACCCTTTGGTGCCGAAATCGACGAAGGCTACGTCTATGCTCGCGGGGCCGAGGATGACAAGGGCCCGACAATGGCCGCTTTCTACGCGATCCGGGCGATAAAGGAGTGTGTCCCGGAGTTGGATGTGCGGCTACGCGCGGTATTCGGATGCAATGAAGAATCCGGGTTCAAGTGTGTGGAACGCTATTGCCAAACCGAAGAAATGCCAACTCTTGGGGTTGCGCCAGATTCCGGTTGGCCGCTCTACCATGCGGAAAAGGGAATTGCCAATCTGGTTGTGCGGGTGCCCTTTCCGGCCTCGGAGGAGTTCCAAGTCCTCGAAGCCCAGGGTGGCCAACGGCCGAACATCGTCATCGATGCGATGGAAGCGCGGGTGCTCGTGGGAGCGGGGGCTCGTAAGCACGTCGAAGAGAAGCTCGCCGACAATTGGGACGCGAATGTAACTGCCTCATGGCAAGGCGATGAGCTGGTCATCTACGCGAAAGGGAAGGCGGCCCACGGGGCGATGCCGTTTTACGGCGACAGCGCCGCGACGAGACTGTTCCGCTTCCTGATGTTCGTTGCTCCCCTGTCAGCTGCGCCGTTTTGCGACTGGCTTTTCGCTTCGACTCACCCAAGTGGGGTCGGCCTCGGAATCCACGGTCGCGACGACGTTAGCGGCGACCTCACGTGCAATCTGGGAATCGTCAAGACTCTCGACAACGCCCTGCACATGACCTTCAACGTGCGCCGGCCGGTGACGTGGGAGTCCAATAAACTTCGCGATCTAGCGGAAGCCTTCCTGAAAAGCAGTGAGATTGAGGCAACGATCGACCGCTACGACTCTTCAGAACCGCTCTATTTCCCCTTGGATCATCCCCTCGTGAAGACGATTTGTGAGGTGTACGAAGCTGAAACCGGAATCCGAAAAGCGCCTGGCGTGATGGGCGGAGGAACCTATGCGAGGGCGGTCCCGAACACGGTGAGCATCGGAACGGGGTGGGAAGGCGACGGTCCTGCTCACGAAACGGACGAGCGGCTCAAGGTCGAGCACCTGTTCAAGATGAGCCGGATTTACGCCCACATCTTTTTGAGATTGGCAGACGAGGCGAAGAAGCTAGTCGCGTGAACTCCGGGCCTCCCTCTCCGTCCGATGGTTCGTGCGGAAGGGGAGGGACTGAGGGTGGGGTTTTCCGGGCCGCTGGATTCGTGCCATTTCTTGCCCAAAGGCGGGACCTCCCGGAACCCCACCCCTAACCCCTCCCCGCGGAGCGGGGAGGGGAATTTAGCCGAATCTTCCCGAAATATAGTCCTCCGTTTCCTTCATCTGGGGGCGCAGGAAGATGTTCTGGGTCGTGTTCATCTCGATCACTTTGCCCATCATGAAGAACGCGGTGACGTCGCTGGCGCGCTGCGCTTGCTGCATGTTATGAGTCACGATCACGATCGTGTACTGGCTCTTCAGCTCGAAAATCAGATCCTCGATGCGCGCCGTCGCGATGGGATCGAGCGCGGAGCACGGTTCATCCATGAGGATCACATTGGGGTCTACCGCCATCGTCCGAGCGATGCAAAGCCGCTGCTGCTGACCGCCGGATAGTTCGTTTCCTGATTTCTTGAGCTTCTCCTTAACTTCATCCCACAAGGCCGCTCTTGTCAGGCACCTCTCGACAATCTCATCCAACTTGGCCCGATCCTTTACTCCGTGAATACGTGGCCCATAAGCGACGTTATCGTAGATCGACATGGGGAACGGGTTAGGTTTCTGAAACACCATTCCGACCTCTTTGCGGAGGGCCACCGGATCGACTTCGGGGGCATAAATATCTTGCCCATCCAACGTGACCTTTCCAGTAATCCGGGTTCCGTCGATGAGGTCGTTCATTCGATTGAGGCAGCGTAAGAAAGTCGACTTCCCGCATCCCGAGGGTCCAATAAGAGCCGTCACTTGATTTGCAGGCACCTCAATCGAGACGCCTTTCAGTGCCTGAAAAGTCCCGTAAAAGAAATCGACATTCGTGGTCGAAATCTTGGATGGCTGAGCTTCCAGCTCAGCTTCGGAGGGGGATACTGAAGAGGGGAATGACATCGGCTCCTCGTTAAGAAGGTATCTCCATTAGGTTAACAGATTGTAAAGCCGCCTGGCGCAAAGCGTGGTCGGCGAGCACGAGGGCCACCATTGCTTCGACCATCGGAACCGCCCTCGGAAGGACACAAGCGTCGTGGCGGCCCCGCCCTTGCAGTTCTGTGTTTGCGTGCTGCTCAGTCACCGTGTCCTGATTGTGCATGATCGTGGCGGTTGGTTTGAAGGCTGCTTGAAGGGTGATTGGCATGCCGTTCGAAATGCCGCCTTGGATTCCTCCGCTTCGATTTGTCGGGGTGACCACCTTGGGCTTTCCGTCGTTGCCGAGCTCATCGGTTGCCCGATAGGCATCGTTATGCTCGCGGCCGGTCATCAGGGTTCCTGCGAATCCGCTGCCGACTTCGATTCCCTTGCAGGCCGGAAGGGACATTACGGCTTTGGCGAGGTCGGCCTCCAGTTTGTCAAAAACCGGCTCACCCCACCCCGCGGGAACCCCTCGGGCGACGCATCCGACGACCCCGCCAACTGAATCTCCCGCCTTTCTGGTGGCTTCGATCAGTTCGATCATTTTCGCGGCGGCTTCAGGATCTGGACAGCGAACCGGGGTTGACTCAACTTCGGCCAGGGTTACCGTTAGCGGGTCTACGTTCGCTGGAACTCTTTGCACTTGGGCGACCCATCCGATGATTTCGACACCCCAATGTCGGAGCAAGATTTTCGCGATCGCCCCCGCAGCAACTCGGCCCACGGTTTCTCGCGCGCTCGCACGACCGCCGCCGGACCAAGCGCGGATACCGTATTTCTGATCGTACGTGAAATCCGCGTGGCTCGGGCGATACTTTTCCTTCATCTCGTCGTAATCGCGGCTACGGGCATCCTCGTTGTGAACCATCAGCATGATGGGCGTCCCAAGGCTGAGACCGTCTTGAACTCCGCTGAGAATGGAGACTGTGTCTGATTCTTTCCTCTGAGACACCAGCGATGACTGGCCGGGGCGGCGGCGATCCAGTTCCGATTGGATGAACTCCAGAGAAATGGGCAAGCGCGGCGGGCACCCGTCCAGAACCACACCCACCCCACCGCCGTGAGACTCTCCCCACGTGGATATCCGGAAGAGCGTCCCGAACGTACTCGCCATTTACTTCTGCTTGGTCAGGGTGATGCCGTTGGTGGGCGAATCGCCCGTCATCGAAACGGTGCCATCTTCGTTAAACTTCACCGTCATCGCCTTACTTTGATTGAGCTGCTTTTTAAGGTCATCAGGCTTCAACTGGCTCTCGACGGCTGCTTTCATCTGCGCATCGATCTTACTCGTGTCAAATGTGAGGGTGTTGATCTCGTGGGTGTATTTCTCGCCATCTAGTTTGTATGTTCCGATTCCTGCGAACCCGATCGTGCCTACCGTCGGATCGACAATGGTCGCCCTGATCGTAAGGTCGGTCCCACCGAAACTCATCGTAATCTTTGAACCAGGAGGCAACTGGCCCATTCCGGGCCCCGCGGCATCCCAATCACCTTGCAGACTTTTGCCAGGCTTGCAACCGGGAGCAATCAAGACCGCGCCGAGGGCGACGCCGAAAAGGAACTTTCGCATTCCCGGAAGGATACCGGAACCCGGTTCGAGTTCTGACGATTTCGAGCCGGGCTCGGCATAATGGGGATATGAAAGGCTTTCTGTGCGCGGTTGGTGGACTGTTGGCATCTTGTGAGCGGCTCGCTAAAGATTCGCCCTCCCGGTCCGGCAAACTGCCCTCGGGTAGAATGTTTTCACCGCGTGCGCTCGTAGCTCAGTGGATAGAGCAACAGGTTGCGGACCTGTAGGTCGGAGGTTCGAGTCCTCTCGAGCGCGCCATTTTCAAAGCGACGGGCTAGTTCTTATGCGCATCCGCTGTCCTGACTGCGGCTCCATCTTCTCGGAATCACCAAGTGGTGAGCATTTCGGCAGGGACATGGCCTTTGGTTGCCTCGCGCCTTTGGTACCTCTTATGATTTGGCTCCCTTACCTAGCCTTCAAGCTCGCCAGGCGTGAACTATCTCCAAGGCATTGCAGTAACTGCGGATGCGTGTACGATTGGTGACGCTCAGTACCTCGCGCGCAATGCATCGTGGGAGACGGTAAGGGAAGCCCGGGCGTGCTGTCGCACTACGAGAGACATTGCGTTTCGACCAAGAGGATTTGCTTTGGAAAGTGCCATCATTCTGCGATGCACGACGCCACCCTTTTGCAGCACCTCGGAGAAGAGGAAAAGATCAAAGGGGCGGTTTCTCCCCCGGTTTTCCTGAACTCGCTTTTCGTCTTCGATAACCTCGATGACTTTGTAAATCCGAATCGAAAGCTGGATGGACCGGAGTTCTACTACACCCGTGTCGGCAACCCATCGCTGACCATCGTCGAGAAGAAAATCGCGGCGCTGGAAAAGACTGACAAAGCGAAGGTGTTCGGCTCCGGCATGGCCGCGATAACGGCGGCGATTCTCGCGTGCGTGGAGCAAGGTTCGCACATCGTTTGCGTGGACACTTCCTACGGCCCCACACGAGAATTCTTGGCGGTGTACCTTCCCAAATTCGGCGTGACCACCACCTTCGTTTCGGGATTGGATACCGACGAACTTATCGCGGCGATTCGGCCTGAGACGACGCTTGTGATCTTGGAATCGCCGGGGAGCCTGATCTTTCGGCTTCAGGATTTTCGGGCGATTACCACCTATTGCCGGGAGAAGGGAATCAAGACGATGACCGACAACTCCTACGCGGCGGGGGTGTTTCAGAAGCCAGCTGAACTTGGGGTGGACATCGTTTGCCAAACCGCAACAAAGTATCTGGCGGGTCATAGCGACCTGGTTGCCGGAGTCGTCGCCGGGTCAGAAGAGTTCATTGACACGATGACGATGCGGGAGATCCAGTGGTTGGGCAGCCTGCTGATGCCCTTTGGGGCTTGGATGCTCATGCGCGGGATGCGAACCCTGAAAGTGCGAATGAAGCATGCTGAAGAGCAGGGCAACGCGATGTGCGCTTGGTTGAAATCTCAGCCCTGGGTGGACCGCGTCTTCCATGTTGGGGACCCCGATTTTCCCCAGAAGGCGCTGCGAGACGCCCAGATGACGGGTTCGAACAGCCTGCTTTCTTTCGCTCCCAAAGACCAAAGCGACGAGTGGACCCGGGCGTTTATTCAGGGTCTGGAGGTGTTTCAGTTAGGCGTAAGTTGGGGTGGATTCGAGAGTTTGTCGGTGCCGTTGGACATCGAGGCGATTGGCTATGACGGCCCCAAGCGGGTTATTCGGCTGTATGTCGGGCTAGAGGAACTGGAGGACTTGACGGCGGACCTGGCAAATGCCGCTGGCAAAGCCCGGTAGAATTAGCTTCGATGGAGCCTTGGGAAGAACTCGGAATGGATCAAGCGCAATATGCGGAGTTTAAGCGTCTTACAACTGGCTTTCCCCATCATGACGAGAACGGTGCCGATATAAGCCTGTTACGCGAAAACCTGAAACTGTCGCCCGAGCAACGGTTTGCAAAAATGCTTCGCCGTCGTTTAACGAAAACTGAGGCCCCAGATGATCCCCGGTGAGGAAACTCGGCTCTTACTTGAAGAACTCGTTTCGGCCGAAGTTGACTTTATTCTGATCGGCGGTGTTGCGATGGTGCTGCATGGCTCCGCGCACATGACTGAAGATATCGATCTCTACTACCGCAGGTCCGCCGACAATTACGAGAGGCTCGTCCTCGCTCTCAAAGAGTATCATCCGCGACTTCGAGGTGCCCCTGATGATCTGCCCTTTCAATGGGATCCCCTTACCATTCGGCACGGACAGAATTTCACCCTGATCACGGATTTAGGAGCCGTTGACTTACTGTCTGATATCGGACAGGGAGTTTCGTATAGCGAGCTCGCCGGACGTGCGGAAGCGAAGCTCTGCGAAGGAGTTGCGGTTCAGGTGGTGAGTCTAGAGGATCTAATCGAGCTTAAGAAACTTGCCGGGCGACCTAAGGATAGGCTCCATTTGATCGACTTGACCGCCCTGCTAGAGGCAAGGAGATCAGAAAGGAGTTGAAAATTCTTGTCATCGGTTCTGGACCCATCGTCATCGGGCAGGCCGCGGAGTTCGACTACGCGGGAACTCAGGCTTGCAAAAGCCTCAGAGAGGAAGGGCATCAGGTCGTCCTCATCAACTCCAATCCCGCGACCATCATGACCGATCCGGGAGTCGCGGACTTCCTGTACATCGAGCCGCTGAACGTCACCTTCTGCGAGCGAGTGATCGCCCGCGAGCGTCCCGACGCCCTTTTGCCCACCCTAGGGGGACAAACCGGGTTAAACCTCGCCACCCAACTCAGCGATCAAGGAATCCTTGAAAAGTACAACGTACGCCTTTTAGGAACCCCTTTGAGCGCAATTCGCAAAGCCGAGGATCGGGAACAGTTCCGCAATTTGATGCGAGAAATCAAGGAGCCAGTCCCCGAGAGCTGGATCGTCGAAACGCCAGAACAACTGGAAGCGCTGCTCGATACGGCGCCCTATCCGTGCATTATTCGACCTGCGTACACCCTCGGCGGCACGGGCGGCGGCATCGCAAACACCCGC
>JBKJJL010000063.1:0-2939 GCA_046597875.1 Fimbriimonadaceae bacterium | reverse complement strand
CGCATTCCTGGCTGCGAGAACGATTCAAACTAAGATCGCCGATTTCAATGCCTACGTCAGCCGCCTGAAAGACCCATTTCGGCTCCGTATCGGCATTCATTGCGGCGAAGTCAGCGGGGATTTGGACGAGGTTGAGTTCACCCAAGTTCTCGATATCGCCGCCCATGTGGAAGCGGCGAGCCAAGTCGGCGGGATTGCCGTCACCACGCCTATAGCGGAGGAGTTGGCAAGCCACCGGTTCGCCGAGATTCAGGAAACGATTGACGGATATCGGGTGTTCTTGGCCCTGAATCCGACGCTCGACCCCGAGGCTGATCTTGAAGACGCTTGACCTTGGCGTGTTGGAGTACTTGGAGGCTTGGGAACGGCAGAAAGCGGTCGCCCAGGCGGTGATAGAGGGCGAAGAGGACACGCTGATCTTTGTCGAGCACCCTCCAGTTCTCACGCTCGGGGCGAGCTTTCACGAAGAGAACTTGCTCTTCCCAGTTCCGGAATACGAGGCGAGGGGAATCGCCGTTCACCGAACTGATCGGGGTGGCGATGTGACGTATCACGGACCCGGCCAACTCGTAATCTATCCCATTTTCAACTTGGAACGGCACGAAAAAGATCTCCACCGCTGGATGCGCGGTCTGGAGCAAACCATGATCGACACCTGCGCGTCGTTTGGGATTTCCGCCCGGCGTTTCCCGCCTCATACTGGAGCCTGGGTAGGAGACAAAAAAATCGCCGCGATCGGGGTGAAGATCAAGCGCTGGGTTTCGATGCACGGCATCGCCTTGAACTGCGCGAACGATCTGGATGTTTACGAACTGTTCGTCCCCTGCGGAATCCGGGGGTACGGGGTAACCAGTTTAAGCAGTGAGGCGGGACGGGCGGTTTCGCCAGGGGACGCAAAGAGCGCCGTGGAGATTGCGTTTCGCGGAGTGTTCGGCGATGTCCGAAAATTGAACCGGCTGTAGGCGCGGGTTCGGAGCGAAGCGATGTCCCGCGCATCATCAGAGTAGTTTGAGAGAAAACCCAGCCGCCCATTTCGAACGCGTTCCTGGCTTGGTGTCCTCCTTTTCGCGCACTTTCGCACTTTTCGTGGTAAGTCCCCGAGAAGACCACGAAAGTAACGAACAAACACGAAACCGTCCGCGTACGCAATTCACGGGAAGTTGCAGCATGGTTACAGGGTAATGGTGTCGACCTGGCCGAGTGGATTGGTTCGATCAATTTTGTCTTGTTGAGCCTGCAACCGCCCCTCCGCCGCCTCCCGGACGTTGGCGAGCGCTTCCTCGCGGGTGGCGCCTTGCGACCAGCAACCAGGCAACGCGGGTAGGTGCGAAACAAACCCTGACTCCTCTCCAGGTTCGGCGATCACCTTGAATGTCATGACCGGAGGTTACCGATGCGCCCTATCAGGTGCGGGTCTCCTTGATTTTCAGCCTCGAACGCAGGTCAAGAGCCATCTCGGCCCCATCCAATCCATCCCGCCTCAAGGCGTCAACCACAAAATCGACGTCCGAATGCCAAACTCCCCAAGGAACTTCAGATCGTCGTGATCTCCCATTGGCTCGGAGTCAATCCCCAAACCCCGATAACCGACATGGAGCAAGTTGTCCCGCTCCGGATTGCCGCCATCCACCCAGCGATACGCGTACAGCACGTCATCTTTGAACCAAGTCGCCGCGGGGGCAGAGCGCGTTTGAGACCATTCATCGTAAAACCGCTTCACCAGCCAGCCTCCGCGAACCGTCTTATCGGCGATACTCTCCGCCACATACACGCACGCCCAAGGACTGGTCGTCCCGTGAAAGCCCTTCGCGTACATATAGATTCTCCCCGCTGGCCCGGTGTCGCGATCTTGCTTGAAGAGCACACGCACTCGCCCGGAGATCCGGGCATTGCCGGTTTCACCGTCGACCCAGCTCATGCCTATCTCTCGCAAGAGGCCGCCGTTCTCCTCAAAGCGACGGATCTGCCAGCGGCTCAGCTTCTTGTCGTCTTGATCTTGCGCCATGCCGAGCAGGACTTCCTTGCGAACCGTGTCGACCGCCATGCCAACGGGGACCGTACTTCGCTCAAAAAGCCTCCTCTCCTCCGTCAGTTTGCCCGCGCCGATCATGCTGCGGTAGGTGACCTCCTGAGTTCGGGGGTCCCAAAGAAAAATGTATGTTCGTTCACCGATTTGTCCTACGGTCGGAATCTTGAGGGGGTCGGGGTCCAAGATTTCGAACTCCGCTCTTTTCCTCGATTCACCACCGAGTCGCTGCTGTCCGCCAAACTCAACGGCACCTGCGCCATCCGTCGGGTCTTTGCGAACAACAATCCCTTCCGGCCTCGCGTAAACAAACACAATCCTGCCGCCCGCCGAAAGCGCGACCGGATCGCCCACGAGTTTGTCGTCCACCAGCCTAGGTTTGTCCCATTTTTTCGGCGCAAGAAGGCGGCGCAGGACAAGTTTCCCGGGGTTCTCGGGCCCCACGTTGGGATCCTTCCCTTTTTCCAGTTTATCGGCTCGTTGCCCAAAAAGAGCATAAGCCGACGTGCGATGGACGAAGAGCCAAGGCGCGGTCATTGCACGATCCGCCTCATCTCGCGTGCCTGCGCTCGCCGCATACGAGTAATTGATATCCGCGCGAATACCCTTCTCGCCGAATGCCCCGTTCCAGTTCCAGTCGATGAGAGTCGTGGAGCCGTTCTTTTTGAGTCGAAACCGATAAGGTCCCCTTTCCAAAAAACTCACTTTCTCGTAAGGCAAAGGCAACGTTTCGTCGAGGTTGCTCTCGGTGATTGTGAACCCGTTGAACTCCCCGCGCGAATAGGCGATTTTGGTTGGATCATCCTCCAGCGAGTAGCTGTAGGCGTAGCTCATGAGGCTGCGATAGATCGGGCAAAACGCGGGACCCCAAAAGCCGTTGTGGTCCATGCCGATTTGGTGGCCAAACTCGTGC
>JBKJJL010000059.1:0-2941 GCA_046597875.1 Fimbriimonadaceae bacterium | reverse complement strand
CGCATTCCTGGCTGCGAGAACGATTCAAACTAAGATCGCCGATTTCAATGCCTACGTCAGCCGCCTGAAAGACCCATTTCGGCTCCGTATCGGCATTCATTGCGGCGAAGTCAGCGGCGATTTGGATGAGGTTGAGTTCACCCAAGTTCTCGATATCGCCGCCCATGTGGAAGCGGCGAGCCAAGTCGGCGGGATTGCCGTCACCACGCCTATAGCCGAGGAGTTGGCAATCCACCGGTTCGCCGAGATTCAGGAAACGATTGACGGATATCGGGTGTTTTTGGCGCTGAATCCGACACTCGATCCCGAGGCTGATCTTGAAGACGCTTGACCTTGGCGTGTTGGAGTACTTGGAGGCTTGGGAACGTCAAAAAGAGCTCGCCCAGGCGGTGATAGAGGGCGAAGAGGACACGCTGATCTTTGTCGAGCATCCCGCAGTTCTCACGCTCGGGGCGAACTTTCACGAAGAGAACTTGCTTTTGCCGATCTCTGAATACGAAGACCGAGGGATCGCGGTTCACCGAACCGATCGGGGCGGGGATGTGACGTACCACGGCCCTGGCCAACTCGTAATCTATCCCATTTTTAACTTGGAACGGCACGGGAAAGATCTCCACCGCTGGATGCGCGGTTTGGAGCAAACCATGATCGACACCTGCTCAGCGTTTGGCATTTCCGCCCGGCGTTTCCCGCCTCATACTGGAGCCTGGGTAGGAGACAAAAAAATCGCCGCGATCGGGGTGAAGATCAAGCGATGGGTTTCGATGCATGGCATCGCCTTGAACTGCGCGAACGATCTGGATGTTTACGAACTGTTCGTCCCCTGCGGAATCCGGGGGTACGGGGTGACCAGTTTAAGCAGTGAGGCGGGAAGGGCGGTTTTGCCAGGGGACGCAAAGAGCGCCGTGGAGATTGCGTTTCGCGGAGTGTTCGGCGATGTCCGAAAATTGAACCGGCTGTAGGCGCGGGTTCGGAGCGAAGCGATGTCCCGCGCATTATCAGAGTAGTTTGAGAGAAAACTCAGCCGCCCTTTTCGAACGCGTTCCTGGCTTGGTGTCCTCCTTTTCGCGCACTTTCGCACTTTTCGTGGTAAGTCCCCGAGAAGACCACGAAAGTAACGAAAAAGCACGAAAGCCGTCCCGCGTACGCAGTTCACGGGAAGTTGCAGCATGGTTACAGGGTAATGGTGTCGACCTGGCCGAGTGGATTGGTTCGATCAATTTTGTCTTGTTGAGCCTGCAACCACCCCTCCGCCGCCTCCCGGACGTTGGCTAGCGCTTCTTCGCGGGTGGCACCTTGCGACCAGCAACCAGGCAACGCGAGTAGTGCGAAACAAACCCTGACTCCTCTCCAGGTTCGGTGATCACCTTGAATGTCATGACCGGAGTTTACCGATGCGCCCTATCAGGTGCGGGTCTCCTTGATTTTCAGCCTCGAACGCAAGTCAAGAGCCATCTCCGGCCCCATCAAATCCATCCCACCTCAAGGCGTCAACCACAAAATCGACGTCCGAATCCCAAACTCGCCGAGAAACTTCAAATCATCGTGATCGCCCATTGGCTCGGAGTCAATCCCCAATCCTCGATACCCGACATGGAGCAAGTTGTCCCGCTCCGGATTTCCGCCATCCACCCAGCGATACGCGTACAGCACGTCATCCTTGAACCACGTCGCGGCGGGAGCCGAGCGGGTTTGTGACCATTCATCGTAAAACCGCTTCACCAGCCAGCCTCCTCGAACCGTCTTATCGGCGATGCTCTCCGCCACATACACGCACGCCCAGGGACTCGTCGCCCCGTGGAAGCCTTTCGCGTACATGTAGATTCTTCCGGCGGGCCCGGTGTCGCGATCTTGCTTGAAGAGCACACGCACTCGCCCGGAGATTCGCGCATTTCCCGTCGCCCCGTCGACCCAGCTCATGCCTATCTCTCGCAAGAGGCCGCCATTCTCCTCAAAGCGACGAACCTGCCAGCGGCTCAACTTCTTGTCGTCTTGATCTTGCGCCATGCCGAGCAGGACCTCCTTCCGAACTGTGTCGACTGCCATGCCCACGGGGACCGTGCTTCGCTCAAAAAGCCTCCTCCCCTCCGTCAGTTTGCCCGCGCCGATCATGCTGCGGTAGGTGACCTCCTGAGTTCGGGGATCCCAGAGGAAAATGTACGTTCGCTCTCCGATTTTGCCGACGGTCGGAATCTTGAGTGGGTCGGAGTCCAGGATATCAAACTCCGATCTCTTCTTCGAATCTCCACCTAGTCGCTGGTGTTCGCCAAACTCAACCGTCCCTGCGCCATCGGTCGGGTCTTTGCGAATAACTATCCCTTCTGGCCTTGCGTATACAAATACGATCCTTCCGCCCGCCGAAAGCGCGACCGGATCGCCCATGAGTTTGTCGTCCACAAGCCTTGGCTTGTCCCACTTTTTCGGCGCAAGAAGGCGGCGCAGGACAAGTTTCCCGGGGTTCTCGGGCCCCACGTTGGGGTCCTTCCCTTTCTCCACCTTATCGGTTCGTTGCCCAAAAAGAGCATACGCGGAAGTGCGATGGACGAAAAGCCAGGGCGCGGTCATGGCGCGATCTGCCTCATCTCGCGTGCCTGCGCTCGTCGCATACGAGTAATTGATATCCGCGCGGATACCCTTCTCGCCGAATACCCCGTTCCAGTTCCAGTCGATGAGAGTCGTGGAGCCGTTCTTTTTGAGTCGAAACCGATAAGGTCCCCTTTCCAAAAAACTCACCTTCTCGTAAGGCAAAGGTAAGGTTTCGTCGAGGTTGCTCTCGGTGATCGTGAACCCGTTGAACTCCCCGCGCGAATACGCGATTTTGGTCGGATCATCCTCCAGCGAGTAGCTGTAGGCGTAGCTCATGAGGCTGCGATAGATCGGGCAAAACGCGGGACCCCAAAAGCCGTTGTGGTCCATGCCGATTTGGTGGCCAAACTCGTGC
>JBKJJL010000324.1:0-5480 GCA_046597875.1 Fimbriimonadaceae bacterium | reverse complement strand
CCTTAGGCGGATAAACAACTTCGTTTCAAAGGGCGAAAGCTCGGGACCTGGCGATTCCTTCAGCGTGTGCAGCTTTGCGGTTCGGCGCTTGAAGATGAAGCCCTCTTCGTCCGGTTCGATGGCGAGATAGCCCTTCACGGCGAGACCAAAAATGCCAGCGCTGAGATCGCGGACGTCCACTCGCTCGTCGATCAGCGCGCCCGAAGCCGACCCCGAAAGATCGTCCGGAGGGTCAAACTGAACCACCATCGGCCCTGGCGCGGGATCGCGACCGTATCGGAACCAGAGGACCATCAGGAGCGGGATAAATAGGAACGGGAGCCCGAATCCAAGATTCGCCGAAATGAACGTCCAGGCCGCCTCCAAGGGGCCTGGTTTCGCGACTGCGTTGAAGGGCAAATCCAGAACGAGGGTCAATCCGGTGTAGGCTTCGAGGGGCTGCTCACGCAGAATTTCCAGCCCGCCCGCGCGCAAGGTCGTCCGCGTTTGAGTGCGATCGCTCCACGCGGGCGGGCCGACCTTCTCAACAATCTGGTTGGTCGTCGATCCGTAAGCGCCAACAAAGACCTTCGCCCGCAGTTCTTCATCACCCGCCGCGGTCGGGAAGTCTGCGGTGACGGTGACATAACCAATACTCGTATCCCACTGATCGCCGGTCGCGTTCCAGTAAAGCTGAGCCGTCGCTCCCCAGCCCTCGTTTTGCTCGAACCAGTTCATCATCCCGCGGCATCGGTATTTCAGGACGTACGTTTTTTTCGTGCCCGGCGGAAAGAAAATGCTCTCATCGCCGATGCGAATGTGGACGTTGCCGCCTTCGAAAGTGACTTTCTTCGTCAGATTCGCCTGCCCGTCGGTGACTTCGATATGGTCGAGGAGCATCCGCCGGTTGGTGCCTTTCCCGTTTTCGTAATCAACGGGAATAACCCGAAAAATCCCCCGCCGCGATTCGTTGAAGGTCACGGCAATGCGTTCTTCGACGTCCAACACCGCGGTTTTGGAGAGGGAGAGCTTGACGTCGAAGCGGTCGATGACGTAAGGCTGGGCGGCGGCTAGAATGGGGAACAGGAGAACGAGGAGGACGAGGAAAACTCGGCGCATGTTAAGTAGGACGTGACCGGGTTGCGGTGGGTGTCGCGGGTGGATATAGAAGGATGGGACACCGTCGTCCTTCATGATGATTCTGTTGCAAACACTGGATGCCTAGTTCAGGGTTTTTATCCATTGTATCTACCATTTCGAACATGATAACATCTCGCTATGCGGACGTTCCTGATCGTCATGGGATGGATGTCGAAATGATCAGCCTCGTAAACAAGGTGAGCGGCGATAACGAACTGGGCGTGAAACGGGAGGCAGCGCTAGGAGGTTTGTCCCGCGGAACCGAGAAAGCAGCCCTGCGCTTGTCAACGGACTCCACAAGGGCCCACCGAGTGACCGGCAGTTACGAGGTTAAAGGCGGCACCACCGCAGTGACAATGACCCTGATCGCGCCGGACGCAAAGCGAGAAGCCCTAAAAGTAACGGGCCCGAATGCGTCGATCATAGAATCGATTATCAGAGCTCTCCTGGAATGGGCTCGAAAAAGCGCTGAAGGAATCCGCGGCTTCGTGTGTCAATGACGTGTAGGTGCGAAAGGTGACAGAACTCGTCTTGGCCCGGTTTCGAAATCCTAGCGTCGATGCGCGCTGGCAGGCGGTTTACGCGGAGCGCATCGCGGCGTATCGGGTGGCTTTTGCGGTTCTCGGAAATCGAGAACAAGCTGAAGATGTAGCCCACGACGCGCTGCTCAAGGCCCTAGAGTCCCGTGAAGAACCTGACTCCATGGCCGCGTGGGTTCGGACGATTGTCGTCCGTACTGCGCTGAATGCGAAACGCAAACCAGGATCGGATCCGTTAAACGAATGCGCTGCAAAAGAGCACGTGGACGATGTCGCGGTTCGGATCACCCTGCAGCGGCTTCCCTCGGATCAGCGAGCGCTCCTGGCGCTTGCGATTGGAGAGGGACTGAGCTATCGCGAACTCGCCGACGCTTTTGGAGTTCCCGAAGGCACGATCGCATCGCGTCTGTCCGCCGCCAAAGCCGCCTTTCGCCGGGAGTGGGAGCAATGAAAGACCCCTTAGACATTCTTGAAAATGCGTATCGCCAGTTCAAGCCGAGCCCGGAATGGGAGCGGCAAGTGGCCAAACGACTTCAACCTCGCCGCAAAGTTTTGGCATTCGCGGGGCCTGCCTTGGCGGGGTTGGTGGCTTATGCGTTCTTGCTGGTCGCATCGGGTTCGCCAGAAACTGCCCCCCTCGTGCCGCAGCAAGTTTTCGAGCGTCAGATGGCGCAATTCGAGCCTGAACCAACTCCGCCCGAGGTCTCTGTTCTGGGCAGGCGAGCGGCATGAACTTGCGAACCGTGGTCCTCTCGTGCCTCGCATTCTTGGCGGTGATCATCCTTGTGCCAAGGAATCAATGGGTTCTCCGCGGCCAATTGGATCGGTTGGCGGGCGGCAAGGTCGGCGACTATGCGGCAACTCGGCGTCTAGATCGCGAAAGCGATGCAACGCCCGGACGGGACATGGTGGCCATGCAAGCCGCGAGGACGACTGGGAACTGGGCGGAAATCGAGCGGATCGCGGAAAGGGATCCGAATAATGAGCGAGGATTGTGGTCCTACGCGGTTCGCCACGCGGTTGGAAGCCTGCCGGTGGACCCGTCACGCAGGAGCCCGTCGCCGGCTGCGCTTCACCTCACACGCGTAGGAATTCCTCATTTGAAGCGCGAGCAAGACAAGCTCTTCAGAGAGCTCATGCGCGCGGTTTTTGCGAAGTACGAGGGCGATCCGCAAACGGTCAACCTCGTCCTGAAGGACCTTGCCTCCGAGGTTCCCGCCGATCGGCCGAACTTGGCTCTACTCTACGATAACGGTTACCAAGACGAAGCTGACCAGGGCGTGGCCTATCGTGAAGCAATCGAAGGCTATCGAGGCGAATATGCCCGCCTGATGATCGAAGCGGGAGGCCTTTTTCCCGAGCTCGTGCAAATCCGGAACTTGGCATACGGCGAGAACCAAAGCCCTGGGCAAAAAATGCAGACTTGCCTGGTGGGGGCGCACCTCTGCCGCACGAGCAACCTATGGATCCAGATCATCATCGGGAGGATGATGCTCGAAGAAGCCTTGCGGCCGGGAGGAGAGCCCAGGGTTACAGCCCGCAACGACGCTCTGCGGCAACAGGTTCAAAAGTGGGCGAAATCCTTGGACAAGCAGCTAATGGGAAACACCGCCTTCGAGCTGGCGCAAGAGACTGATTACGCTGCCTTGCCGTTCCCAATGGACCTGGGGCTGGATGATGTTGAAATACCCTTTAACTGGGGAGGTCGGGCACTGGCGGCGGTGATCTGCATCTTTGTCGCAGCTTGGGCGGCCTTTCGTTGGCAGAGTAAACGCGACGAGCCAGGGATGATCGCCGCGCTTCCTCATCTCACCGCCGCCGCCGGATGGGTGATCGCCAACATTTTCTTGTCCGCCAATTCGGCGTGGATGCTGAGTTTGCTGGCTCTTTCCCACCTAGCTTTCGCGGCGGCGATGGCTTCCGAAAAGCTCGCGAAGGGCCTCACAGGTGCACTTGCCTTGCTCGCCGTGATACTTGTGGTCTTGAGTCCGGATCGCTTGCAAGCACTCCCCGGATTGGCCTTTTTCATCGGCGCGGCCGCTCTCCCATGGCTTGTTGAAAGGGAAGGGAGACGACGCTGGGGCCTTATCGCAGGATGGGCGATTTCAGCCGGGTGCTTCCTCGCGATCGTCCTCGCCCCCGAAAGCATTTTGCCCGTGATCGGTTGGGCGCTTGGGCTTCTGAGCGTACGCAACAGTGGGAAAAGCGCAATCCTGGCGACCCTTTGCCTGTTGGGATCTGGTGCGGTCGGGGCCGCGATCGTCGCCCATTACTCGCACGAGTCTTGGGAAGGATGGGTGTTTGCGATCGTCATTTCCGTTATGTTAGGTTTGATTCCAGGCCGGACTGAGCCCCGCAAGCTCTCTATCGCGATCGGGACTTCGATGATCCTCGCCACAGTCGCTTATGGGGGTTCTGTCGGATGGGCGCTTCGTCAGGATGGGCAAATGGCCCTTGTACGGGTGCAATTTGCCACGCTCGGCGAAAAGATGCGCGCGGGAGCGTTTACCCCTCGGCCTTGACGAGTTTAGGCACAAAGCCCCCTCTCTGCACGTCTAAGTAAACACATTGACCGTAAGACAACGCCTCGACGAACGCCACCAATCTATCCAATCTGACATTCTCCGTATGGGGCACATCGCCAACGAAATGATTCGCCTGGCGGTGGAATCCATCGTCAGCGGAGACCTTGATCTCGCTCAGCGCGTCATTGCAATGGATGACGAAGTGGACCTGCTGGAGAGTGAAACCCTGCAGCGCACCATCGCGACGATGGGGATGAATGCTCCGGTGGCAAGCGATTTGATGATGTTGGCGGGAACGCTAAATGTGATCGGGGAAGTCGAAAAAGTCGCCGATGACGCCGTAAAACTTGCCCGTCGGGCGACCAAGCTCGTCGGGCATTTTCCGGCCGAGATGAAGCTTGCTTTGAGCCAGCTTGGCGAAGCTTCGAGCAAGATGTTTTCGTCAGCGCTCAGGCTGTACTCGGAATATTCCGACGAACTGGCGAGCGAAGTTATTCATGGCGACAAGGCCATCGATACGCAGTACACCACGGCCCGCGGCCGCGTTTTCAAGCTGATTCAACAAAATCCGGACAACACCGAACACCTGGTTCGGACGATCGAAGCCTTCCACGCGCTTGAGCACGTGGCGGATCGTTCCGTTCAAATCGCAGTTCGTCTGCGGATGCAGTATTCGTAGCCGGCCCTTCAGGAGCATCGCGCAGCGGTCGCAGAGGTCGCTGCGGATTGCCGTGAGACATGAACCATTCGCGGAGAGAATGCTTTGGCATGTGGACTGGGTCTCCCCGATCCTCGTCCTCGTGGAATCTGCACCCGCATTAGCTGCACGGGCCCCGGCTACGCGCTAGGTTGCGGGAGAACGGGAATGCACAACCATCGATCGTGCGGTCATTCCAGATGGCCTGACATTTCATGGCCTCCTCGCGGCGTCGCCCCTGATCCCGAAGGGATCGCAGCCCAATAGCCCCGGCGTCGAAGACCCGGGGACCGCGGCCAACCGAATCTGCATCCTGAAAGGATGTCATAACACGCGCGAGGATTCTGGCACCGCTCCGCGGTGCGGGAGGGTTGACGAATCGAACCCCGGGTCTTGCGACCACGCGGCTATTCGGCTGCGATCCCCTCGGGATCACTTGCGCGAGGTCGGTGCGGCATTGGAACAGCGGCCGTTGCGTTTCACTACTCGTCCCTCAGAATCGTTTTTCTGAACCAGATTCGGAAGCGGTCGTTCCACGTTGCGGGCGCAGATATCTCAATCGTGACCGCCCTACTTGGTTCTTTTGGGGGGCTAATGTTA
>JBKJJL010000060.1:0-4454 GCA_046597875.1 Fimbriimonadaceae bacterium | reverse complement strand
GAAAGGCGGTCGCGACCCTTGACGAACTCGCCGTCACGGTAGAGCTTGTTGCTATTTTCTCGACCCGCCGGATTGCCGCTATTGATGAAATCGTAAAGCGAGTCGAGATCCTCGCCGAGCCATCCACCGGGGTGCCGCACGAGGCCGTTGGACCGATAGTAATGATAATAGGATGTATTCGGCGCGACCGGAATGATCGCTTCCAAGCCCTTTACGCCAGTCGTTGCCGCGGCCACCGGGATCGTCCCGTTGTAAGACGTGCCGGTCATTCCTACCTTGCCGGTACACCATATTGCTTTCAGTTCAGTCTGGCCTTCGAACGTGGTGAACCCTTTAGCGCGGCCGTTCAGCCAGTCGATTACCGCTTTTGGTGCCAGACGCTCGGGCGCTCCACCCACGGTTGGACTTCCGCCGGACAGCCCCGTTCCCGGGGCTTCCGAGTGGACGACTGCGAACCCGCGAGGCACCCACGTTCCCGCAAGCGAATCTGAGATGTTGGTCCGGTTCGGATTGAACTCAACTTCGGGGTGCGTTGTCCGCGCGGGCGGTTCGGCTCCGATCTCGTGCCGCACATCCCACAGAATCGATCGGCCGCTTGCGGTACCCGCGAAATAGGGCGAGGACTCGTAGATCACCGGCACACGTAGACCTTCGGTCCCCGTTTGCTTTTGGCGGATCACATCCACGTGAACACGATCCTTCTTGCCGTCGCGATCTGAATCAAACTCGGTCTCTACCCAGAGCCGTTCGCGGATCCATTCACTCGCCGTCGCGAAAGCGGGTACGACTTGCGCCTGTCCGTCCACAAACACGGGTTTGGCCGACTGACCCTGGGCAATAGCCGATGCACAGAGCAGAGCAAAGATAGACGATGTGACCGTGGACATGGCTCTTTGATTATGAAGGAATGCGCTCTAAAACCCCACTCCGCTCGATCCCGAGCTAATCGGAACCGAAGGTTCTCTCACCTTCCAAGCGTCGTATCGCTTCCGCTTCGCCCGAATCGCCTCCAGCAGACCCCTTTCCTGATGAGGGGCTTTCGCAGGTCGGCGAAAGGCGTCGGCGAAAACCGGCCACATCGGCTCGATATCATGCGAGAGATCGAACACCATCACGCCTTGCGTCGAGGCGCATGCCGCTTGAAGAACCTTGCCAAGCCCGTTCGGGTCACCTTTAAACTTATCGAGCGAGATTCCCGCATAGGCCCATGTCATATCGCGCGCGGCGCGGTTCGTCAGTTGGCCCGCGGATTCGACGGTCGGCCCGATGGGAAGTCCCAGCTCCATCGCGTCAAAGATCGGTCCCACCGAATAGTAACAACCCGTCATCAGGAGGTCGAGGCGATTCGCAAAACCCGTCTTGCGATACGCATCGGTCTGGAACCAAAATCCGCCGCTGAACTCCGGTGCGGCGAAGTTGTTTCCGTACTGCTGATAATCACCATACCACGAGCCCGCGTAGACTCCAAAGAGGGCCCCGGGTTTTGTTCGCTTCACGGTTTTTGACACCTCGTCAACCCAATCGCGCATCACCTCGGCTCGCCACGTCATCCACGCGTCAAAATAGGGGCCAGGGCGGAGGCCACGTTGCAGCGTGGGGGTGATTGTGAACTTGAATACGTCGTCCGGCCAGGCCAGCTTTTTCCCGATTCGTTTCTCGAACGTCGAAGTGGAAAGGGCGCTAAAGTCCGCGTTCAGGCCGGCGTAGCGCAAGCGGTCGTCGTAGACGATTCCACCGACGTCGTACGTCGTGAGGATTTCCTTGATAATCGCCAAATTGCGCGCTCGGACTTCTGGATGGAGGGGATTTGTAATGAGCGGGTACTGCAACTCTGGTCGCTTGCCGATCGGAACGAACTGCGGGATCGTGTCGAACCGCAGCTTCGTGCCCACGTCGCCGCGCTCGGCCAGAAAGTGGGCTGCTCTTCCCACTCCGATCAGGCACGAACCGCCCGCGGCAATCTGAGGGCCGGCCACAACAACCGCCCTCTTGTCCACGTACACACGCCGAGCGTTCTCAGGCATTGCCGCTAGCTTGGTCGGGTCCGTGAAAACGCCCACAACTCCATCAGGAGGAAGCTCGTTTGGCTTCGGATGGAGTTGCACCCATTCTTCTTCGTCCTCCTCTTCCTGATCCTTTCCTACCACGACCGGGAGCGGGTCATAGATGACGCTTTGCCATTGATCGTTCGCGTATCCAGGACCTACCTTGAAGAGGTTGTGACCCTCACTAAACGCGTTCAGCGAAATCAGGAGCGAGAGACCATTTGACTTCGCCTCCCTCGCCATCGCTTTCAGAGGGTCGAAATCCTTAGGCAGGCTTTGCGCTTTCCACGTTTCGATCTTGGGAGCGATTTTAGATGGATAGAGGACTTGGCCCGAAATGGGCTTGACGTCATAAACAATCGTATTGAATCCGACTTGCTTGATCTTTGCAACAAGTGCTTTGATTTTCTCGTCGCTGGAGCACCGATCCAAGTTCGCGGTGCCGTCAATCCACATCACCCGGCCCTGCAAGCCCCTTGCCCGGGCCATCTGTTGCGCGAGCCCGATGCCATCGTTCAGCGCATCAATTTTGATGCTGGGCAGGCCAAGAGGCGACGCATACTCAAAGCGGCTGGCGGGTAGTTTGCCTTGGGCGATGAGGGCGCCAGCGAAAAGCGAAAGCATCCTACAGTTGTACCGGCTTAGAACTTCAACTGGTAGTTGAGGTTGATCGTCCAGTTGTTGCGCTTGAAGCCATCGGCAATGGAATGCTCGTAGCCCAAGTTACCAGCGAAGACCGACAACAGCTGATTTGGCCCCGGCCTTTGGTCGTACTTGATGTAGTACCGGTGCGCGGTTTGGCGCAGGGTGTTGCCCCAACGTTGCTCGACTCCGTAGAACAGTTGCAGCGGGGAGCCGGAGTTCTTAAAGAGGTCCAGCGTGACGCCGGTCAAGCGAGAGGATTCTTTAGTCGTATCATTCAAGCGCTCTTCCCAGGAGCCGGAGAAGCTTGTGCTGGGAGATCGATCAATCTGGAGCGCCCACTTGTTCACGCGCCACGGGTTGATCATTTTGAACATCGGAACGTCTTGCATCGGCTGCGGATCTTCAGGATTCGTCGAAATCTGGTGGGTCAAGTTGATACCTCTCATTGGCCGCCAGGTGAGGCTAAGGTCGCGAATCGTCACTAAGTTCGCGGCGGGAAGAGATCGTTCGCTGATGCGGAACTTACCAACGAGGGGCCGTTTCTCGTTCGGATCTGTTTCGAACGAGAACGTCCGATCAACCGCGCGGAACCCGTTCGCGCTCATCTGGCCGCGATATTCGAGGGCAATTTTGTTCGATCCAATGGATCCTGCCACAGACGCCATTCGATTTTCGCGAATCCAGTTCGTCCAATCCGTCGCGGTGTCCATCGAGAACCCGAAGGTGAAATTCTTCAGAATTCCCCAGCTGAGTGGCTTCGATGAACTCAATCCGACGTTGCTCAGACCCTGACTATGCTGGCCGTCCCATCGGTTTTCTGCGTAGCTGGCCTGGTCGATCTTGAGGAAATCGATGGTCCCTGGCGTGAGCGAAAGGTTTGAGTTCATCGTGCCATTCAAGCCATTGATTTGCCGTGCATATCCGTAGCTGAGGCGCAAACCTTTGCCGAAATCAAGCCAGAAACCGTAGTTCCGCTTGCGCTCGTCGCGATCTTCGCCATTGCGATCGACCTTCATGTCTGTAACGCTGACGCCAACCTTCTTCGTGAGTTCGGTACTCAACGTGTTCGCGCTGATATCTTCCTTGTCGCCATTTTGGAAGCGGGTCTTCGTTTGCTCCGTTCGAACATTGGTGGTTGCGTTTATTTTGGTTTCGTAGGCGACGTATTGGCGGGAGAAGTCGGGATTCGTAGCCAGCGAGCCTTCGAAATCTTGCTTTTCGTTGTAGAAAAGGAACTTGCCAAACTTTCCAAAATCCCGTCCGAGGGTGATTTTTTCGGTCAGATTCGCGAAGAGCGTTTGTAGCTTATCGCCTTGGTGCTGTTGGTTTCGGACAACTTCGATGCTCGTCTTTGAATCTGGGTTGTAGTTCAGCGTAAAGTTGCGGATAAAGCTGCTCTGGCCGAGCGGATCATTCTGGGCATCGGCGACGAACGCATCGAACTTCAGATTCGAACTAATCTGCCATTTGACCTTTGCGTCGCGCTCCTTGAACCCGCGCAAGGCGGCCAGGAGATCGCGCTCCGGATCGACCAACTGCATGATGGATTGGAACGCAGGGTCAACCTCGCGAGTGGTCACCGCAACATCAATCTTGGGGTCCTTGTAGGTTATCGCCGTCCGCTTCAAGCCGCCGTCCGGGGCTTTCGCCTCCAGGGTCGCGACGCTCAGCTGCTTTTTCGCGCTCAGGTTCAATGTGAGTCCAAAATCGGTGCGATCAAAACCAGAGATGGTTCCAAGCTTCTGCCGCTCGAACTCCATCATT
>JBKJJL010000221.1:0-5508 GCA_046597875.1 Fimbriimonadaceae bacterium | reverse complement strand
CTCTTCGACGTTTGGGATCGAACCAGAACACGCGCGCCTTGCCATGGATCGAGTTCCACATGACTCCGCCCGACTTTGGGTCCCATACTCCGCTAAAGTGAGCGTTACCAGAGTTCCTCGGCGGCGAGGCCTCAGCCGGAATGGGAACCCGCCACTGGACGTCCACCCAAGGCCCCGCGGCGGCAACAATGATCGAGGCAATCGCAGCGTTCATAGTTCTTAGGACGATTCAACGGCAAGTTCTTGTCGATGGGGTAAAACGGCGGACCAGGAAGAACTGGCTCATGAGTCTCCTCGGCAATCTCAAAGCAAAGCTGACCGGCGCGCCTTCGGTCAACGACCTGATCAATGACGTTCCCGAACACATGGACCGGTACGTGGGGATAACTGACTGGGTCTTTCACGAGATTGTGTCCGATAGAGTTCACATAGACGTCCACGTCATTCCGGCGACCTCGACACAGCCATTCAACGTTATCTTCACCACGGGAATGTCTATGCGCGAAATGAAGGGCCGGGCACGTCGCGGCGTGCCGCGCTTAGCGGAACTGATGGTCTATTTGCCAGGTTCGTGGGACCTGAAGCATGAACGGTTTGATGATGAATCGGTGTACTGGCCAGTCCGCCATTTAAAGAAGCTCGCGCGGGTGCCCCATGACATGGGCATCACAATAGGCGAGGCGGTTAGCGTTCCTTTTGATGATCCACCGGTACCTGCCCCGGGCACGAACTTCGGCGGATTCATGTTGGTGAAGCCCTCCTTTCTGCCGCCAGCGGGTCAGGTGGTTACACTCAAGTCGGGCCTACAAGTCCAGTTGTACTGCCTCATGCCTCTTACGATGGAGGAAATGGACTGGAAAGCGAAGCAACCGCACGGGCGAGCCTTGCTGGAGCTCATCCAAAGTCGAAACATTCCCTTGATGGATCTCCTCGTTGCGGACCCCAACCGCGCAAGTGTTGTTTAGTGACTTGAGGTGCCAGAGCCGCTACTCCGGCCCCCTTCTCCGCGAAGAGTGTGTGTCTCGGGGAGGGGCTGGTTGTGGGTATCTATGGACTCGACAGAGTTCCAGATGACTTTATCGGCGAAAGGAAGTGCTTTGTTGCAACGTACCCAGGAGACGCAGCCGGAGTTCTAAGTTTCCCTTTTCGTTCCTTTTCGCTCTTTCGTGGTTTCGAATCTACTCAAGCCCCTAGTTGTAAAGTAGCCAACCACTGCCCCCTGCAAGTTGGGCTATTCTTACACATATGGAGCCAGAAGAAGAACCCGATTCGCTCGCGTACATGAAGAAGCTCGACCGATTCCTCGATGGCAAGGAGCAGACGACGCTGTATTTCGAGCTGGAGAAAATGGAGTGCGCCCCTCCCCTGAACCACGAGGAGCTTTCCGACGAGGAGATCACCCGGGCACTGACCAATCTCATTTGGTCGATTTGGGACCTGGGAGTCGTCGTCGAGTTCGCCGATCATCTGAGCGACAGGGACCTATATGTCGAGCTGCTCGACTACTGTGACGAGCCAACCGTGGTGTTCCCAAACAACCCGGACGCCTGGTGCCACTGGTCACCCATCGGCTCGTATTCTTCGGACGAGGACATCGACGCCTGCCTGCGTTACTATTCCACGGAGGAGGAGCGCCAAAGGCATCTGGAGGAGTTCGGGAAGCCAGGCGAGGTCTTGCCCCCCATGGAACTCCCACCCTACTATCGCTCTTGGCTGCCTCAGCGGACAGAACTACGCGAGTAGAACTCTTTACTCCATGGTGTGGCATCGGCGTCTCGCCGATGGTTGCACGGGCGTCTCGCCCGTGTTCCAGAAACCGGCCCGAGACGGGCCGGAGACGCTTGGGCGAGACGCCCAAGCCACACTCCCACGCTACTTTCCAGACTCAAGCAAATTATTCGAGCCCCGACTCCGGGCTCCCCCTCTCCGCGAATGGTTTGGGTCGCGGGGAGGGGGAGCCCGGGACACTAGCCTCGAGCTCACACTCACCCAGCAAAATGGACAACCAGGTCAGCGCGCCGCTTGCGTGCAAGCTCCCGTCCGATCATGGTCGCGCTTTGCTCGGAATTGGTTAGCCGGAAGGCACGGGATGCGCCCTCCGTACGTACAACCCAACCGCGCTTGACCTTGTAAACATGGATGGCCCTGGCGCGGCAGGGCAATGTTCCTGGAGGGAAATGTTTCGATCGGCGAGATCCGTCGGACGAAACCTCCGTGATCGTCATCCCTTCTTTGCGGATGCGCTCAGCAAATGGGTTCGGCTTCGCGTCGGCATTTGAAAAATTGTATTCGTCCTTCATAACTCTCAAACGTTGGTGTAGATACGTGCTTCAGCTGGAATTGCCACCTGGCAGAAATGATTCGAATCGTGCCCTCTCGCAACACGTAGCTTACGATCAATAGACGTCCGCCAGGTGTCATTCCGATCAAGATTGCCCGCTCTTCTTCATCCGAATGCTCCGGATCGTCGAACAACTGTGCATGATCATCGGCGAATGCCGACGCCGCTTCAGAAAAGGTGACACCGTGCTTGTCAAAGTTGGCGTCGGCCTTCTCCCCGTTCCATTCGAAGTCCACAACTCCACGTTACCCAACACTACTCTCCAGACTCACCCCAAGCAACTTTTGAGCCTCAACTGCGAGCCGGTCGCAACTCACCGCGACTTGTTTGTGTTCGGGGAGCGCTAGCGGGTTGGTTGTGGGTGTTTTATGGTCTCGGCAAGCCAATTCTTGCACGAGCCGCCAACGCGCTCGTCGCCCATCTAAGCGGTGCGATGGACACTCCTTTGCTTTGAAGAAGCGTGCCCACGACAGGAAGCCAAAGAACAAGACGACGCGACCATGCGGAGGAGTGCAAGTTCAGGACGGGGAAGCTTAAATGAGCAACTCCTCCTGCAGCCGCTTAAACTTCGCGGCGTTGCTCGGCAGTTCCGTTTGCCCGAAACTCCAACACATTTGAACGGTAATGGCGAACGAGCGGCTGGATCGTGCTAGGTGCTCAACCCGTGGGAAGATCAGATCGAAATGATGTTCGAGAAGATGCTCTAGGATGCAGGTGGCGATCGCCGTGCGTAAATCCTCGTCGGAATGTTTCCCCCATCTCTCCACAAAAGACCATACAGCCTCGGGCTCTCCCTCAATAAATTCAGCAACTTCGATGATCGCACCCCATCTTGCATCCGGCTCACCTTCCGGAGCGGGATCCCCGGGAAGCAAACCTTCAGCTCTCTTTATCGCCTCGGCTACTGTCATCACGTAAGAATTTAGGGAATGGCCCACACTCGCTAATGGGAAACACTACGAGATGCCTGGTCCCACTTCGAAGTGCTCAATAGCCTCTGGTATTGTTGTGTTTGACCTTACTGGCTGCGTTCCTGAGAACATCTTTATTCGAGCTCCACCTCCCAACGTTACCCAACACTCGATTCCAAACTCACCCCGAGCAACTTTTGAGCCTCTACCGCGAACTCCATGGGCAACTCCCTAAACACTTCCTTGCAGAAGCCACTGACGATCATGTTGATCGCGTCTTCGGTGGAGATTCCCCGCTGGTTGCAGTAGAAGATCTGGTCTTCGCCGATCTTTGACGTCGATGCCTCGTGCTCCACCGTCGCGGTGGGGTTTTTTACTTCGATATAGGGGAAGGTGTGGGCGCCGCAGCGGTCGCCCATGAGCATGGAATCGCACTGTGAGTAGTTGCGCGCGCCCTCGGCGCCGGCGTTCACTTTCACCAGGCCGCGGTAGGTGTTTTGGCCGTTGCCGGCTGAGATCCCTTTGCTTACGATCGTTGACTTCGTGCGCTTGCCGATGTGGATCATCTTCGTCCCCGTGTCGGCCTGCTGCTTGTTCGCGGTGAGCGCTACCGAGTAGAACTCGCCCACTGAATCATCTCCTTGCAAGATCACGCTCGGGTACTTCCACGTGATGGCGGAGCCGGTTTCCACCTGGGTCCACGTAATCTTCGACTTGCGCCCGATGCAACGCCCGCGCTTGGTGACGAAGTTGAAAATGCCGCCCTTGCCGGTCTTAGGGTCGCCGGGGTACCAGTTCTGGACCGTTGAGTACTTGATCGTTGAATCGTCGCCAAGGCAGACCAGCTCAACGACCGCCGCATGCAGCTGGTTTTCATCGCGCATCGGGGCGGTGCAACCCTCCAAGTAGCTGACGTACGAGCCTTCTTCGCACACGATGAGCGTCCGCTCGAACTGGCCGGTGTTGGCGGCGTTGATGCGGAAATAGGTGCTGAGCTCCATCGGGCAGCGCACGCCTTTGGGGATGTAAACGAACGAGCCATCGGTGAAAACGGCGCTGTTCAGCGTGGCGTAATAGTTGTCGCTGTATGGGACCACCGAGCCGAGGTGCCTTTGGACGAGTTCGCCATGCTCTCGAACAGCTTCGCCCATCGAGCAGAAGATGATCCCGAGTTCGTAAAGCTTGGCTTTGAAAGTGGTCGCCACGGAGACGGAATCGAAGACCGCGTCCACCGCAACTTGCCGCCCCTCACCCCCCAAGGGCGATGGGGAGTTCATGGCATCCGCCGGCGATGCCGCAGCTCCCTTTACATTCAGCAGAACCTTCTGCTCTTCTAGCGGAATGCCAAGCTTCTGGAACGTGCGAAGGAGTTCGGGATCCGCGTCTTCCAGCGAGTCCAGGATCGGCTTCATCTTCGGCGCGGAATAGTAGGCGATGGACTGCAGATCTACGGGTTCGTAGTGCACATTTGGCCACTTCGGCTCCTTCATCGTGAGGAAGTGGCGATAGGCTTTGAGTCGCCAATCAAGTAGCCACTGCGGCTCTTCCTTCTTCGCGCTGAGAGCACGGACGACGTCTTCGTTCAGACCGGGTTCGAACTGGTCGGCTTCGACGTTGGAGACGAATCCCCATTTGTAATCCCGATTGGCCCACTCTTCAAGGAGTGCGGTGCTTTCGTCAATGTCTTGGGTGGCCACGCCGGGCTGGGCGTTGTGTTGATCGTTTACGACTTCAAGTTTCATATGGGCAGTTCGGCACGCACCCACTCGGCCCTCTTCTCCGGGTTAAGGGAAGAAAAGGCGCCGACATCGCGCGTCCGCTCTTTCTACGGTCTATTTTGGCAGAAAGTTGACAGTTGTGTAAGGATTCGGGAGGGGGAGTTACCACGAAACGTGCGAAAGAGCACGAAACGCTCCGCCCGTTTCGTCCCGTTTCGTTCCTTTCGTGGTAACTCCCTAACCCTCGCTGCTGACCTCAACCCGAATCCCGATCGTCGCGATGACCTCGGCGACCCGGTGGCATTCGTCCTCGTTCGAGTGATGCACGACCGAACGACCCAAGTTGTGGACTTCCCACGTCTCGATGTACGCTTCCTCGGCGGTGCAATCGGTGGCCAGCAACAAGACCGCCATGACCTCGTCCACCGTGTTGAGGTCATTGTCAAACACGGTGACGATCCAGCCGCCCGACGAGGTATCGGTGGATTCGATGTCCGGCGCATCAAGGATTCCTGGCCTTGCCATGGTTGGCATACCT
>JBKJJL010000136.1:0-6339 GCA_046597875.1 Fimbriimonadaceae bacterium | reverse complement strand
AATACCCAATACCCAATACCCAATACCCAATACCTTAACACCCTAACACCCTAACACCGCAACACCCTAACACCCCAACACCTTAACACTCCCCCCAGTTTCAAGCGAGTCCACAATCGCCCGCATAACTTGCACGGTCTCCAAACCCTCGCGCAAGTCTGGCGAATTCGGTTCTCCGGAAAGGAGCTTCGAAGCGAAGTAGTCGGCGTAATTGCAAAACTCCCCGTAGTGCATTCCCTTCAGTTCGTGCCGATAATGGTAGCCCGCCATCGCGTGGTGGAAGTCCTCTTCAATCTCAATGCCGCGCGTGTCGTGATAGTTAAAACGTAGGTCCGGGTACCGAGCTAGTGACGAGCCTTCCGAGCCCATTAGAAAGCACTCAATCAAAGCGCGTGCCTTTGGAAGTTCGTGAAAGCCATAGTTGCCTAGAACGCGCCCAATCCGGCCACTCACAGCCCGCAGGTTCACGCTAATAGCATCGGGAGTCTTCATTCCGTGTTTCTTACCTAATGCAGTTAGGGTTCCGATCGCTTGGACCTCGGCGATCGGGCCCAAATACCAGCGCACAAGATCAACCGGGTGGCTCAAGCCCAAGTATGCCCAGTGCGTGTCGGTGACCGTCCAAGGGCTCTTGGCGTAGTACCAATCCATCCGGTGGTTGTAATGCGCATCCACCACCTCGGGCTCGCCGAGTGCGCCTTGCTCGTACATCTCTCGCTGCCGTTGGAACGGCTCGTAAAAGCGCGTTGATTGCCCCACTTGCAGCCTTCTCCCGGTTTCTTTCGCAGTATTCACGAGTTTGTGAATATCGGACGGGTGGTTGATGAGCGGCTTCGTGCAGATGACATCCTTTCCCGCGCGCATGGCTTGCTCGATTTGCTCGGCGTGGAGGCTGTCTGGCGTGTAAATCGCCACGATGTCGACGTCCTCTCTTGCCAAAAGCGCATCGAAGGAATCCGTAACGAAAATTCCCGGCGCGGCCAACTGCGCCTGCTCCCGTTTCTCCGAACTCAAATCACATCCCGCGACCGCTTTGCAAAGGCCGCTTGCTCGAAGTGCGATCAGCATCGTCAACCCTTCGTGCAGGCCCACAACGCCGACGCCCAGGCGTTCATCAGGGGGCAGTTCGCCGTAGGAACGGCGCGTTCCGACCGTCGGTAGACCGGTGGGCTGAAAATCAGGATGGCTCACCCCTCCAGATTACCGGGTGGGATCGCACGAACGACCTAAGCCTGCCAGATCACGATCTGTTCAGGATCGTACGGTTCAGGCAATCCAAGGGCGGTCAAGGGGCCCCCATAGGCGCAACCGGTGTCGATTCCGATCTTATTCACATCGAAGCGAGGCACCCCGCCTGCTTGCACCGTGTGGCCGTAGATCACGATTCCGCCGAAGTCGTGTTTGGAATCAATGAATGGCTCTCTCACCCACAGCCGTTAGTCCAGGTGAGGGTACGGCCAACGTTTCTCGGGCGGCATAAGTCCAGCGTGAACGAACCGGTAGCTCCCGAACGCCGCTTCCATTTCAGTGGCGACCATGAAGTCCCAATGGGCTTGATCGACGATGTCGAACCACTTGCCGCTTCCGTTTCTTTGGCGGTATTGGTACACGGTTAGGGCGGCCCCGTTCTCCTTCCAGAGTTCGTCACCGTCAGGCGGAATTCCGTTTGTAAGGCCCCATCGGATGTCGTCATACGCGCGGCCTTCCATCATCATCTGCTCGTGATTGCCGCGCAGGAAGGTTGTGTTCGGGTGGTCTTCCCTAAGGGAGATCAGATCATCGAGGACGCCGGGAGTGTCGGGGCCGCGGTCGATGTAGTCGCCAACAAAGACGATTTGCTCAGCTTCATCCAGCGGAAGTTGATCAAGTAGATCTTGGAGTTTCACTCGCTGTCCGTGGATATCACCGATTGCGAGAATCATGGAACTGGTTACCTGATCGCGACTTCCGTTTCGCCATCGAACACGTGCAGATCCTCGAGTTTTACGACGAATCGCCCCGTATCGCCCATTTTCAGCTTCGTGGCCGTATCAATTGTCGCGAGTAGGTTCGTCTCCCCTACTTTGATGTAGGCCACATACTCGGGGCCGAGGGGCTCCATCACGTCAACGACCGCCTCGAAAACATTACTGTCCGTCTGGGTCACGGTGCCTGCGAGGTCCGCGTCAAAGATTGACTCCGGTCGAATCCCCAGCGAGACTTTCTTGCCTTCCATAACCAGTGCAGGATGACCGGCAGGCAACGGGAAACTGACGGAACCCGCATCAATCTTGCCGGCGCGGATCGTCGCATCGAGAAAGTTCATCGGCGGCGAGCCGATAAAGCCCGCCACGAACTTGTTCGCGGGCTGCCGGTAGACGGTTTCACTCTTGTCGCACTGCTGCAAAAGCCCGTCCTTCATGATCGCGATTCGCTGACCCATCGTCATCGCCTCGACCTGGTCGTGGGTGACATACACGGTGGTGATTCCCAACGTGCGGTGAAGTCGGATCAGTTCAGCTCGGGTTTGGATACGGAGTTTGGCGTCCAGATTCGAAAGCGGCTCGTCCATCAAGAAGACTTTGGGCTTGCGGACGATCGCGCGACCGAGGGCGACGCGCTGTCGCTGGCCCCCAGAAAGCTCCTTCGGCTTACGGTGCAGATAGGTTTCAATGCCGAGCATCGTAGCGACTTCTCTCACGCGGCGATCGATGTCGGCTTTGATTGTCTTGGCCTCGGCGAGGTGTGTAATCTGCCAGAAAAAGCCCTTGAGTTCGCGCAATCGGAGCCCGAACGCGATGTTATCGTACACGTTCATGTGGGGATAAAGCGCGTAGTTCTGAAAGACCATCGCGATATCGCGATCTTTGGGCGGAACATCGTTCACCCGCCGATCTCCGATCATGATGTCGCCCATCGTGACCTCTTCCAGCCCTGCGATCATGCGCAAAGCGGTCGTCTTTCCGCATCCCGAGGGGCCCACCAGCACCATGAATTCGCCCTCATGGATGCCCAGGTTGAGGTCATCAACGGCTTTGACATCCTTGCCATAAATCTTCGTGACGTTTTGAAAAGCGACTCCAGCCAAGCTAACACCTTCTCCAAATGCGGATACAGACTGGATTATAACGCCTTTAGCCCGATCGCTTGCGTTTCCGCGCAATCACCCTGCGATCGCCCGCGAACTCGCTGACGGCGTCGTCGAGGCGATTCGCCAAGCGGGTGGCGACGTCGGCGGGCACTTGCAGCTTGCTCGCCTGTTCCGCCTGGGTCATGAGATCCACCAGTTCGGGCGGCAAGAGCTTGTTGCGTTCGCTCGCATCAAGTCCCGAGTCCATTTTCAGTGCCTTTCTGAGCCGCCGATCGGCGTCGACGGTGACCGCCTGCATCGCGACATCCGTCGCCCCCGCCCGCCTTAGCAAACTCGAATAGGCATCTACGAGCTCACGCTGCCCGTGTTGGCCGGGTCTTCGCGCTTCGGGAAGACCAAAGGGCCTTCCCAGGGTGTAGACGATGAGGAGGCCCAGAACCAGCACCTGACTCCAACCCGCCTCCGCCCAATCGCCGATCGTTTCAAAGAGACCGGGTTCGCTCGCATTGCCCCAGGCCGCTTCTAAGAAGACGATCCGCGAGCCCTTGGGCGCGAGCGCTTGAAACGCCGCCACCATAACCGCGGCATTATCTTCCTGGTCGATAAACCGGTTCGTCGCCGCCCCGAAATCGGCAACATACAGCCCTTTGCCTTTTCCAACACCAGAGACGGTCGCCCACCCTTGGCTCAAAGCGCTCCAGATTTCGGTCGATTCCGGTTCCGATTGCAACCACTCCGGCTCGAACGCGTTCGAAGGATCGGTGACGACCTTGGCGGTGGCCTCAGAGTATTCCGACGTGACCTCCACCGACCGCATGCTTCGAGTTGTTGCGACGAAGTCGGCCCCCATTCGCCCCTCAATGATGCGCCCACCGTTCTTGGCGTAGGCTAGAAGCTGCGTCCCGATCTGGTTCTTCTCAGGATTGCCAAACAACTCGGCAAGGTCGTTCGGAAAGGCGATCGCCACGGGAATGTCGCGTTTTGGATCTAAGTAAGGGGTCGGATCACGGGTCGCGTCAACTTCGTATCCTGCTTCGCGAAGGAGTTTGCCAAACAAACTGAGCCCGCTCGGACCAAAGCTGCCGATACTCGGCTCGGTTGCTCCGGTTTTGCGCGCGAAGGTAATCAAGAGGGCGGAGATCGCAAGGAGGCCCAGCAAGCCGTAAGCGACCGTCATAACTCCGGGGCGGCGCTTCATTTCTTCACGACCTTGAGCGCATCGACGACGCCGTGGTACCACGCCCGAAATCGATCAACGTCGGGCATTCCTTCGACGATCATGCCGTACCAAACGCGATCAAAAGCCTTCGTTGGGGAAAGGAAATCCAGGTCGGGCGGGAACGTGGCGCTCGCCCGGATGCGTTGAAGGTGCTCCCAGTTCGTCTGCCCGCGATCGAACCTGGCGACGTGATGCTCGTCGAACTTCAAGAGGCAAGCCAGATAGAGGCAACGAACGGCCTCGCGGAACTTACCTTCCCGCTCTAACTTATCCGCCATCGCCAGCCACTCGTCGAGGCTGCGTTCGGGTTCGTCGTCGTCCATGAGGGCGGTCGCTTTTCGCTTGAGGCGCGCTTTCCACTTGAAATGCCTGATTGCCAGGAAGAGGAATACCGCTAGAAGCAGGCCGAGGATGCCCCACATGAGATAGACCAACCACTGGCCAAAAAAGGGGGACGGTGGCTTGAAGTCGGGAAGGTTCGGATCGCGGCCCTTCAAGGCATTCTCAATTGCTTCGCCGAGTTTTTCGTACGCTTTCGCCAACCAGTTGCCGGTCTGTTTGCCCTTGTCGGTATCGCGGTACAGCGGGTTGTTCGCCTTCGCGGATTTAACCTTTTGGCCCCAGGATTTGTCGATTGCGGTTGCCTGTTCGGCGGCCGCTCTTTGAGAAATGATCGCTTTTAGTTCAGACAATCCTTTGGGAAGCCTCTCGACTTTCTCGGACAGATCGGAGTTGAAGCCGAGTTCGAGCTTAAGGATCCGGATCGCAGTCTCGTTGTTGGCGTCCTTCAGTTGCGCGTCGAGTTCGCGATAGGAGTCAGCCAAAGCGAAATTGCACGCAAAAAGCGTGAGCAACAGCAGGCACCGCAGCCACTTCACAGCTGGAACCTGCGGCTTTGATCGGCTTTCCACACGTCTTGGGCGAGGATTTCGATGTCGAATCCTTCCTTGCGCACGCGCCTTTCGAAGTAGACAATCGTGCAAATCGTCGCCCACAGGGGCACCGTTACCCAGATCACGAGATACCAAGGCAGGTATCCGAAGGCGGCGTCGAGCAGGTCGGTCCATCCGCTGCCGACGACCTTATCCGCCAAGAAAGCCCCGATGCCCAGCTCGGCGGAAAGGGCGTAAAGCCCCCAGCCCCCGAGGAGGTAGAGCAGCGCGATAAGGATGAGTCCGTTGAACAAGCTTTCGTAACCCGACGGGTGCCGCGCTTCGCCCTTCAGCAAGTGGTGGCTGCGCTTCATCGCTGCCTTCGACGGCAGGTTTTCCATCATCATGGCGGCGGGCGCGAGCGCATTTCGGCACAGCACAATCGGCACCCAGAGAAATCCCACGAAAAACGCGAACGTGGCAATCGCCGCGATAGTCGCTGGGCCCTCTAAGCTGTCCGGATTCGCCACCGTGATGAACGCGCTCGCCATGAGGAGGCCCATTGCGGCTAAAAAGAACGCACTGCCCACCAGCATTTCTCGAAAAAGCAGCTTCAGCATCGCGCCGAGTTTTGCTCGTGCCGCCCGAAGCGCACCCTCAATATGGGGAACGTTGCCGACCATATAATCCGCGACGAGCCGCGTGGTGACGGCGGTCGCAAACGATGCTCCAATGAGAAAAAGCGGCGCGGCCACGAACATTGCGAGGGCCATGGCGATCGCGGCTTCGGCAAGTTGCCCTTGGGTGTTTCCCGGATTCCTCGTCGTCCACAGCGCCGGGAATGCATACGACCAGAAGAATGCGAATCCCGCCAAGCAGAAGAGCGTCGGCAAGGCCACCACCTGGAGCATGGGGCGTCCGGTTTGCTGATAAGCGCGCGCGGCGAGATCGAGAGCTTCGCTGCCCTTCAGCGCACGCAATCGAAGTCGTCGCTCGGTGCGATACGAGCGTTGCTGCAGATATCGGGCCAGCGGATCATTCACGGACGCCGCGAGTTTACACGCTTCGGGCCAAAGCGCAGACTAACGATCCTCCAGTTGGGTTCGGAAAGTTCGAGGGCCTCGGCCGGTTTGTGTTTCGCGATAGGGCGTTCGAGGAAATCCACGGAGGTGATTGCT
>JBKJJL010000087.1:0-11029 GCA_046597875.1 Fimbriimonadaceae bacterium | reverse complement strand
TGCGGTCCTGCCTACGATTGCCGCGCCGATTGTCAGCCAGTCACTGCAAGTGGATCTCGAGGGCAATGTATTCGCGTTGCGCAATGGCGATAAGGCAAAGATTGGAAGACTGGTTCTTGCTCTCTTCCCAGAAGGTACGGCCCTAGACGAAAAGAACGGCGTGCTCCTGTCGACGGAGCGGCCCAAGCTTGGGGACCCTGGCGACGACACAAATGGCGTCATTCGATCGGAGACCGTTCCGACGATCGAATCGAAGACCTCGTCGCCCATCGAACCCAAGGCAACGAATGAGCCTAAGCCCGCAACTCAACCAATAAAGCCGACTGAGCAGCCAGTAGAGACGAAACCCACTCCAAAGGGCGATCCGGCTAAACCGAAGATCTCCGCTGTTTCCACGGCGGAAGTGTCCGGCGAAACGGTGACCCTGGGCGACATTGCCGTCGTCGAAGGCGAGCCCACAAGGCAACAGTTTTTAAAGAACATTGAAATCGGCGGCGCCCCCGCCCTTGGGGCAAAGCGCTTCTTCGATCGAGCCCAGATTATCGGAAAAATAAAACTCGCGGCGGTCAAGGAGGAAGACATCGAACTCCTCATCCCAGCAACGATCACGGTGACCAGAAGGAGCCAAACGATCACCCATAGCGAGTTCGTGCAAGCGGCTCTGAGGGCGGTTTACGAGTCTCCCGGCATTGTCACGGAATACATCGCCGATAGCGCCGGATCCGAATTTCTCGCCCCCGTCGGTCCCCGGGCGTTCATGGTGGAAACGATCAGCGGCCTGAACACAGCTGTCGCGACGATCAAAATAGCTGTCTACGTCGGCACGAAGCGCATCAACTCAAGGACCTTGACCTTGAAGGCGAAGGCCCTGCAGGAGTAGGCGGAAGAACGGGAGAACGAGAGAGCGGTGGAACGGACGCACGGGGGAACGGGAGAACGGAGCCCAACACGCAACACCCAACACCCAACACCCCAACACCCTAACACCCCAACACCGTCCCCCAAACAAGATCATGAAAACAGTAACTCTGACCCATTCGCGCGAACTCCAGTCTCTTTGGTGGGACTGGCTGAGCACTTCTGAAAGGTTATTGCGCTCCATGCACGAGCAAACTGCGGCCCTTACGCTGCGGGATGTCGTCCGTGTCGAGCGCATTGAGGCCGAACTTGACAGTCTTCTCGCCATGCTGCGCGAGATCGACGATGCTGCTGCAGCGTGCGCTGCCAGATTGGCCCAAGAGCTGGGTACCGAATCCAATCTTCGAGGTTTGGTACGCGGCCTGGAAAAGGCTGAAGGGCAGGAACTTCAAAGCGTGGCGAACCGCGTGATGGTCGCCGCCCGCAACATCCAGCACGTTCTCGATAAGAACAAAACGCTTCTCGAAACCGAGATGGAATACGTGAACGGCAAGCTGACCCTCATCGCGAAGCTCGGTCACGAGCAAAAGGGCCCTTTCAAGAGCCGAATGAGCACGCGAGCGGCGGTCTTGCTCGATCAGGCGGCGTAAGGACCTCGCAGTGGATCCGGCGCGTACGCGATTACGATTAACCTTTCTGAGACGAGCGCGCAGTTCCAGTTAACCACTGTCGCCATCCCAAGGTGGGGTGGTGGGATGTTGCAGTCGTCGGCATAACAGCAAAAGCGAGATAGTCGAGCTGGATGTTCTTCTTCCCCCTGGAGCAAGGCGACTCCGCGCAAGCATCAGGACCTTTAGAACTCGCCTGTCCTTTCACCCCAAGTCGGTGCGCCCTGCTGGGCGCACAAAGAAAAGGCCCCGGCTCAGATTGAGCCGGGGCCTTTTGCTTGGTCCCTTACTGCGGTAGCAAGGTAAGGACCGCGGTCTCGACTTGCGTTCGCTGAGGGAACGTTGCCGAGATTTGCGTGGCGACGGTTCTCGATACCTGCAGAGTTGTGATCGCGAACGATGCACTCCTCGATCCTGCCGGAATCGTCACCGACGCCGGCAAGTTCACATAGGGCGAACCAGTCGCGGCCGGATCCTTCGAGAGTTGAATGACGATGCCGCCCGCTGGAGCATTGCGGTCAATCGTTACCGTTCCGGTGCTGCCTTGGCCACCTGTTACAGAGGCCGGATTCACAACCAACCCGGTCAGCGTCGGCGCTAACACCTGCAACGTGACCGTTCTCGTTGAGCTTCCATAGGTTGCCGTAATCGAGACATTCACGTCTACCGGAGTTTGCGTCGTCGTGATCGTAAAGTTCCGCCAGGTGTTTCCTGAAGTAATCGTAACGGTCGGTGGCACCTGTACGATGGCGTTCCCGGATGTCAGCGAGATGTTCGCGCCATTAGCGGGAGCCGGAATGTTGATCGCGACCGTCCCAGTCGTGGAATCTCCGCCGATGACGGTGAAGCTCGAGAGAGTCAGGAGCGTGATCCGGGCCGCGAGGACTCGAAGCACCGCAGTCGCCGTTCGGCCTGCTGGGAGGCGAGCCGTAATCGTCGCGTTGGTGTCAACTGCAACTGGGTTCGTCGAGATGGAGAACGTCTTGGTGGACGTATTCTGACCAACAGTTACCGAAGAAGGTACCGACGCGGCAGCCGAGTTGCTGCTCAATGTGACGAGCATGCCTCCCGAAGGTGCATTGTTGCCGAGCGTTACCAATCCCGTCGAGAAGGCAGGGCCTCCGTTTACCGTGCTTGGGCTAAGCGACAGGGCGATCGTTAAGGCGCGTACTGTCATCGTTGTGGATGCGCTTCGGCCCGAACTCGTTTTCGCCGTGATCGTAACTGTACGATCTGTCGATACCTGCGACGTCCTGATCACAAACAAGCGCTGAGTTGCCCCCGCTGGGATCCGATCCGTTGCCGGAACGGACGCCGCAGATGGCAAGCTGCTCGTCAGTGTGATCAACGAACCGCCTGCTGGTGCAGGGGCGCTGATGACCGTATTTCCGACGGTATTTTGAATACCACCAACCACCGAGTTCGGGTTAACCGTGACTTGGATGTTCAGTGAGACCACTCTCAGCGTTGCTGTTGCGGCAACTCCCGCAGGCGTTCGGGCCGTGATCGTTACACTCACGTCCGCGCCTACTTGGAAGGTTGCAATGTTGAAGTTGCCCGTCGTTGCGCCGGTTGGCAAAACGATCGCCGAGGGCACTTGCGCCACCGCCGTATTCGAGCTGCTCAGGTTAACGCGAAGGCCACTAGAGCCAGCCGGAGCCGCTACGGTAACCGTACCGGTCGAGGAGAGGCCGCCAGTCACGACCGCAGGGTTAAGCGAGAGGCTAATCCCGAGCGGATTCACGATGACCGTCTTCGTTTTGATGAGAGCAGATGGAAGCGTGTTCACTGTAGCCGTCATCGTCACCGATTTGGCTACCGTCACACTCTTGCTGATCGCTTGGAAGGTCGCAACGTTCGTGCCCACGAGAATCTTTATGTTTGCGGGCACCGTCAGCGCAGTCGTATCACTTGAAGTGAGAGCTACGTTGACGCCGTAGGTGGGCGCGATTTCCGAGAGGGTAAGCGTGCAGTTAAAGTTCTGCGAGCCTCCGATCACGGAGTTCTGAGCTGTGGTAAAGGTCAAGTCCACCGGCCGAATAGTCAACGTTCTCGACAAGTCTGGATAGCCTTGCTTGAACGTGCTGATCGTCGATGTTTGATTTCCTGGACCCTTATGGAGTTTCGTTGTGATGAGGAAGTCGTTGCTCCTAATGGCACCAGCGGGCACGAAGACTTCAATCTCCGTAACCGTGCCGCCGAATGGAGCGTACGTGACGTTGCTGGAGCGCACCTTGCAACGAAGGCCACTGGGTGCCGCTGGTTGGCTAAGGGTGATATGACCCGTCACGACCTCTCCGCCGACGACGCTCAGCGCTTCGAGATCCAGCGACGCGATGGCCGTCTGGTCTACGAAGAGTGTGCCTTGTCGGGTTTGGATTGGATTCGTGTTGAGTCGCTCGGCGATCACGTTGCGGAACGTATTGCCAGTTGCCACGCCTGCCGTCACTTGGAAGTTGGCCGACTTGCCTTTGTTAACGTCGTTCGGGTCTTGGCTGATGAACAACGCAAAGGTGTTCAGGCCATTCGCGAAGGTGACGCCAACGGGAGGATTACCGGTGCTTCCCTGCCGAAGATCAACTCGAATCGGGGTAGGTCCGGCCTCGCCGTCCAACAGGATCGTTCCAATTGATTTCTCCCCGCCATTCACGCGATTCGGCGCGAAAGAAACGCTTCGAAGGCTTGCGGGAACGATTTGGAGAGTTTGTGATCGGGTGACTTGAAGGTTAGGCGAACTAATCTTCACGAGGATCGTCACGTTGGTCGGGGCGTTTACGCCTCTGGTGAGAACGTCGAACGTCGCGGTCGTATCGCCGGTTGGCACGACAAACGAGTTGATTCTCAGTCCAGCAGCGTTAACCGCATAGGCTCGAAGCGGATCGCTTGAGCTCACCGCGACGGTCATACCCGCGACTGCAGGCCTGAACAAGTTCACACGGCCCGTGACCCGGTTTCCACCGACGACGCTGTTCGGGCTAATAACCAAGTTGGTCAGCCAAGGAGCAACCGTGAGGTTACTTGTCTTGGTGTCGCCTTCAAGTTCAGCCGAGAACGTCACCGCGAAGGGAGTCACCACGTCGGATGTCGTGATTCGAATGGGTCCAAACGTGTTGGATCCAGCGGGAACAACGACTTGATCGAGCAAGTTGCCGCCCGCGTCAACTGGACGAGCCACGTTCTCATTGTTAGACAAGATTCGGATGACGGCACCACCGGGCGATGCGACACCCGTCAGATTGATCGTCATCTGCGCTTCTTCAGTACCCGCGACAGAGCCGGGCGTAATGACGATCGTGTTCAGGAGCGGCGTTGGCCGGACCTTGACTTTCATCAGGAAGCCGTCGAAGAACGGCGGATTCGGGAAGTTGTCGTTGAACATCGTCGGCTTGAAAACGCCATTCGTCGTCGGGAAGCCGCCATCCTCTGAGTTACTCAGACCGACAACATAAGCATTGCGCGAACCGTCTACGTAGAGGCCAAGGCCAGCTTCGTCGTTCGGGCCACCAATGAAGCTACCGTAGATAATGTTCGTGCCTGCTTCGTCAAGTGCTTGAAGGTAGGCGTCGCCGATCGCGAACGGATTCTGAGGGCCGTTATAGCTTTGGTCATCGCCCGCGGGAGGCGCCGTCGTCACAATGGACGGCTGAGCAAATATGTTGTTGATACCGACAATATGGGCGACACCGAGGTCGTCCACGCCGATAGCTTGCTGAGATCCGCCACCATTCATGAACGTCGAGTAAACGAGCGAGCGACCGTCGATCGCGAGCTTCGTTACATAGTTCTCGGATGGAGGATCGTAGATGTTGTCAAAGCTTCCAGCCGTTCGCGGGAAATCAACCGAACCCGAGGAACCGCAAATGTAGGCATTGCCGTTCTGATCGAGGGCGATTCCGCTGCCCGATTCACCAGCGGCTCCGCCGATGACGGTGCAGTAATCGAAGGATTGACCGGTCGGGATCAGCTTGCCAACAAAGGCGTCGCTACCTTGAACAACCGTGTCAAAGGAGCCCGCAACAAGTGGGAAGTTGGCTGAAGCGGTGCTACCTACGATGAACGCGTTGCCGATGTCATCCACCGCAACTCCGTTGCAGGACTCACCTGCTGAGCCGCCCACAAATGTTGAGTAAGTAAGGCCGCCCGAAGTGGAAATCTTCAGGGCGAATCCGTCTGTCGTGGAGCCTCCGTAGTTTGGCTGCAGTGAGTTCGAAGTCGTCGGGAAATCCGCTCCCTCCGTTTGGCCGACAACGAACATATTGTCATCGAGGTCAAGGCCGATATCGAATCCGAAATCGCCAGGTGGAGGCGGCAGAGGCGGAGCAAAGGCACCCGCGTAGCTACCGAAATCAAGCGCGCCGCCAGTGTTGCTCAAGCGCGCAACAAATCCGTCGGAACCGCCTTGCGAATAAGTTGTTTGGAATGCATTCGGAGTCGTGGGGAATGCTCCGGAGCTTGGCTGATCCGGCGAGGTCGTGTAACCTGTGATACAAGCTCGACCAGCTCGATCCACGGCGATTGCGAGCGATTCTTCGGTGCCTGCGCCGCCGATTACGGTCGCCCAGATGAGGTTGGTAGCGTCTGCTCGGAATTTCGTTATGAAGGCATCGAATCCGGAGACTGAGATATCGTAAGCACCGTTCGTAACGGGGAAGTTAACCGCAACGGTTGAACCAGTTACGAACGCTTGGTTGAACTGGTCGGCAACGACATCGTAGGCGATGTCATCTCCAGGAATAAGGCCTGAGGCATAACCACCGAAGAGCGTCGAATAGACGATTGGATCAATAACGAGTGGCTTGTTTTGATCGTAAGCACCTGGCTCGAATCCGAACGTGCCATCTGTACGCTGAACGAATTTGCAAGCGACCTGCTGATTCTGGCCGGCAACCTGCTGGTACGCATAGAGATCAGTGACAGAAACCTCTCCAAATCGCGTCTTCACCAGGAGGGTGTTGTTGTCGGCAATTCGCGTGGAATGTGCGCCCTGGTATTGGAATCGGATCGTGCTGGGGCTTGTGCCCGGAGCGACGATGAGGTCAAACCGTGGTGACTGGTTATCCCGATATACGCGCATATTGACGCCGGGATAGAGGTTGTTGACCCAGGCCTCATTGTATGTCTTCACGTTCGAGACGCTGTTATCGCCCTTGATGAAGTTCAAATAGCCTTCGCGCTCGCCCAAACCAGACGAAACGGGGCTGGGGCTCGAGCCAAGGAAGTTCAGCGAGACGACATGTCCCGATCGACTTCGCGGCTTGGCCATTCCCTTGCGTGACTCACGCCAGGTTATGTCCCCCATCCTGAAAAAGTCATAGGTGATGCCTTGCTTGGAAACCCAGACGTCCAGGTTTTTCCATCCGGCATAGAACGAGGCGCGGTCATCCCACTGCCCCTTGTTCTCTATAAATCCAAAGTCCAGACCATTAGGCGTCAACGCTTTGGGCGTTTTAGCTTGGTTGGCAGGAGCCTTGGCACCCTGGCGCGCATCGTGCGTATTTGCACGATGGATTGCCGTCACGGCTAGCGAAAGCGCAAAAAACGATCCTAAGACCGCTCCCCAACGCAACGTCGTCGTCTTCTTAACGATCACCGACATACACCTCTTTCCTTTTCAATTAGCCACTCGTACCTTAACTCAGACACAACTGGCATGACTCCGTATTGTAGCCGGGTTCTGCCCTAAAAAGAAAGGGGTTCTACCGGTACGAACAAGGCAGAGACGGATTAAGTCGCCGCAAAGTTCTCGCTCCCCCAATCATTATGGCGCCGGGACCTTCGACCCCGCTTGACAGCCCTGCTTGAACATTCAGCCTATAATGAGCATACAAACACATGGGCCGATGAGTTACGCGGCACCAGGAGAAATGAAAATGTCGGGAACTGTAAAGCTTGGTTTGATTATCATCGCCGCCGTACTGACCCTAGGGTTCGTGGGTGGGCTGATTCGGTCACTGCTTGGCTTGATCATGCCTCTCGCCATCATAGCTGGGATCGGGTTGATCGGCTACGGGCTCGTCGCTCGGAAATCCCTCGGCACCGGCAGGCGCCGCCGATATCTCCCTTAAATCTTCAGACGCGTCAATCGGTAAGTCCTCGTCCAGGTGGACAGATTCCGCCACGGATTCCTCGCCTACAACAGTCGGATTGAACGGCCACTTTCGGTACCGGGCGCCTGGCACAACGACGCCTTGTGCCAAGACCTCGATCCAGTCGCCCGCGGAGTGGGAGACTTCAATCTCCAACTCAGGTCGAAAGTGGCCCAAGATCCGCGCGGTCAGGCTGGAGAGGGGACCTTCGGCTTCCACTCTTTTGGGAGGATGCTTTGTTTCCGCCCCCCGAATGAGGGTTCTCACGGAAGCAATCATCGCGGTCAGGGCGTCCCCCTGCAACCCCAGCGGCTCCCATCCTTCGGGTGCGCCGGGAAGCCACAAGTGGAGAAGTTGGGCGTAAAAATCAGGAAGTGACAGACCGAGTGGAATGAGCAACTGGGGATCAAGGGCGGGCAAGACGAGGACGTTTGGCGAGTCTCCGTGATCGACAAGCCTTATCGTCTCGGTTTCTGCGAGAGCGTCTAAACGCCCGTACTTCCCCCACGGGATCAGGTCGACCGTTTGGTCAGGATAGGGGGCAGCGAGACCCGCGCTCGCCAAATCCATGAAAGAGAGCCCCTGAGTCACCCAGCTCAGTGAACTTGGGTCCTCGGTATTGGCGGGTGCCGAGTTCAGTAAGCCGTCCGTCATAGGGAGGGGTTCGGGCACATAAATCTTGGCCTCGGCTCCCTGCAAGTGCGTAGCCAGAAACCCACTTGCGGCCTCACGCATTCGACGATTGAGGTCTCTGCCGCCCAGAAATCGGTCCAGTCTAACGTGAGTTTGTTGGGATTTTGAATACGTCCCTCGCAGTTTTTTCGCAGTTGATTCGATCCGCTCGGGAGCATCCGACTCGGCGGCCAAGAAATGGATCGGAAGGCCCGCTCTTCCGGCGAGGACATTCGCCCAATCTCCAATCTCGGCGATCCCCGGCAGCGTTCCGTAAGTTCCGTCTACGGTCATTTCTTGAGAATGCCCAGCCCCGCCGACCACGACACAAGCAATCCGGGAATCGAGGGCTGCGCACAGGAGTGCGGCCTCGCCGCCGACACCGACGCCGACCAGTCCCACCCGCTCGATCATCGCGCCCAGTTCGATGCCTGCCACATCGATAGCGCGCATGAGATCCCAAACATACACTCCGGCCGCTGGTAACGAAGCCGATAGTTGGGGGTCGCGAGAAGGACCCATAGCAGCCCGATCTGAAACACCCGGCGGGTCAATTGCAAGCGCGGCGAAGCCCTGCATGGCGAGCGATAAACCCATCGCTTGCACCCACGCGGATTTTCGGCCCTCTTCCCATTGTTCTGCGGCGATGAGCACAAACGGGTGTGGACCCGGATGATCGGGGAGATAAGCATTTGCGGCCAGGCGCACGCCGGGACGCGACTCGAACGAGATCAAGCGCCGTTCGAACGTTCCGCACGGCAGCGTCTCGCCACGCTCGATTGCAAGATCTGTTCGTGGCGGGAAAGGCTCTAATCCCATACACCGCCGAAGCAACGACACGTCTACCGCGTGAGGCTTTGCGCGCATCCGGTCTCGCAAGCACGATTCGATCAACTTATGAAGCGCGGAGGAATCGAGAGGCATAGGCCATTATGCGCGCACGCCCTTGCTACCGGTAAAGTGGGCCGTGGGAGTTATGAGAACGAAACTCGTCGTCGGAAACTGGAAGATGAACATGACGGTCGCTGAGGCAACCGCCGCTTTCGAGACGTTCACGAAGCGAGTGGATGCCAAATCAAACGTTGACGTTGCCGTATGTCCTCCCTTCACCTCGATCGCGCGGGTTCGAGAGCTTTGCCGAAACACACACATTCAGGTTGGTGCTCAAGACGTTTTTTGGAAAGAATGTGGTGCCTTCACGGGTCAAATTTGCGCGGCGATGCTTTATGACCTTGGATGCACGTACTGCATTGTTGGCCATTCAGAGACTCGCGGACGGTTTGGCAAAACTGAAGTCAGCGAGAACAGCCTGGGCTACTTCGCGGAGACCGATCATACGGTCAACCTCAAAATTCGGGCGCTTAATTTTCACTCGGTCAATCCGATCCTGTGCGTAGGCGAAACTGATGACGAGCGGACAGCCGGCAATACGGAAGAGGTGATCCGGCGTCAGTTGGCGGGCGCACTAGAAGGCATTGATTCCAGTGAACTGTACTTCTTGGCGATTGCGTACGAGCCAGTTTGGGCGATTGGTACCGGTAATACCTGCCCTTCAGCCGAGGCCGATCGCGTCTGCGGCGTTATTCGAGAAATGCTGGGCGAACTCGTCGATGTCGATGTCGCGAATGAAGTCCGTATCCTGTACGGCGGCAGCGTGAAGCCCGAAAACGCCAAAGAGCTGTTTTCGAAGCCGAACATCGATGGCGGACTGGTTGGCGGGGCGAGCCTGGATCCAACAAGCTTCAGCCGGATCGTTATGTCCGCTTAGTCTGTGGTTCTAGCCAAGATCGAAAAGCCTTGCCGCGGTCTCCATGTCCTTATCACCTCGGCCACTAAGGCCCACCAGAACCTTCGTGCCTGGCGACAAAAGCCCAGGCGCAAACAAGGGTGCAAATGCGTGAGCCGATTCGAAGGCGGGAATCAGACCTTCGAGTTCAGCCAGACGACGAAAGGCAGCAAGTGCGTCGTCGTCGTTGACCGCGATGTACTCGGCGCGACCCGAGTCCTTGAGGTAGCTGTGTTCGGCTCCAACTCCGGGATAGTCCAAACCGGCACTAACCGAGTGGGTCGGGAGAACTTGGCCGTCTGGGTCCTGCATCATGTAGCTATAGCTGCCGTGTAGAACTCCCGGGGAGCCCGCCGTGAGCGGCGCGGCATGCATTCCAGTTGCGAGTCCCAAACCACCGGCTTCAACGCCGATGAGCCTCACCGAAGGATCATTCTGAAATCCCGCAAAGAGGCCGATCGCGTTGGAACCTCCTCCGACGCAGGCCATGGCGACATCCGGTAGGCAGTCGAATTTTGCAAGGTATTGGGCGCGTGCTTCGTCTCCGATCACCCGCTGAAACTGCCTCACCATGAATGGATAGGGATGGGGGCCGGCCGCGGTCCCGATGATGTAATGGGTGTCGCGCACGTTTGTGACCCAATCGCGCATCGCCTCGTTCAGCGCGTCTTTCAAGGTCTTGCTGCCTGATTCGACCGGAACCACGCGGGCGCCAAGCAGGTTCATGCGGTACACGTTGGGCGACTGGCGTTTCACGTCTTCGCTGCCCATGTAGACCACGCACTCCAGGCCGTAGCGCGCGCAGATCGTGGCGGTGGCCACGCCGTGCTGGCCGGCGCCGGTTTCCGCGATCACGCGCGGTTTGCCCATGCGCCGCGCCAGCATGGCCTGGCCGATCACATTGTTGATCTTGTGCGCGCCGGTGTGATTCAGGTCTTCGCGCTTGAGGTAGATCTGGG
>JBKJJL010000347.1:0-12221 GCA_046597875.1 Fimbriimonadaceae bacterium | reverse complement strand
CCGTCGCCAATAAGGCTGCTCCCGAAACCCAATCCACATCGCGCTCGACGTCGTGATTCCAATCCTGCATCAAGTAGTCTCGCGTGAAGCGATTCTTCGGAAACAGCTTTCCGATCGTCGTGTTGCGAAATAAAGCCGCGATCGGATTGGGAAAGCGACGGCACGAGTACTGAAGCGAGCCGTCCGAGTTCAGCAGCCTTGGCCCCACCATCCCCACATCGGGATGAGCCGGAACGAATGCGAGAAGGCGACTCAGCGCCCCCGAATGCACGATCGTGTCAGAGTTCAGCATCAACGCATGCTCCCCCAAACGCCGCTCCATCGCGTAGTTTTGACCCCCCGTAAAACCCAGATTGGTCGCCATCCGAAACAGCCGCACCCACGGAAACTCGGCCTCGACCATGTCCGCCGACCCATCTTCGGAGTTATTGTCGACTACGATGACCTCGACCTTCGCCTCCTCCCGAACCTCCCACAAGCTGGCCAAACACGCACGCAGATCGCTCTGGGTGTTCCAACTGCAGATGGTTATGCTAAGGTCGAAATCCGGCATAGACTCCTCGGGCGCGTACAAAAGCTCCCGCAAAAACGATCAGCTTGAACAAGAACAGCAGCGGGGAAGGGTGGTGCTTCTCGAAGTAACGCACAAGGCTCCGGTGAGATTCCCAGATCATCTCCTTACGTCGTTGTTTGGTGCCCTCTCCTCCGTGGTGCAAGATTCGGACCTTCGGCGAATAGACGGCGCCCCACCCTGCCCGTTTGAGGCGCAAGAGCAAGTCGACTTCATTAAAAAAGATCGGAAAGGACTCGTCGTAGGGATTTTTGATTTTTGATTTTTGATTTTCGAACGAAGCTAGCGCCGACCGCCGAAACATCAAGAACGTCCCCATCGGCTGGGGCGCAATCTGCTCCTTTTCATAATCAAATCCAGCCAACCGATACGAACCAAACCCCGATTTCGGAAGAACGCGACCCAACCCCGTCAAATCCCCAATAATCCCCATAACCGAAGGAAACCCGCGGACGGAAGCTTGCACCGTCCCATCGGTAAATATCTGCTTCGCTCCACAGACTCCAGCATCTGGTAAGCGCTCCATCACTGCGACCGCTTCATCAAACGTGTCCGCAAAGAGTTCCGTGTCCGGATTCAGCGTCAGCAAAAACTCCCCCGAGGCGGCCTCCATCGCCAAGTTGTTCCCGTGTGCATAACCTGTGTTCGAACCCGGTTCAATCAATCGGGCCGAAGAATGTTTAAGTCGTACCATGTCCGCCGAGCCATCCGATGAATCGTTGTCGACAACAATCACCTCAACCCCAGAGGACCCAGGAAAGCGGGAAATCGAAGCAAGGCAGGCATCCAACAGATCGCGCGTGTTCCAGTTCACGATCAGGACGCTTATCATGCCTCCGAGAGGGTACCGCGTGAAAAGTATCTTATAATGGAGCTATGCGCTCATTGCTTTGCCTTGGTTTGATTCTGAGTTCCTTGCTAGCCGGCGCTCAAGTCGCCTTGTGGACCCGCGTGTACGCCTCCCCAACCTCCTTCATTGGCATCGGAGTTAACTCAGCCGGGGACATCTACTGCTTCGGCGACAAGGTGTACTCAGCTTCCGATACTGACGCCATTGTCGTAAAGTACGACCATGCGGGGACGTTTCAGTGGTTCCGAGAAGAAGGCACGTCCGCGCTGAGCAATGCGATCGGAGGTGCAGTTTCCGAAGGCGCTCTCTCCGAACTCATTCAAGTTGCTCACAACTACCGGCCCGCGGGCTCAACCGTGTTTCAATCACGATTTAATGGCTACGCAGGCACTGGCACCACGTTCAGCCCTTATTCGGAAGCCGCGACAACTTGTATGGGGATCGTTTCTTCCGGTAACACAAGCTATCGAGTTTCCCGGCGAAAAACAAACTCGACGACGTGGCACCTGCTCATCAGCATCAAAGGAGGATCCGTGAAAGGAGAGCCCGTAACGACGATCGCCATTTCACCCAACGACACGGTGAACGACATGATCGCCACCCCACAAGGGCTGTACTTGCTCTACGGGACTGATGGCTTCCTGACCACAACGAGCAATGCCCGGCTGATCAAGGTGAACATTGGCGGCCTGTACATCTACAACACTCCGATGGGCCACGCGACTCACCTCGCTCATACCGACTATGGACCCGACTATCTTTTCACCGCGGGCCGGACCGGAACGAATCTCATCGAGGTCAAGCGGATTAATCCCTTTGACGGGTCGGTAAACCAAACGATCTCGGCCAACGCCTACGGCGCGAACTACGCCCGCATCCGAGACCTTGCATGCGACATCTACGGCAATCTTTACCTCGCGGGCAGTGCATCGAACAACTCGGGTCTCTCCTTTCGTCCGTGGAAAATCGCCTTCAACTAAGCCGGGCTCAGCCTGCGTTGGGTGAAGGATCCCGCATTCGGACCGACGACGAACGCAGAATCCATGCGGGTCGCTTGCGACAAATACGGTACAGTTTCGTTCCTTGATTTCTATCACAGTTACGCGTCGCTTTTGTTCTACGATTCCTTGTACGGAAACTCGCTTGGCGAGCTAACCCAGTTCGGCGCTGCCACCATCCCGCGAGCCCTCCATGTCTTTTCCAATGGCGAGGTCGCTTGGTGCGGCAAGGGCGTCGGCTTCACCCCCGGGACGGAAGCGGGATTTGTCTCCCTGGCCACACCTACCGGACTGCGGGACCTCACACGCACCGTCGCGAGTGGATATGGCGGCCAAGTCCTTATGGGGCAGATCAATCTTTACCGCCCGGCAACAAAGGGCTTGGTCGTGAGTCTGTCGAGTAGCAGCACGTATGTGTCCGTTCCGTCATCGGCGACGGTCGCGACTGGAAACATATCGGCACCATTCAGTGTCAATCTCCTTCCATCGACCATCGAGCGCGTGGCTACGATCACGGCGACCTCTGCAGGCGCGATCAGAAAAACGACCTTCAAAGTCAATCCTTACATTCTGAGCACGCTCACGTTGGGAACCAATCCAGTTGTGGGGGGTGCAGATTGCATCGGCACGGTCCGGCTTACAAGCACCGCATATGTGAGCGTCAATGTTGGCCTCGTGTCTTCGATTCCCGAGGCGCGAGTCGCGGTGGGCGGTGTGAACATTCCCATCGGCCGGAACAATATGACATTCACCATAAGGACGCTACCGGTCACCACCACGAGGTACGCTGAGATCCGCGCCAACTTAAACGGCGTCACCCGGATGGGCTTGCTCACCATAACACCGCCTTAAACGTTGGTCCCAAGAGCGAAGCGACAAGGCCCCCTGAGACGTCAAAGCTAAAGGAACCTTATGGGTTGGAGCACGGGTATGCATCCGTGTCCCATTGAGAAGATAGGAGAGAGATTCAAGGCATGATGCAATTCGCAGCACTCGCGGCTCTGATGGTTGGGGCGCAAAACACGTACGATTGGAACGACATCGTCCAAAAGGGCTTCCGAGACGCGACCTTTGAGGCCCGCGCGGTCAAGGGCTACCAAAAAGAGCTCAAGAAGATCAACAGCGATTTCGCCTATTCGTACCGTTTCGATTTCATGACCGCCAAAGTGAAGGAGCCTTACATGCTCCGCCTGGAATCCGTTGTCGATGACACCAAGCTGATGTACATCATGAACGGCACCAAGAAATATTACAACGTCGGCGGCCGAATCAAGGGCACCGATGACGTCTCCAAAGCACCCGGAAAGCGCCAAACGTTAATGGATTTCGGCATCCTCACCCCGTCCTTGTTCGCCGATCCGTTCAAAGGCACCTTCGTTCGCGTCGATCGGGAATCCGGAGACCTCGTCTTTGATCTTACGTATCAGACCAAATACGACGACGGCAGCCGCAACCGAGTCTGGGTCAGCAAAGACAAGAAGTACATCACAAAGCGAGTCTGGTTCAACCAAGAAGGCATCCAACTCGCAACGTTCATCTATGAGAACCCGAAGAACAAAGACGGAATCTGGTTCCCCACGCGGTGTACGGTCAAGAACAACGATGACAAGGTTGCCGGAATTACCGAGTACACAAAAATGGTGATCAATGCGGGATTGCCGGATTCGCTGTTTAAGTGGTAGGCCCCTAGCGCATCTTTAGAAACTTCGCGAGCCGGAGCGCTTCCTTATGAGCCGGGTCCAGGCCGAGGGCTTGGTTGATGAGCTGTTTGGCTGTGTCCTCATTTTTCTGATTCAGCTTCGGGTCCTTGCTCTTGAGTTCAATCAAGGCCGATGCGAGCGCCATCATATAGTCTGGACTGGTGGGTGCCATCGCCATGGCCAGGCTCGCGGCTTCAATCGCATCTTCGTATTGGCCCATAAAAAACAGGCATCGGGACGAGATGTAGTGGGCCTCGGCGACCATTTGAATGACCTCGATCGGCGGCGTTGGCTTGGGAGGCGGGGCCAAAGCGATGGCCTGCTGCATGAGATCGCCCGCTTCTTTATACTCACCTATCGCGTAGCGGATTTTGCCTTCTCCGAAGTAGGGGCCGAACCGAGTCGGCTCGAAGGCGGTGATGCCCTTGAAGATGTTGGCCGCTTCGCGGAGGTTGTCCTTCTCGTTGTCGTTCAGGGAGTCACCGTGGGCGACCTTTTCAAGGAGTTTCTCGCTGAGGGTTCGTGCCTTGACGACGTAGTCGTTCGCCTCCGCACTCGTGCGGATGACGGGCGGATCCATGATGCGATCCCCCGCGCCGCCGCTGCCGCAGCCGGTCGTGAAGAGAAGGAGCAGGACCCAAGCCCTACGCGACGACAATGTTCACCAGCCTCTTTGGAATCACAATTATCTTTACGATGGTCTTGCCCTCAATGAAGCTCTGAACCTTAGCCGAGGCCAGCGCGGCCTGCTCGTGGGCGGCATCGGTCGAGCCTGCCGGGATTTGGACCGTATCGCGCACCTTGCCATTGACTTGCACGGCGACGGTTACGAGGTCGTCGGCTGCTAACTCTAGATTCGCTTTGGGCCACTCCAAGTGGTAGGTGAACCCGGCATGACCGAGCATTTCCCACATTTCGTCTGCACTGTGGGGTGCCCCAGGGGCCAGAAGGAGCACCAGGGTTTCGAGGGCTTCTGAGATTGCGAAAGTCTCGGCTGATGAAAGATGGCTGGGGTTGGGAATCAAGGACGGGACGTCCGTGCCACTGCTGCCACCTTTTGCGCGGGTCAGATCTTGCAGCGTGTTCATGTAGATCATCAGCGCGGAGACGTAGGTATTGAACGCAAAACGCTCCAGGTCGTCGCTAGCCTTCTGGATCGCCTGGTGGGTCGCCCGGCGGATCTTGATTGATTGTTCGGTTGTCGGTTCCAGTCCAATGAAATCTCGCCAGCCCGCGTTGTAGTGAGGCTGCATGTCCGACATGAACTTGAAAATCCGACTCAGGAAGCGGACCGTCCCGTTCATGCCGTCGTTCGACCACTGGACGTCGGCGTCAAATGGCGCGACAAAGAGCTCGAAAAGGCGAAGCGCGTCAGCGCCGTAGGCTTCAACCGCCTCTTCGGGGGTGACGACATTGCCTTTTGACTTGCTCATCCGCGCCCAGCGGTAGGTTTTGGCCTCCTCGGGAAGGGCCTTCGCTTCCTCAAACGAAAGCAAGATTCCATCTTCTCCGGGAGGGAGCGTTTCGTCTTCGGTCGGTTTCCGGTATGCAGTCAGCGCTAAGACTTGGCCCTGATTCTTGAGCATCTGGAAAGGCTCCGAAACTGGAACCAAGCCGGCGTCGAAGAGCACTTTCGTCCAAAATCGGGCGTAGAGCAGGTGCATAACAGCGTGCTCGGCACCGCCGACGTAACAATCGACCGGCATCCAATACTTGACCTTCTCCGGGTCCCAGGCTTGCTCGTCGTTGTCCGAGTCGCAGAAGCGGAGGAAGTACCAAGACGAGCACGCGAATCCGCCCATCGTGTCCGTTTCGCGACGTCCCAGCGTGCCATCTTTGTCGGTGACATTGACGAAGCTTTCGATTTTCGCCAGCGGGGAAGAGCCGTCGTCCCCCGGTTCGTAGCTTTGGACATCAGGGAGGAGCACGGGCAGGCATTCATCGGCGACGAGGTGGGTTTCGCCTTCCTTACTATGGATGACGGGAATCGGGCAGCCCCAATAGCGCTGGCGAGAAATCAGCCAATCGCGCAGTTTGTACTGGACCTTGCGCTCCCCGATTTCGTTGGCTTCCATCCATTCGCCGAGGGCTTTGGTGCCTTGCTCGAAAGTCATGCCGTCGTAACCGCCTGAGTTCATCATGACGGAGGTTTTGGATTCGAAAACAGGATTAAACGACTTGGGGTCGCTCAAGTAGAGTTCCATCGTGGTGCCGACGCTTCGGAAATACTCCTCGGTCGGCTTGATCACCGGAACGACATCCAACCCAAACTTCACCGCGAAGTCGAAGTCGCGTTGGTCGTGAGCGGGCACCGCCATGATCGCGCCAGTGCCGTAGTTCATCATCACGTAATCGGCGATCCAGATGGGGACTTTCTTCCGGCTTGCCGGATTCACCGCGTACGCGCCGGTGAAGACGCCGGTCTTATCCTTGGTGTCGGCGGTTCGCTCGGTGTCAGATTTCAATCGGGCTTGGTCCTGGTACGCCTTGACTTCGGCAGCGCGATCTGGAACTCGCTTTATGATCTCCGCGACAAGCGGATGCTCTGGCGAAAGGACGCAGAACGTCACGCCAAAGACCGTGTCGATCCGGGTCGTGAAGACCCGGAAAGTCAGCGGTCGTTCCTTTATCTCGAAGTGATCTGACTTGGTCAGCGGCATCGGATCGAGACCGACCTTTTGCATCGCGAGGCCGAGTTTGGCTTCCAGATACGTAATTTTCTCCGCCGCCGCGCCGGGGATACTCGTTCCCTCTTCGGCAACTTCGGCCTTCAACGCGGCCAACTCCGCGGCGATATCTAGTGAGCGGCTCGCTGAAGCTTCGCCCTCCCCGAATGTCACTTTCATCTCGAACTCGACGCCTTCGCTACGGCCGATCCAGTTGCGCTGCTGCGCTTTGATTCCCTCCGGCCAGTCGATCGTGTCCAGATCATCAATCAGCCGCTGGGCGTAGTCGGTGATCTTGAAGTACCACTGAGGAATCTGCCGCTTTTCAACCGGTGTTCCGCAACGCTCGCAGAGTCCTCCAACGACTTCTTCATTCGCCAACGCAGTCTTGTCTTTCGGACACCAGTTCACGGCGGCATTCGCCCGATAGGCGAGTCCCTTTTCGTACAGCAGCTTGAATATCCACTGCGTCCATCGGTAGTAGCTTGGTTCGCAGGACTTGAACGAGCGGGACCAGTCGTAGCTGATCGCGACCAGATCCATTTGGCGTCGGTAGGTCGCCGCGTACTTGTCGATCATCGGGGCGGGATGGGTTTTGGTCTTGATCGCCTCGTTCTCGGCGGGCAGCCCAAACGCGTCGAACCCCATCGGGTGCAGCACGTTGTAGCCCTGCATGAACTTCAGCCGCGAGATGACGTCGTTTGGGATGTAGTTTCGGCAGTGGCCGACGCTAAGGCCCGCTCCGCTGGGGTAGGGGAAGAAATCCAGGCAGTAGAACTTCGGTCGGCCTGGCTCCTCGCGGGTCTTAAACAAATCAGCTTGCGCCCACCGTTGACGCCACTTGGCTTCAAATTCGGCGGGCTCGTATCTCTCGGGCATGAGTCATTTTACTTCGCGAACCTATCTCTCATAACCAAGAGGGAGAATCGTCTAAGCTAAGGAATGAGAACGTCGGTTGTTTTTCTTGGGGCATTGGGGCTCGGTGCCATTGGAGCAGGATGGTGGACATCGACCCGCCCTGCACCCTCGCGTTCAGATGCCACGGCGATGCTGGATGCCTACATCGATCTCATGAACGACGATCTGCTCTTGGCTGACGGGATTATGGGCAGGAGCCGGGTGACTCTAGCAGAGGGGGCGCGCCATGCCACTGCCGCAGGCGCTTCTGCCGAAGTCGCTACTCTGAAAAAGATTCATTCGTTGCGAGAAGCCGCAAAGAAAAATGGAAAGCTACTCGGAGATGGGCTCATTCGTTCTAAGGTAATGAAGGGGAAAGAGGCTCCAGGTGAGGTTGTCATCTGGGTGGGATTCAAGGGCGATCCCAACCTGGCTTTTCGTAGCAGGGCGCGCTTGGCTCTTGCTAAATCTGCTGCAGAGGCTTACAGGTTGATTTCAAGGAACCCTGGGGCAACGTATGTAAATCAAATTGGAACGTCCACTTTTTCTGCTAAGGCTATTCCATATCGAAGCAAGACCTGCCTCAAGTGCCACTCTGAAGCGAAAGTTGGTGATACAGCCGCCATTGCTGCCGTCATCCTTGGAACTCCTACTCCCGTATCAGCCGAACTGCAACTTCATGGCGCGACCGTCCACAAATTCGACCGCAACATTGAACGTGTGTACGGAATCAAAACCTATCCGGGCCCGCTGCTGGAATGTTCGTTCGGACACATCCAGTACCTGACTTTTGGTGCCGACCAGGAAACCGGGGATTCAGTCAAAGATGTCATAGATTACTTTTCCAAACTCTTGAAGGCGAAGTCACAGTCCTACTTTGATGTTCGCGTGCATAACGAAACCACGTCGGTCCAGTACGAGTTTGGCGACGTGTACTTTGGCTCAATACGGGTCAGGCGGCTGGATAACAAGACTCATATTCAGTATGATGTGAAGCGTTTCTTACGTCCGGGAGACCTGGGGACGAAGGGCTAAACCAACTTACTTGGGCCGCACAAAGGAGGCACCGAGGGCGCCCTTTCGTCCCGACACGTATTCGGAAATCCGGCCGTCGAGAATCACTTGCTTCTTGGTGGACGACGCGTGCATGAACCGCGCGGATTTTCCGCTCCGTACGATTAAGCCCGTGTGGCTGTAATCCAAACCATCAACGTCGGTCACGATCCCGACGATGTCTCCGGTCTTCAACTTCGACTCTATGAGAGCAATTTTGTCGGCAGGGACGTGCACAAGAGGATCCGCGCTCAGGCGAACTTCGATAACGCGAAGTTGCGTGAGTAGGGAAGGATTCGCCTTCAAGGCGGCATAGGCGTTCGGATGTGCACTCATGAAGTTCAGCGGCTTCACTAAATCCACCTCTCCCGTCAAAGAGACTCGATCCACGACGCCCTTGGCTACGTTGTCGCGCATCCAGTCCAGCGTGTAGTGAAGTCGCGAAAGATAGCCATTAATCTTGCCATCTCGGTACCGGGTTCGGGTGACTTCTGACACGAGGCCGTCATACGTACGATTTCCTCGCTTCAGCATCCGCGCAAAGCCTAGGCACACTTCGAAAAAGGTCACGCAATCGAGGCCGTCCAGCCTCACCACGCACGCCTCGTTGTGCGGGTCTTGGTCCAAAGTGGCGCCTACATAGGGTGTTCCGATTAGAAACTTCCCGATTTCGGCGATCAGGATTCCAATGGGAAGCCGCTTCCAATCGCGCTTGTCCGACTCCGCCAAGAGGTCCGCAAAGCGGTCAGCCGGTAGCCAGGGGCGAACGAGGAGCGGAGCTGCCAGCAAGAACTCTCGCCGCGTCACTTTGGCACCTCGGGGGAAAGTGGGATGCGGGTATCGCCGCTCGCTTCCACAAAGCCGTCTCGAAGGACGATTTTGCGGATGGTGACGGCGTCGTAGAGCTTCAAATCTTTATTCAAATCAACCACCGGGTTCAGCGTCTTGAGCAAGGCTGCCTTCGCGAAATCGTCAGCCGCTTTGCCATCGAAGTATATCCGTGCATTCGCAAGCTCCAGTGTACGCCCATCGGGGGACACCAACGTCGCGATGACTTCAAAATTTGTTTGCACGAGGACGAACTCCCCAAATCCTTTGACGAACACCTTGTCGTCGCGGATGGAGACTTCGACTCGCTTGATCTCCTTGAACTTCTTCAAGATGAAGGCCGCCAAGTCGACGTCTTTCAGCCGCACTACACCGGTGCCGACCCCGCTCTTGCTGAGGCGCATCTGCTTCTTTCGCAGGGCGAGGGAGTAATCGAATCGGCAATCCGGAATACTCGCCTGAAGCGATTCGACCCGCAAGCCGCCCAGCTGAAAGTTCTGCAAATCTAACTTCAGTTCTCGAAGAATTCCTCGTTTGGAACGCCAAGGTTCAGTGAAAAGGGGCAGTCCCTCGGTGGAGAAGTTCTTCGCCTCAATGGTCCCTTGCTTGATATCGCCAAGCGGCCCGGCGATGATTCCGTTGAGCTTGGTGCTCACGCGGACGATTGCCGGTCCCTGCAGTTTGCTCGCGATCTCGGCGGCAGCGGCCTGTTCAAATTGCCGAACCTGCACCGATCCGATGCCAAAGAGGACGCCAAAAGCTGCGATTACAAAGCCGAGCATAGAAACCTACAAGGGAGCAACGGCGTAGAATAACCGGAGCGTCCCATCTTATTCTGACGGACGTGCACGTGTACTTATGTCTGAGGGCTTGGTTTCCGATTCCGCTTCCACTGCACACGAGGCCTCGTACGACCTCTTGCGAGTGAGCAGTGGTCGCTACGAGCTTACCAACTCTTGTCTCATCGAGCTTACGGGAGATGACCGTAGAGCCTGGCTGCAAGGTCAAGTAACAAACGATTTGCGAAAAGTGCAGGTTGGCGATTCGAGGGCCTTCTGTATGTGCTCGCCGACTGGCCAAATGATCGCGGCGTGCGACATGTGGTCCTTACCGGACCGGTTCCTGATTCGAGCCCATCGTCAATCGCTGGAACCCATTTTACAAAGAGTTCAGCAAATGGTTGTCATGGAGAGTGTCGAGGCCCGCGATCTGACGCCAACGTACAAGCTCATTTCTGTTCAGGGCCCCGAGGCGACACGCGATCTCAAGGAAATCTTGGACCTCCCCCTTTTGGACGCGGCAGTAACCGAGTACGAAGGAGCCGAGGTCTGTTGTCTTCGTTCCAATCGCACCGGCCTGGGGGGCTGGGATTTGCTGTTGCCCATAGATGCGAAGAAAGCGATCAAGAAACTTGAAGCGGCATTTTCGGTGGTTACGGAAGCGGCGTTTGATGCGGCTCGATTGGAGGCAGGAGTGCCTCGATTCGGCGTGGACATGAACGAGAAGACCCTCCCTCCCGAAATGGGATCTGCCTTCGAACGGCGGCACATTAGCTACACGAAGGGATGCTACACGGGTCAAGAAGTCTTAATGCGCCTCCACAGCCGCGGCCACACGAACAAGACCTGGATGGGGTTAGTTTCCGATCAGCCGATGAAGGCAGGTCAAGCGCTCGGGCACCAGAAAAAGGAAGATGTTGGCGTGATCACGTCGAGCGCTGATTCGCCCCAGTTTGGCTTTATCGCAGGAGCGATGCTTCGCAACGAAGCCGCGTTCGACGGCGAAGTCGTGCGGGTACTCGGTGATGAGGGAGTGTTTGAGGCCGAGGTGAGGCCGTTCCCGCTGCTGTTATTGGCTTGATCGGTGAATCATAAATCATAAATCTGCCTTCATCCGCATCATCGTAATCGTCGCGGGTAAGCGCTTGAATCCGAGTCGATCGTTGATCGACAAAATCCCCAAGTTTCGCGAATCGTTGTCGGTTCTTAACTGTTTGTATCCCTTGCCAATTGACCGCAGGACGACCTCAGCCTTTATTGCCTGCGCGAGACCTTTCCCTCGATCCTCGCGGCGAACGGCGGTCAGTCCATGTTCGAGTTGGCCCTCATGGATCGACAAAAACGCGGTGGATTGCGCGACGAACTGCCCATCTTGGATTGCGAACACGCTGCAATCGTGCTCGAACTGAGGATCATCCAGGACTAGCCTCTCGAACTGGTCGTAAGCCAAACGCGTCGGCGGTGTGACTCGCGGGGTGTCCAATCGGACCACCTCAAACATTTCGTGGATCGCGACGCGGTTTTCTGGCGTGTCTAACTCGCGATACGTGGAAAGGCTCACATTAATCGGCAATCTCGCATGCATCGCTTGCACGACGCCCATGTCGACTTGCTCCAAATCGAGCACCGACCAAAAGTCTCGCTTCATCTCCTTGAAGCCAAACCTCTTGGCAAATTGAATACTGGGCGTCTCGTCCTTGACGCGGGCCGTGATTGAAGTCCATGGTCTCTCGCTGAGGAAGTCGAAGGCAAGTTTGGCAAGGGCAGTCCCGGTGCCTTGCCGTCTCATCTCCGGGACAATGTTGATCGAGAGTTGCCATCTCTCGGGATGGAATGATCCGATATCGTGTCCGATCTCCATTGATCCGACGGCGACGCC
>JBKJJL010000164.1:0-6674 GCA_046597875.1 Fimbriimonadaceae bacterium | reverse complement strand
TTGTATAACCATGTTCAGAAACTCGAAGTAGCGTGGTTCGAAGACACCACCAGTGGCGGTCTTTTGAGCGTCCTCAATGACGATATCAATCAGCTGGAACGGTTCCTTGACAGTGGTGCGAGCTCGATTATCACCTTGTTTTGGAATGTCATCTTGGTCGGGGCAGTCTTTGCGGCGAGTTCGCTACTCATTACCGGGTTGGCATTTCTGCCGATTCCAATCATAGTTTTAGGTTCAGTTCGATATCAACATCGGCTCAAGCCGCTGTACAGTAAGGTGAGGGAAGCGGTTGCCGAACTCAGTTCCACGATCGGAACGAACCTGGGTGGCATTACGACGATCAAGGCGTTTACCGCGGAGGATCGAGAAGCGAAGCGGGTCGAGCAGGTTTCCAACGATTATCGTGTGGCCAATCGCGATGCGATTCGCTATTCCTCCGCATTTGTTCCGCTCATCCGGATGGCGATTCTCGCAGGGTTCACGGCAACGCTGGTCATCGGGGGATGGCTCGTTTTGAACCAAAGAATGGAGGTCGCGATCTATTCAGTGCTCGTGTTTATGACCCAGAGACTCCTCTGGCCGCTAACCGGATTGGGAGATACGCTCGACCAATATCAACGGGCAATGGCTTCGACCCGCAGGATATTCGGACTGCTGGACGAAGTGCCAACCATGAGGGAAGGGACATCTCAGCTACCAACGGGGACGTGGGGCGAGATCATATTGCGCGATGTTAAGTTCGGTTACGGGGATGGAGTTGACATCCTGAAAGGAATCAATATTCACATACCTCCGGGGGAAACCCACGCGATCGTAGGTGCCACGGGGGCGGGCAAATCAACCGTCTTAAGGTTACTTCTTAGGTTCCATGATCCGCGCTCGGGGGCGGTCCTCATTGATGGACTAGATGTATGCGACCTCAGCTACGCCAGTTTGCGCAATGCAATGGGATATGTAAGTCAGGACGTGTTCCTTTTCCATGGCACGGTTCGCGAGAACATCGCGTACGGCAAGCCGGATGCGACAGCGTCCGAGATCGAAAGAGCAGCAAGGGCCGCGGAAGCCCACGAGTTCATCCTGGAACTCCCCGAGGGATACGAAACCGTAGTCGGGGAGCGCGGACAGAAGCTATCGGGCGGGCAAAGACAACGCCTCTCACTTGCTCGAGCTATTTTGAGGGAACCAGTTATCTTAGTCCTTGATGAAGCTACATCTGCAGTAGACAACGAGACCGAAGCGGCCATTCAGCGTTCCCTCTCGCACGTCACCAAAAACCGGACATCGGTCGTGATCGCTCACCGGCTTTCAACGGTACGTGACGCCGACAAGATCTGGGTCCTAGAGGCGGGGCAGGTCGTCGAAGCGGGAACTCATGATGAACTCGTCGCCGCTGGTGGGCTCTACGCCGCCCTCTGGCGAGTTCAAACCGGCGAAGCCCTTAGTTGAACTCAACGACCCGATCCATCGACGGATAAGAGTCCGTCGCGACCCACTCGCGATGACCCTTCGAGGAACGATACGTGACGACGCTCCAACCGGGCTTGCCTTGGTTTCGAACCCGTGATTGCTTGCCACCCGAATCCAGGCGAAGCTCTCGGGGCGGTTGGAATCGTTGGACGTCGCTCTGCACCGCCCACTTGGGTAGCGGCTGCGAACTAATAAGTGCGACCACAAGCCGTTGGCCCTCAAACTTCGCTTCGATCGTCAGCGGCACGTTGTACGGGTTGTAAACCCGCAAATCAACTCCGGAAAATGCGACCGCAGCGTCTCGACCCGGTGGCACATACGAAGGTGCGAACCGGTGTGGATGACGCTCTTTTACGTCTAAACCGGCGAGCAAAGCCGCGTTGTAGAGGGTCGTGCTGGTTTGGCAAACGCCGCCGCCCCAGGCGTCGATAAGCGTGCCGTTATAGCTCACCGGCGCCCGTCGATATCCCGCATCGCGGGACCACGAACCGACCCGTTTGTTGAACGAGAACTCACTCCTCGGAGGAATGACTGCCCCGTTCAGCTTGGAGCACGCCAGAAAGGCATTGTGACGCTGGTTCGCAGAACGTCCCTGGAGGGTCGTCGAGTACTTCGCAGCGGGCCCGCGGGCGGGCTTAGCGGCAAGGGAGAGCCCGGCACCGACGGCGAGGATGGCGACCGCGCCGCCTGACAGAAGCGGGACGACTCTCGGATGAATGCTCAAGGCTTCACCTCGAGAGTCGACCCACCCGATGACGCCACCGCATCCGGATCGTACATATTCGAAACTCCCGTGGGCAGAGCCGAGCACGTCCCAGGGTTCTCAGCACGCATCGTGTAAGTCACGGTGCTGGTCCCCGCGGGTAGGAATCTGGCAAAGATCGCAACCTTTTCGTCGAAGATTTGAATCTTGTCCCACCACCAGCCCCAGTCGCTCGCAGAGTCGACATCCTCGCGCTCCGTTACGCGACACGCGGAAGGAAGCGGATCCTCGATCAATACGAACTCACGCGGTTTGTCGGAAGTGATGATCACTTGCACCTGGATGAGGTCTCCCTTATCCACCGTCGTAATCGGCTGCTTGCCCGGAGCGAACTTCACAGAGCCGTCTTCGAATTTCTGGGTCGACAGCTTGTAGTACCGACGCTCCACCGCGAGCCCTGCGGCGGGCGCGGCAATGATATCCTTGGCGACTTCAACCTGATAAAGTTCAGCCGAATAGTAGATTCGTTTGACGCCAGTACCGACAAATTCCAGCTTGTTTTCGCCTGCGAGCAAGTTGCTGATCGGGACGTCAAGCTTAGCCTCCGGCATCGAAGCAGAGGTGACCAACACGGTGCCGACCGACTGACCATTCAGCTTGATCTCAATCTGCCCCGTTTGCCCTAGTTCCTTGGTTTTGGCCAAATATCGGCTCAATCCCAGCAGTGCAAACGACGTGTCGCGCGTGCTGTACCAAACTCGGCCCTTCCGCTTTTCAAGCAACCATCGAGCGGCTTTATCAATCATGGGATGGGATGGGCTCGTAACAATAAGAGCTTCCAAGCAGCGAGCTGTCGTTTCTACGCCCCAGTACTGCTCCTTCCAACTTACAACCGCACCACTGACAACGGCTTGATTCGCCAAAGCAGCGATTGCTGCGTCGGGCACGCCACCTCGAGCCACGGCCGATCGAGCGGCATAAGCAGCCACCAGCGGCGAAGTCGTGACGGGAGTCGAGGCAAACCAAACCTTGGCCGCGGTCGGCTTGCCGTAGGCGCAAAGGAGCCAAGCCAAGTAAGCCCGATCGTCGACCTCGCGTCGTCGACGTTCTTCTTGATATTCCTTTTCCCACTTCGAAGTAACCGGCGTCAAATCAGGCAGCGGGCTCTTGATCCGTTTCTCCGCCCACTCTAATGCGCGATCAATCCGGTTCTGATTGATCGGGTATCCCGCCTGTTTCGCTCGGAACATTCCGTCCAGCACGTAGGCGGTCATGAATGGATCTCCTTCGCCGTATTCCCACCAGCCCCAGCCGCCTTCGCTTTGCTGCATTCGAAGCAAGCGCGTCATTCCTTCGCTGACCAGTTTGGGAATCTCATTTGCGCGCTTGGGCTTGGGCATGCCCGCGTTCTGCATGATCGTGGTCACGCTGAGCAGCGGCATAAACCGGCTCATCGTCTGTTCGACACATCCGTAGGGGAAGTCGATCAGTTCATCTAAAGATTGAACAAGAGTGCTGGCGAGGGATGGGGCCACCGTAACCCGCAAGCGACCGACACCAGGATCAGCCGTTGGACGCTTGTCCAAAGTGACCGAACCCGAGCCATTGACCGCACCGGCATAGCGTTCCTTGATCGTACGTCCGTGGGGAAGAACCGAAACTTTTGCTTCGACTCCGTCATTTGAGCCACCGTCGATCCAGGCCTTCGCGGTCATGATCGTCTCGCCCGCTAACTCGGGAAGAATGCGCACTTCGACGCTTTGCGTTCCCCCGTTCTTCACGTTGACCGATTGGCGCAAGGATCCGTCCACCTTCGCGTTCTGAGCAACAAACTCAACTTGAACGTTTGCATCTGCGCCGCTTTGATTCGTAACGACCGCAACCACGCGTTGGTTATCGCCTCCGACGAGGAAGGCGGGCGTTTCGAGCCGGACCATGAGGTCTCGATTCGAAACCACTTTGCTCACGGCTTTACCGACCTCGGTCCGAGCGGTGACGCCGTAGGCGGTCGCTCTCCAAGTGGTGAGGTTATCGGGGAGTGGAACCGTCAAAGTTGCCGAGCCAGTTGCATCGGTTGCAATTTGGGGTGCCCAGAAAGCCGTGTCCTTAAAGTTTCGCCGAACCTGGATCGACGTCGGTGCCTTGTCCCCGTCCAGGTAGATATCGGGGAAAGAGTACTGCGTTTGAACCCGATTGTAGCGACGCGGATAGAACTCACGCATGAGGTCGGTTTGATCCTCCGCAAGGGCGTAAATCGACTCATCAACGACCGAGACCGAGACCTCAGCTGGAAGCGGCTGCCCACTTTCGCTCATGGTCTTGATCGTGTAAGTCGCTGTGTCGCCCGGATTGTAACGCTGCTTGTCGGCCGTCAGTTCAATCTTCAGCTTGCGCTGAGGATCGTCGATTTTTAACGACGCCGAGGTGTCGCTGTAGACCTTATCCTTGATGTAGGTGACGGTCACGAACGCATTTGGCGCGTGCTCGGCACTTACTGGGAGATCAATGGTGACGGCAGGCTTATCTAGTTTCACCGAGCGGACTTCGTAGATCTTGTCCGCCTCGATCGTCACAAGCGCATTTCCCCCTGGCTTATCGCACTGGATGACCGCGCGGGCGGTTTCTCCCGGCTTATAAAGTCGCTTGTCGAGCGTGACCTCAAGCTTCGTGGGCTGAAAAGCGTTTCCCTCGACGACGCCATCCACCCAAACGTAAGTTGAAGCGGCGATCGCGTTCCCACGGGTGTCGCGAGCTTCTATCCGGACGACATAGGACCCTGCTCGCGTTGAAGTCAGGTTCAGGGTTGCAGTTCCATCCGCCGAAAGGGTGACATTCTGACGCTCGGCTTTAAAGAACTCCATGTCCTTCCCGTTCCAGAACTGGATTCCCGAGGTGACATCAACCTTTGCTCCGGCTACCGGTTTGCCATCTGCAGATGCCGCGCGAATGGTCACATTGAAAGGCCTATTCTGCGGAACCACGAAGCGATCCGTATCTGCGGCGAGGCTGAAATCCCCGCGAAGGACTTTAACTCCTCCCGTACCTTCAAAATACTTACCCCCCTCATCCGCGATGGAGACATTCACCGAGTACATGTAATCGCTTTCCGCGATTTCGTCCTTTTCCGGTTTGGTCTCGAACTCAATGATGGCCTCGCCGTTCTCATCCGTCCTCAGGTTGGGCACTTCAGAAACGTATTCGCCGCCGTAGCCTTCACCCTCGTCGCCCCACGCGTCCGAGTAGTCTTCTCCGTAGACGCTTGGATCAAAAAACTCCGATCGATAAACTTGGGCATCAACCGTCGCATTGGGTACTGGACCCCCGAAGTAATACTCCGCTTTGACGCGCATTCGGACGCGATCACCTCGCACGTAGTAGGGCTTATCCGGGCGAACCGTGATTGTGTAGGTTGGCTTTCGATAGGCCGCCACGCTGACGCCCATGTAATGCGTTTGTTCGCCGATGGTCGATTGCACCGAATAGTAACCTGGGCCCGCTTCCTTAGGAATCTGGAACCGTCCGGAGAACGTACCCATTGCTGATGATTGAAGCTTCTGTTTGCTAACTTCGTTGTCATCAGAATCCTTGAAGAGGACATTTATGGCGCCCGCGGGAGGAACCTGATAGTCGCTTCCCGCCAGGGAGCGGACGATGCCCTTAAACTCCACCGTATCGCCCGGGCGATAGATGGGACGATCTGAATAGGCGGCAATCCGAACTGGCTCTCCCTCGTCGTCGCTAGAGTTGAGATCAACAAATGCGCGCGAGTCGCCGACGGAAGCCACCATCAGTGTCCCGGCCATCTTGAACCGAAGGGTGCCATCTGGACCGGTACTTCCTGCGGGCTGTGCGGCTCCACCGGTTCGCGTGGTTAGCTGGGCCCCCGCAATCGGCTCACCCGTCATGATGTCCGTCACAAAAGCGACCGCATCACCCGCCTGCCGCTTGCCCACGAGGGCGATTTTGGTGATCGTCAACCACGTGCCCGTATCCATCCCCGCACTCTTCGCCTGAAGCCAGTACAACCCCTCTTTCAGGGATTGGCTCTGCACACCTTCGACAAAAACGCCCTCAACATCGCGCTTTGGAGTCTGATTCCAAGTTGCCACCGAAGTGCCCATCGTGCGGGGGTCTTGCTTCTTGCCCGTCTTGAAATCGGCATTTGCCAAAGGCGAAAGCGCGCTGTACAAACTACTTGTCGCAAGGACCTTGTTGAGGTCCAGTTTGAAGGCGGTGAAGGTCAAATCTCCCTTCTCAAAGAAGCCCTTCACTTGGAACTTCGGTGATTCCGCGGGCGTGAAAACGTGCTGGCTCGCGTACATTTCTAGGTACGGTTTCATCGGAGGCAGAGGGTATGCCTTCGCGGTGATCTTGCCTTCCGCGACTCTGATCGGATGCTGGCCCATTTCATGAGCCTGGCCCGAAATCGTCAGCAAGTAATCGCCCGATACGACACCCTTAATCGAGAACGTGCCGTCGGCATTCGTTTCGGCTCGCCGAATCC
>JBKJJL010000236.1:0-10835 GCA_046597875.1 Fimbriimonadaceae bacterium | reverse complement strand
AACTGCTTGCCCTTGCCGCCCATTTCTGTTCCACGAAATGCTCTCCTCGTCGGCAGGTACTCGTTGGCTCGCTCCATCCCCATATTGGGCACGGCGACCATGATAATCGGTTCGATGAGGCCTGCTCCAATCAAAGCCTCAGCGGCCTCATCGCAGCGCCATTCCTGGTTGGGAATGTAACTGGTCGCGCCGTCAAAGACATTCTGCCCATCGAGCAAGTAGAGCACCGGGAACCGCCGGTTGGGCTCGTTGGCGTAGTTGGGCGGCAGGTACACGAGCACGTCTCTCGCGTTGTCGAGGGCTTTCGAATGAACTGCGGGAAGGCTTTCGATCCGCCCAGTTAGGGATGGCGTTCTGGCCTGTTGAGAGAGGAAGACAAGTGGCACGAGCACAGCCAAGTTTACTGGGAACCCCCTTGCTGGGAGCGGCGGTACAATCTTTACATGCCCAAACTCGTCTGGCTAAACGGCACTGTGATGCCCCTCGAGACGGCCGTAACCAGCGTGGCAGATCACGCTCACCTGTATGGTGACGGCTTGTTCGAAGGAATCCGCTTCTATGAGCGCCGGGTTTTCAAGCTCGACGAGCACATCAAGCGGCTCTATCACGGCATCAACTATCTTGGGTTCGAGATGAAGATGGGGTTCGATGAGCTCCGTGCGCTGGTTCTCGACGTCTGCAAGCAGGCTGATCTCCCCGAAGGCTACATCCGGTTGAACGTCACCCGTGGCACCGGTTTGGGTCTCGATCCAAAGAACATGGACAAAACGCCGAACGTCATGGTGATGATTTCGACGTTGTCGCTTTATCCGCCCGAGATGTACGACATCGGGATATCTTGCAACCTGTCCCCAATTCGCGTCATTCCTGCGGATTCGCTCGATCCTCGCGTGAAGTGCATCGGGCGATATGCTTCCAATATCCTCGCGAAGCAGATCGCGAACCGTCAGGGCGCTGGCGATGGGCTGATGATGAACCACGAAGGTTTCGTCGCTGAAGGCACGGGCAACAATGTCTTTCTCGTGCGGAACGGCATCATCCGGACGCCGCATCCATCGTGTGGCATTCTCCAGGGAATCACCCGCGATTCCGTCATCGAAGAAGCCCGAGCGAACGGTTACACGGTTGAGGAAACCAACCTGACGCCGTTCGATTTCTACTCGGCAGACGAGGCATTCTTCACGGGAACGGCTACGGAAGTCATTCCTTTCGTGGCTTTGGACGGAACGAAGATCGGATGCGGAACCCCCGGCAAAGTCACCCAGCACATGATGGTGCTCTTCCGAGAAGCGACGAAGAGTGGAACGCTATTCTAATGTTAGGGGCTCAACCGCTGTGTTCCCATTGCGGCGGGGCCGTGAGTTTTTGGCTGACGGACGTTTCGGAGGCGGCGTTGTGCACGGCTTGCACGGATCGGGCCTTGCCAGAGCTAAGAATTGTTGGGTTGAGGCGTGCTTTTTCGCGTCCTCGCAGACTGGACGGTACGTGCCCGTTCTGCGGCTGGACGACCACTCAGCTCGCGGAGACCGCATTGGTGGGTTGCCCACTTTGCTATGAAGCGCTCGACCTAGGGGCAATTCCGAGCTTGGCGTGAGCCATCCCGGCCCGTTGGAACGTCAGAAGGTATCGTAACGAGACGATTTTATGAAACGAATTGCATTATTTGGGGCGCTCGTGATGGTTTTTGGATGCGGTGGTGGGGGCAACAATACACCGGACGTTGCTCCCGATCCCGTGGTTGGATTTATAAATGCGTCCGCCAATAGCCTTGCGCTGGACGTACTTCTCAATGAAACCCAACTGTCCAACAATGTGGCCTTTCTTGGCGCGAGCCCCAGCTCGGGCGCGGTCCTAACATTTAATAGTTTTGAACCGGGCGACTACGATCTCGCCATCCAGGAAAGCGCAACCCCGGAGACGCAAGCTATCGAAGTTGGCACCATCGCCCTTGACAAAAGTTACGTAATCTTTGCTGCTGGCCTCGTGATGCCGCCGAGCGACGAGTTTGACAAGCGGATGCGGCCCGTCCTTTTTGAGTTCGACCGAACCAAGCCAAACGGCAACAAGGCGCGACTGCTCGTCCTTCACAGCTACAATCGCGCAGTTGGCCTCGAAACCCCGGCTCTCGACTTCAAGAGCCCCGGCGACAACCCTACAATAAACGAGACCAACATCGGATTTGCGACGGCCCGTCAAGTACTCATTGATGCAGGCACGCAAAAGTTTGTCGCGCGCCGCAATGGGGCCGAGTTCGACGTTACGCCTGAAGCCACATTCACCTTCGTCGGCGGGAAAATCTACGCAGCGATCATTGGCGGAACTGAGGGTGTTGCAGGAGCCCGCGGCCCAAAAATAACTTTCATCGAAGTTCAAACAAAGTAATCGGAACCACTCGCGCCCGAACCGCGTCTATTTAAGTGGCGAAAGCCAAAACGTTTAATCCTGCGGAGGCTTCGGTCGATGCGGGAGCGGGGGAACCGTACTTTGGGGTGAAAGGCGTCCGACAAGGATGCCAAGGGTAACTCTTGGCCCGAACCCGACAGCTAACTCCGTAGACGTAGCGAGAGTTGAGGCGTCATTCGTGACGACTTGGCGATTCGCTCTTTCTGCCACCGACAACGGTCGGAACAGAGCACCTCCTGTTGAGCAGGGCCCCGCAAGGGGCCCTCTTTTTTTGTTAAAATTTTAGTAACGCGAGAGAATCCTCATTCGTTGTATCCTATGGAGTACGTGTTCAAAGATGAAATCCCTTTGTTTGCTGGCATTCGCAGTTTGCTTCGCGGTTCTGAGTTCCGATGCGCCGGGACAGGGCGATCTTGGAAAAGGAAAAAAAGGCAGTCAGACCCAGGGCGGGTCTAAGGGCGGCGGAACGACGTCTGGCGGTGCCCAGAGCGGCGGCAGCAGCACGGGTCGCAGTCAAGGCGGAGGGTCGACCTCTTCGGGTGGCGGTTTAGGCAAGGGCCGGGAAACCGGCGGTGGCAGTTCATCTGGTCGCAGCCAGGGCGGAGGTTCGACTTCATCCGGCGGCAGTACGGGTCGTAGCCAGGGCGGAGGTTCTAGTTCCTCTGGCGGCGGTTTGGGAAGAAGCCAGGGTGGCGGAAGCACAACTTCGGGCGGTGGCAGTACGGGCCGCAGTCAAGGTGGCGGATCGTCTTCAAGCGGTGGACTAGGTAAGGGCCGCGATACTGGAGGAGGCAGTTCCTCGGGAGGCAGCACGGGCCGAAGCCAAAGCGGCGGTTCGACCTCTTCGGGCGGCGGTTTGGGTAGGACCCAAGGCGGCGGAACAGGTTCTTCTAGTTCGGGCTATGGTCGTCCACAGGGCGGCGGCGATTTGGGCCGAATCACCGATCGCGTGGAACGCACGAACTCGATCGGCAAAGGCAGCAATCAGGGTAGAACCGGCGCTTCTGGATATGGCTCCAACAATAACAAGGGCCGTGGCGACAATCAATTCCGGATCGACTCGCCCCAGTTGAACCTCAACAAGGGTTCCCTATCCATCCAAGTTTTCCGCACCGAGACGGTTCGCACGAACTCGCGTTGGCGCGATGGATATCACGGTTACAACGATAACTGGCGCGACGATTCGTTCTACTACCCCCACTATGTTTTCAACCCTTGGAACAACCGGGGCTGCACCATTTCGCCGTGGTACTACTATTCGAACCTGCCCGGATACATCGGAAGCAACCGAATTCGCTACTACGAAAACACGAGCTGGAACTGGGGCATCGGCACCATCTATCATTGGAATCGGGGCCGGAACGACAATCGCGACTGGTACAGCAACAACAACTACAACAACGGTTACAACAATAACTACAATCGGAACGACTCGGGATTAGATGACTCGCTGGACGATCTCGTCAACCTCTTCGAGCGGGGCGATCGACGAGCATTGGGGCGTCTGGTACCAAGCCGTGGCCGAGTCAACATCTACATGGACAACCAGTACTGTTACTCCCTTGAGGCGGATGATTTCTATGATCTCGTTCTCGACAACGTCCAATCCACGCGCACATCTCAGTACCGAATCACGAAAGTGACCACCTACCGGGACAGCGCGCAGGTGTCCGCCTCTCACGAGTACATTGACCCGTGGGGCCGACAGCAGTGCGTCTACCACCACTACCGTTTGAGCAACGACCGGTACGGCTACGTGATTACGGACTTCCTGACCAGCGGTCGGCCGTAAGCTATCTTTGCCTCACCCTTGCTCGGGTGAGGCTACAATTGACGCGGTGGAACCGATCCGTCTGCGCGCCCTAGAACTCGCTCAGGGGCTCTCCGCGTCTGCATCTCATCTCGAAAAAATCGCCTCGCAGACTTCTCCTGAAGCCGCTCGTTGGGCATTTTTGCAATGGGAACTACGAAAACGGGCTCGCGCTAAATTCGCTCTGGCAGATCAAATGCTCTTTGATCGCGAAGGGCTCGAAATGGCCTCCCACGAGGCAGTTGCCTCCTACCACGCCAGTCGGTTCCTTCCTGGAGAACCGGTCGTTGAGATAGGGTCGGGCATTGGGGCCGACACAATCGCCATGGCGCGAAGGGGTCCAGTTACCAGTTACGAAATCGATCCCAATCGTGTAGAACTCGCGAAGCACAACTTGAACGCGCATGGTCTCGACGCCAGCATTGTTCCCGACTGCGGCCTCAGCGCGGCGGGAGAAGCGGTGTTTGCCGACCCCAGTCGTCGCTCTGAATCTCAAAGGAGATTGAAACTTGCGGACCTTGAACCCATCCCTTTCGAACTCGTCGAAAGGTTCGGGAATGGACGTTTGCTCGGCATCAAACTGTCTCCCATGACCTCGGATCAAGACCTTGGCGACCTCGCTGGTGACCGACCTATGCTCACCGAGTTTGTGTCCTTCGGACGGGAATGCCGGGAAGCTCTCGTTTGGCTCGGCCGCTCGGTCACGGAATCCGAGACGGTGGCGGTTCACGTCGAATCAGGATCACGGATCGCCTCAGCGCCGCTCCATTCAACCGTCGACCTCCCTCACGCCTGGCTCTACGAGGCCGATCCCGCCGCCGTCCGGGCGCATGCACTCGGCGCGTTCGAAATGGACGGATTGGGGGAGAGCAATGGATATCTTACGTCAGACGACCTCGTCGAACACATTTGGCTTCGCGCCTACTCCGTGCTCTACGCGGGTGCCGGAGATGTCCGTACGACTGCCGCAAAGGTGAAGGAGCTAGGGGGAGGCACCCCAATCGTGAAGCAACGCGCGGCAGGCGTGGACCCGATAAAGTTGGCGAAACAGGCCAAGGGCACGGGTAAAAGGAGCCTCACCGTGGTCGTGTGGGCAGTGGGCAAGTCCCTAAAGCACGCTATCGTCGAGGGTCCAATGAGCGTCGATGCGAAGGATCAGCCTAAAGCACGTAAAGCGCGAGGCGAGAATACAATGGAATGTCAACCCGCTACGAGATAAACGTATTTAGTTATTCCTTTTAACGTCCGTAGACGTACCAACCATCTGAGAATTTCCTTGCTTATCTTTAGAACCAATGGAAACGATTGGAGTTACGCTAACCGAACGGACCCGAGCGTCAAAGAAGAAGCGATCTGCTTCCTCCTTGCTGGCAAACCCTAGCGCTGCAAACCCGTTGTCTCGCTGGTCACGGCAATATCGCTGCATTCCTTCGTCTAAGGTCAGCCAGGATTGCCCTTCCTCAGGCATTTTGTCGCCCATCATTGCAGCAAGCAATGCATTTCGAGACGAAACAAAAGCCTTACTCTGGGCCTCAAGTACTTCGGAAAGTTCCTTGCAAATCTCCATCGTTGTGTTGGTTCTTAAAACACTTGCTTGTTCGCTGCTTCGAAAAGTAAACAGCAGCGCGTCCGGGTAGGTCACCTTCTTCATCTTGGCAAGGTTGTCCTTCTTAAAGGCTGTTGCCTCCTCGTCAGTTGGCACGGCCTGAAAAAAGCCTTCCGGCACCTTGCCAGAAGGTTCAGGCAGTCGAATCACTATATCTCGCCGTCCATTCGTTAAAGTAAGAGTCCGCCTTGCGGACAAGGCAACTGACGTGTCATTTTTTGCAACGAGGGCACCGAAGTCATGAATGACAAAGGAGTCTCCGAATATCGCGCGGACCCCATCTCGTTCTTCCTCCGACATCTCGCCCAATTTCTTGTACATACTCCCAGCAGCGGCCATTCCCCGGAGGCCGGCGAACCCCCTCATGACCTGATTCATGTACTTTAGGTTATAGAGGTTAGCCGATCGCGCTACAAGGGCAAGAGTGTTCTCGGTAACGATATAGCCCGCCTCCTCGCACCTCACGCGGAAGAGAGCTTCCGGCGACTCTAAAAGTTTCTGCTCAGCCTCGGTAAGTGGCTTGTGGGACACAAAACACAACAACTTTGCCTGCAGAGATGAGGCGAATGTCAGGATCGCTGCGATCAACCAGAATTTCTTGACCTTGTTCATTTTCGGATTCTCCTAGAGATGTTGAAGAGACTACCTGAGCATCGTTGCGACCCAACCGTTGATTACAGGAGCGGGGGCACGCTCGAAGGCTTCATGAACATATCCTTCACGTGCGGCTTGGTCATCGTGACCAACATCCCGATCCCCAGCGCGGTGCCGAAGGGCACGAAGATCACATCTAGCCCGGACAGGATCACCAGAAACAGCCAGCCCTTGCGCTTCCGCATCAGGACGCCGGCGACGACACTCGCAACCGCGACCGCGTAAATGCCGATGGCATATACGGTGAAGACAATCGACATCATGTCGATCAACTCGGGAGTGAGACCGCTCCGATTTCGGGGGCTGTTTTCCATCGTCCAGGTCAAGAATGCGGGGTAATACGCCGCTACGGTTCCGCACAGCAGGGCGCCCGCCGCGTAAAAGAACTGGAGCATGGACAACCACTTCAGGTGTTTGACCTCGGGCGGCTCGACTTTCCAGGTTTCAAACATGGTGGGCAATCCTAGCAAGCCGAATGCGGGAAGGCAACCCTAAATGTGGATCCCTCGCCGGGGTGACTATCGATCGTGACGTGACCCTGGTGGGTCGCGGCGAGCTCTAGTACGATCTTCATGCCCCAACCCGAGCCGCTACCCTTGTCCCACCTGCTCAGGGCAGTACCCGCGAGAATCCGCTCGACGACCTCTTCGGGCATTCCTGGGCCTGTATCTCGAACCAAAATAACGTGTTGTCCGTCCTCGAAACGGTACTTGATTTCGACCTCGCCAAAAATCGATTCGTCCTCGTCCTGGAACTTTGCAAGCCAGTCGTCGGGCAAGGTTTCCTTAACTGCTTTGATCGCGTTGCCGACAAGGTTTTGCACGATCCGAAAGACGTAAAAATCGTCGTGCATCGTCGGCGGCGCGTCGTGCTGCATATCGTATCGCAAGGCGACACAGCTTCGCCGACCGTCGCTTTCCAAGTAGGCGGCTGCCAGCTGAATTGTTTGCCCCATCGTGGCCAGTCGCTTCTCGGGCCTGAGTTCCTTGCCCGCAGAGAGATCACTGATGAGGCGCGCGTATCGGACAATGCGGTTGATTCCTGAATCCGCCTCCTGAATCATCACCTGGAGCGAATGGGCGTAGTCGAGAGCGAGATCGTTGCCCTTGAATTCTGCCATCATGCCTTCCAGAGTGGAGCCCGCGTAGACGAAACTGGCTTCGAGACTAGCCGCGAAATTGCCGATATCGTGCCCGACCTTTCCCATTCCAAGAAGGGAGGAAGCTCGGGTGGTTTCTTCGAGCAGGCGCGAGTTCAGCGAGGCCATCGTGCTGATAGATGCGACCGTATCGAGAACCAATGCGTCGGCTTCACTGAAGTAACCGCCAAGCTTGTTAATGAGCTGAACGACGCCGATCGGCTCCTCGTTTTCCATCATCAGCGGGACGGTAATCATGGTGTGAACGACGACGCCGGTCGCCTCCTCGACGTTGGTGCGGGTCGCGTCTTGCTCGTCGCGGAGCTGGCTTACAACCGTTTGGCGAGAATGGAAGACCTGACCCGCTACGCCCGCGTCATCGGGAATTTCTCGAAAGGGCAGGCGCTCGGATACCGATTGGGGCAAAACGTGATGGAATCGAAGCCGCCGCTTGGCGGGATCGTGAAGGTAAATGGTTCCGCCAAATGCGCCCACCGCCTCTATGCAGAGGATCAGGACCTCGCGTAGCAGTTGATCAAAGTCACCTGTGCTGACGAGCTTACGTGCGGACAATTGAACTGCTTGCAGCAGGCGTTCGTTGGTTTCCATGCGGGGACACAGTTTACCGATTGCGGTCGAATCGTGGCCCCTTACGTTTTCCTCACACCATTGCGATATGATGAAACTTCATTCGCTACGTTTAGAGGTACTACTTATGATGAAAGTTCAACCAGCATCCCTTCTTGCTTGCGCCGCAATCGTGATTGCGATCACCACCCCGATTGTCAGCTCGGCCCAGGGCGCAACACCCGCAGGGCAGCGACAAGGCGTCCAGAGGCAAGGTGGCCGCGGCGGGGGCGGATTGTTCTTGCTCATGTCGTCGGAAGTTCAGAAAGAACTCAAAATCACTCCGGCCCAGAAGGTTTCGATTGAGAAAGCGCTCGGATCGATGATTCCCGCCCGCCGTCCGGCCCAGGGAGGAACTGGAACTCGACCCCCGCAAGTTGGAGCCCGACCCGATTTCGCCGCGATTGAAAAGAAAGTTCTTGCGGTAATCAATGCCTCACAAAAGCTTCGTTTCGAGGAGTTGAAACTCCAGTCATCTGGTGCAAACGCGTTCCGACGGGACGAAGTCGCAAAGAAGCTAGGTCTTACCGAAAAGCAGAAAAAGGCGATTGAGGACATCCTCGACAAAGCCCGCCCCAATTTCACCCGCGGAGCCCCCGGAGGACAGCAGGATTTCGAAAAGCTGCGCAAAGAAATGGAAACCAAGCGCGCCGCGGGGAACAAAGCGGCGATGGCCCAACTAACTCCTGCTCAAAAGGCAACCTGGGCTAAGATGACGGGCAAGCCGTTCACCTTCCCTCGCCCACAGATGCGGGCCCCCGGTGGTGGCGGCAGAGGCGGCGCTCCTAAGAGCTAGCAGCCCGAATGCGGGCAACTTGACCTAACAGCTCCTCCGCGCGCGAGAGGGGCCATTGGGTTGCGGAATCGCTGAGGGCGCGGTCTGGATCGGGATGGACTTCCAAGAAGAGGGCGTCTATCCCGACCGCAACCGCCGCTCGAACCATCGCGGGAATGCTCTCCCGAACGCCCCCAGTCGTACTTCCCTGCCCTCCGGGACGCTGAGCCGAGTGGGTCGCGTCGAAGCAAATGGGAACACCGTAGGAGCGCATCGTCACTAGGCCAGGCATGTCGACGATCAGCGTGTTGTAGCCAAAGCTCGTCCCGCGCTCGGTGAGCATGATGCCTTTCGCGTTAAACGCACGGAGCTTTTCGACAATGTTTTTCGTGTCCCACGGCGCTAGGAACTGGCCCTTTTTCACGTTCACCGGCTTTCCGGTCGCGCTCGCGGCTTCGAGCAGGTCGCTCTGACGCGATAGGAAAGCGGGAATCTGGAGGAGGTCCACCGCTTGCGCTACTGGGACGGCCTGATCGGGCAAATGCATGTCGGTTGTAACTGGGACTCCAAACTCCGCTCGGATTGAAGCGAGGATATCCAAGCCCTCGTCAATTCCGGCACCGCGCTCGCTGTCGACGCTAGTACGATTGGCCTTATCGAACGAGGCCTTAAAGATGTAACCGAACTCGAACTTCGCACAAAGCGCTTGCATCTCGGAGGCCACATGGCGGCACAGGCCAACCGATTCCGCCATACATGGACCCGCGATAATCGTCAGCCGATCGCCGCCAACTTGCAGATCCCCTGCTGAAAACGGGGTCACTTAACGACCTTCACCGAGCCCTTAAACTGCACACTCCCGGGCGGAAGGCACGTGCTGTCATTGCACAGCTGGAAGTTCAGGGTGAACGCCATGTCGAGCTTCCCCAGCCTCTTTGGGGCAAGGATTTCAAAGGGAATCGTGATCACGCCCTCGTACACCGCAGTCTTCGCCCCGGCAAACTCCTTGAGTACGCCCTCGGGGTAGGAGACTTTCTTGAACTTCAGGTACTTCGCCTTCATAGAAAGGACGATCGGATTCTGATACGAGTCTGTTGGCGGATTCTGGTATCCGTGCCAGCCCTCTTCGAAGGTTACGGTTACCGAGCCCTTGAAAACGGCTCCCGGGGCAACCTTGGCAGGCAGGTTCAGCTTATAAGTTGGCGCTTGCTGGGCGGCTGCGAAGGTAGCGAAGGCAATGGCGGTTAGGATAGATGGTAGTTTCATTCGAGTCGAGCCCATTCTCTAAACGATAGACGCCTAGGCCGCAGTTCCGTTGCGCCATCGCGGTCATCTGGAATAGAAGTTTACGCGGGTTCGCACCGGGATTGCCGGGCGTGAAACCTCCTGCCTCCCTCTCCTTGCCCGTTGGTTCGTGCGGGGAGGGAGGCCCGGATCGTTTCTTCATATCCCGCTCATTTACTTCTTCGCCTTGCGGCTCATCCAGACTCCGATCAAAACCACCGGCAGCCAAAGCGGGGAATAGACGAAGACCGTTATCACAACTTGGCCGAGCCATCTCAGGGCCGAGGTCAGGCCGTTCACTGCGTTGGACCAGGTGTCCTCGCTCCAGTCCTTTGGCGTTTCCGGGGTGCCGATCTTGGCTTTCTGAGTGAAGACGGCGTTGATCGTCGAGTAACTAGATTGATCGCGCAGGGCTTTGCGTTGGGCGTCGAGGCTTTCGATCTCTTGTCGCACCGAGCTTAAACGCTCTTTGATTTCGAGCAGTTCGCCGACTTTCCGAGCGGCGCGGAGCATCGTGACATAGCTGTCTTCCTCGGCG
>JBKJJL010000163.1:0-3283 GCA_046597875.1 Fimbriimonadaceae bacterium | reverse complement strand
GCAAGAATAGGGAGTGGACGTCTTTCGTGGACCCCTGACCGCCTTTAATGATGCTGGCGTTCGGTACGTTATTGTAGGAGGGTTGGCCGTGGTTCTCCATGGGTTTCACCGACTCACGGTGGATCTGGATGTCGTCATTGCCTTGGATCGCGAGAATGCCCTGAGTGCGATGACGCAACTCGGACTGCTGGGCTTTATTCCTCGAGTACCAGTAGACGCCCGCGAGTTCGCGGAAGAGAGCAATCGTCAACGGTGGATCGAGGAAAAGGGGATGACGGTGTTTTCGATGATTCACCCCAAGCAGCCGTTCTTCAACGTCGATCTGTTCGTAGATCCCCCGATTGAATTTGAAGAACTAAGTTCTCGCTCGGTACAGATTGACCTTGGAGGCATGGCGGTCACCGTGTGCTCAATGGAAGATTTGATTCGTATGAAAGGAATTGCGGGAAGAACGCAAGACCTGATGGACATGCGCGAACTACAAAGGATAATGGATGCAAGATCACAGAGAGACTGAGCGGCAACAAAGTTGGGATGTAACGTTCGAAGATGTTAGACATCGTCAAATTCTGGACATCGCCCTGTTAACAACTCCTGCAGAGCGATTTGCCAAACTCGAGGAGTTGCTTGAGATGCTGAAGGACGTGTTGCCAAGGCAAGAGTCGATAAGCACCTGGTAGCGGTAGGCGTCGCAATCGTGCTTCAAGGAATGAGTGGCATTCAAAGCATTCCAACCCTTAGGAAGCTTACGGCTCCTTATCCTTATAGATTCGTTTGGCGTGGGTGTCGCAATACGCGACGATGGATGACTTTTGATCATGCCGGTCGCGATTGCGTCCAGCGAGGTTGGTGACGACGTTCCTAGCGAGGGCGTCGGTTTCAAAGAGCAACAGCGTCCGCCGAGCGTCTAGGGAATTGCTCCTTTTTCCTAAAACAAAAGTATTCATTGCATAGCCATACTTTCCCCCTTCTCGGGCTACTTCGGGACATGTCAGGAGTCCATCATTCCGGAGATAAGGATCGATCGCATCCACCCATTCCTCCAGGGGAAATCGACCATCGCTATCGGTTTGATAGAGGACCGTCGACATTGCGAGTTGCTTCAGGTTTGAGAGGCAAAATGACCCTCGGCTGCGTTCATGACCCGTGGTAACCGGGAAGAGGATCGCGACGACGATCGCGCACCCGAAGACAGCCCCGGCGTAGTGAAACCACTGGAACTTCCGTCGTGGCATTACGGCTCCTTATCCTTGTCGATCTTCATAGCCGTGGTATTGCACCTAGTGACATTCGAAAACCTTCCCTGATGCCGATCTCGCACCCTTCCGGCGAGGTTCATGACGACGTTCTTCGCCAGCGCGTCCGTTTCGAAGTAGAGAACTGTACGATTCATCTCGAGCGCAAGGTACTGCTTGCCCACAACCGCCGAGTTCATCGCATAACCGTATCCTCCGATCTTGAAGACTTCAGGGCACCTCAGCATCTGATCGTCCTTCCGGTACGCCTTCGTGGCATCAGTCCAGTTTTCAAGGGGAAAGCGGTTGTCGAAGTCGGCGATGTAGAGTTCAGTGGCGTTTCCGAGCTGCTTGAGTTTGGAAAGGCACGCCGCCCATTTTGCACTTTCTTTGGTGTGTCCCCCATGAACAGGCCAAAAAACAAACGCCAAAGCCGCCAACCCAAAGGCGACCCAAAGCCACTGAATCCAACCAAACCGAACCGTTCTGAAATGAATCACGTTTCTTTCCTTGATACGACGACCAAGTAGTTCATGGCGACTCGCCTTTGGGCACTATCCGCGCGTGGTTGTCTAGATAGACAACATTGGACCCGCCCTTATGTCGGTCAAGGTCCCTGGCAGCGAGGTTGGCAACGACGTTCCGTCCGAGGGCATCGGTTTCGAAGAAGAGAACGGTGGTTTCCACCGGGAACTTGGAGGTGGGCTGGCCCACGAGCGGTAAGTGGTAGGCGTAACCGTACTTCAGCGGGCTCTTGAGTTCAACACAAGTGTACATTTGCTCATTCTTTGCGTAGGGCCAAAGGCAGTCCATCCAAGGTTCCAAGGGCAGGACATCGTTAGAGTCGGAGAGGTAGATTTGGGTAGAGGTGCCAAGTTGCCTCACAGTGCTTAGGCAAAAAGTGCGATGTCCTTCCTGTTCCTTTGGAATGAGAAACGGATACGCGATGTAGCCGAGTACAGCGACGATCATGGTCGAAACAACGATTTCAGCGCGGGAGACTTTCATTGCTGCCTTTCCACTTTTGTGGCCTGCATTACGCTTGCATCATACAACGCATTCACCCAAATGTCGGCATTACCTTCAACGAACCGGGCTCGTCGCTCGTATGGGTAAGGTAGGGCTAACGTTATGGGTCTATCCGAACTGTATCCACTTCTGGGCAATATCGTCCAACCGACTGATCTTCACGGGCTGACGGACGCCCAACTCAAGCAAGTGGCGGAAGAAGTTCGCCGGGCGATTTTGGAGCAGGTGAGCCTCACGGGTGGGCACCTGAGCTCGAACCTCGGAACCGTAGAACTCGCCGTCGCCCTGTATGCGACCCATTCAATTCCCCCCGATAAAGTCATCTGGGACACCGGCCACCAGGCGTACGCGCACAAGCTTCTTACCGGGCGGCTCGAACGATTTCCCACCTTGCGCAAGTACAAGGGCATTAGCGGGTTTCTGCGCAGGGAAGAGCACGAACTCGATCACTTCGGCGCAGGCCATGCCGGGACGGCCATCTCCGCGGCGATGGGATTCGCGACCGCCCGAGATCAACTCGGCTCCAAGGAACGAGTCGTCGCCATAACGGGCGATGCCGCGATCGGGAGCGGAATGTGCTGGGAAGCGCTGAACCACGCCGGAGACTTGAAGACTTCGATGACCGTCGTTTTGAACGACAATCGCATGTCCATCGCCCCCAACGTAGGCGCGTTGAACAATCACTTTTCCAAGCTTCGCGCCCGCCCTTGGGTTCAGGAATGGGCTCAGCGAGCCAAGGATGTCGTCGAAAAGATGCCCGAGCCGATCACGAAAGTGGCGGCAGGTATCCGGCACGGAATCACCCACTACATGGCCCCATCCGAGACCGGCGCGATCTTTGAAGAGATGGGCTGGGAGTACATTGGCCCCGTCGATGGCCATGACCTGCAGGTTCTGCTCGATATTTTCCGAAGCGTTCGCGAGCTCGCCGGGCCCATCTTCGTTCACGCGATTACCGTGAAAGGCAAAGGCTACGAAGTCGCCGAAGAGGACGCGCGAAAGTGGCATGGCGTTATTCC
>JBKJJL010000091.1:0-33140 GCA_046597875.1 Fimbriimonadaceae bacterium | reverse complement strand
GGAAAACGCGGCCGTGAGCGGGTGGGGAGTGCACGGCCTGGCGACCGGACTCGGGGGAACCGGCGTGATCGGCATTTCGACCTCAGCCAGCGGGACGACCTACGGGGTGTATGGTGGAACCAACAGCGTGGACGGTTTTGGGTTGTTCAGCGGTGGAAACGCTGGCGTTGCTGGATGGTTAAGCCTTGGCACGGCGTCAAAGCCACTTTTCCCCCTCGACTTTCCCGAATCGCTTGGCAACAAGATCAGCCTCTGGGGGACAAGTGCGACTTCCCACTACGGGCTTGGAATCCAAGATGGGGTGTTGCAGGTATTTAGCGACGCCAGTGGCAGTGGAATCGCATTTGGTTACGGGGGGAGCGGAAGCTTCACTGAGCGCTCCAGATTCACGAACGAAGCCGAGTTGATGTTTCGCCCGGACAATCAAAATTATGTGAGTACCATCAGCACTCCGTATGACATTGCCTTCAGCAAAGATCGCAGCAGCAACTTCAATGCTTGGTTTCGGGTCTCCACCGAGGGCCTCAGTATCGAACAGATGCGGATCCATGATGGCGATGAAGCGCCAACCTTCTTCGATGGAGCCGTCAACGCAAACGGCATCGATTTCGCCGAAGCCTTCAAGGTCGCTGATTCAAGTCTGGAACCGGGCGATCTCGTCGTCAACCATGGAACCGACTGGGAGTACATCACGCGGTCTCGCGGTGCCTACGACCAAGGCGTGATTGGGGTTGTTTCCACCAAGCCCGCATTCGTCGCTGGAATGAGCTTCAACGCCGAAGACAACATGGACCTCGAGCTCACTCGTCGCCGTGACGAAGCCCGTCGTGTCCGGGACGATAAGCTGGAAAAGCGCCTGACCCTCCAAATGCAGGAGTTGGTGAAGCAGGCGTATCGTCCCGTAGCGTTTATGGGTCGTGTTCCCGTGAAAGTAACGGGAGCAGTTCGCGCGGGCGATCATTTGACCGCTTCGAGCCTTCCGGGAGTCGCGATGGCGATGACCCGTGCTGGTCAATCGGTGGGGATTGCCTTGGAATCAAGCTCGGGCGGTAATCGCAAGATCATGGTCATGGTTCAGCCGGGTTTCTTCTCGCCGATGGCCCCGGTTCAGGTGGGCAATGGCAGTGTCGAGCTTACGGCGATGAAGTCCAAAATGGATCGCGTTCTTGCCGAGAATCATCGCGTCTTAACCCTGAACTCAGACCTGCTCGCGCGCGTGGAGCGTTTGGAGCAGGCCATGAAGAACCGCTAAAGGCTGATCCGTAACTCCCTTCTCCTTCCCCGGAGCGTGGCAAGTAGCACACCCCGAGATCCGATAGGGCGGCAGGCGGGGTCGCACGCCTGCGGCCGTGGCACGGGCGTCCCGCCCGTGCGTCTCACCCCGTCCCGGGGGTGATTGTTGGATCCAGCGCACGATCAAGCGCCGCGGTTTGCGTCCCGCCGTGCGTCTCACCCCGTCCCGGGGGTGATTGTTCGTCCCAACAGCTCTGCTTCACCTCTGCCACCCTTTTGCATACGGCGAGACCTGCTTGATAAAGCGCTTGACTTTTGCCTTGAGATCTCCCAACCGCACGCCGTCGGTCAGGTCTAAGGTCAAGTTGAACCCGAGCTGACTTCCAAAGTCGGCGACTTCGATCGGATGGAGCTTCTTCTTGAGGTAACTGCTGAACTCCCTGGGCTTTGCGCCCTCGGGAACCCTGGCGCCATCGACGCGTAGCATAACCTTGCTGAAGTCTTCCCGGCCGGCATAAAAGTTCGCCATGATGACGAATACGTCATCAATCGTCGCCAGGATGGGGTGATACATAAAGCTGCCGGCCATGCCGCCGGCTCTGCGCCATCCCCACTGCTCTACAAGATAGTCCAGGTCTTCGGAGGAGAGGGCATCGACCCTAAGGTTTTCGTCCACCGGGAAGGGCTTGGCGTCGAGAGGGCCGGGCGGCATAACCGTTTGGAGGCTGCCCATTTCAGAGATAAATGTGTAAATGTTGCGCCGAAGTTCTTCCTTCGTGATTCCTTCGCTCAGGTGGATGATCGCCCGCAGACTGATGGTTCCATCGAGGCCAACCCAGGCGGCACCAATCGTGCTGCCGGCGACCCACTGTGAGGTCAGCCGTTGAAGGTAGTACGGACTGACCCGCTGCTTTGGCCGATAGGAGTAGTGAAGATCAATCTTGGAAACGACCTCGGCGGCATCCTTTCCCTTCGCCATCCGCGTTTCGAACCCCACAACTATTTTTCTACCAGTGAAGTCAATAGTTGCCAAGTTCCCGAAGCCTCGGGTAGTGATGGGGATCCCCATATCCTTGATCAACCCTACTGCTTCCCGAGGTCTCATTTCAGGAAGCAGCGTCGCTTGCAAGAAACCCACCAGTGCGTAAATCATGTGAATACGACGGTTGCGGGACCAGGGAGATACATCTCCAGGGCGGCTCCCTTTTCCTTTCTACAAGACTTGGAGGAAGGAACCTGGGCGAAGCCGCACTCACGCAGTTCGACGCTTCCGCCGAACACCTGCAAATGCCTCGGTCAGCGTCTGCGCGTTCGCCGAGCCCGATTGCTTTTTAATGAAAATAGGGTCAAATCCTGGGTTTCCCCCTGCGAGAGAACAGTCGGTTCAGGTGCTATTCACCTGATATTTAGCGCTGTTAAAGGCCAATCTGTACCTGCCGTGCGTTAACTATTCTATTGGACCTAGATACCTTGCAGGTCTACTTTTAAAGGAGCTATAAATGAAACTTACTACTCTCGCGGCTGCCGCGGCCTCGCTATTTTTAACTGGCATTGCCCATGCGGATATCATATTTTTTGAGGGGCCAGGCAATTTTACGGGCGACACGAATGTGCAGTTCAACGAAAAGGGGCTTACGAGTACTGGAACCACCGTGGAAGGGATAACAAATCAGTCGCCTATGCTGATCAACTTCTACGACGCAGGCCAATCCTTGGATACGACCGGGGGCCAAAGGATAACCTCTTCGGGTTCGTTCAATCAACTGTCCATAACCCAGGCGGAACCCGGATCCGTGTTCACGTCTTTGATCCTCGAAGTAAATGCAATCACCGATGGAATGATTACTTTTACTGTCGAACAAGCTGTCGGCTCGCCCGTTTCAGCTACATTCAACATCGAACAGACCGGTCAGAACTTTTTTCGAATTCAGTCCATTAACGGCCAGCTCATAACGAAGGTCAGCTTCACGAGTACCAGTAAGATACAGGACGTTGGCCAGTTTCGAATTGGTGGGCAAGCCGTGCCGGAGCCAGGCACCTTTGTTGCACTTGGTTTAGGAGCCTTAGCACTCGCGCGCAAGCGGCGTTCACGTGCTGCCTCGAAATGATTTGGACATCTGAGGGCCCCTTAACAAGTGCCCTCCTCAGCGACCGAGACAAGTCGCCGCGGATAATGAATGAACACGAATGGGGCCCTTCCCTTCACGCGTGAATCGAAACCCGAGTGGACGTGAACTCAGGCAGTGCGACGCTTGCGCGAGCTCAGCAGCGTACAATAAGTCATGGCCTTGCACGATCTGCAGGAGATTCAAAGAGAGGTAGACGCGCTCTCCCCAGGTGAGCAGTCCCAACTCGCCGACTATCTCTTATCGAAGGTGGGAGCGTAGCAGCTGAAGGTTACCGGGAACCTTTCCGAGTGTCGCGGTTCGATCGTCGCGGCAACAGCCATCGCTCTCGGTGCGACATTACTAACGAACGACGCGAGCTTGACGAAGACTTCCGGTTAACGTGCGAAGTCCCGGCGCGCACGTCCTAACTTAGATTACAGAAAGGATTTAGACCATGAGAAAACTCATAGCATCGGCAACCGCTACGGTCCTCGTCTGTTTGTGCAGCGCAGGGGAATGGGCACAGGCCTCCCGCGCCGCTCCCGACGTGATCATCGGGCGGGCGGGCACGTTCATTTCCGAAGGATTGGTGAGCGACAGCGATGGTGAGACCGTGCGCCTCATTCGCCAGTCGGTCCAAGTCGAAGCAGTGCTCAAAGGGCAACTCCAACCTGCCACCACCCTAACCATCGTTCACGAATGTTATGACAATCCTGCGCCCGCCTTGAACTCCCTCCTGGCGAGCGGAAAGCTACATCTGATTGCGCTTGGCGCCGGGAACTCCTCGGGTCAGCTAAGCCGAAACCTGATGAAGGACAATACGATCCCGCTTCCTGCTCAGGAACGCTTGGTCCGCCTAGATGCCGAGATTGCCGAACGCACCTACACTCTTGAGGGAGCAGACGAGATCCAGAAGGTGGCCTCGGTCTTTTCGCAGTCGTTTGCGGCGGATGGCAAAGGGATCATCAATGTTGAGCTGGCGGCGCCTGCTTTCACGACGGCTTCGGGGTCCTATGTACAGTTCGATGCCGACGGCGATCAAAGCTCTCCATTGTTCTTGACATTCTATTCTGGAACGATTGAACCGCGACTGCTGCTGGCAGCCGGTACGGACCTGAGAAGGAAGGCGAACGTCTACGCGACGAGTGTGGAAGTTGGGGTTGCTACTCGGCGCGCCGACTTTCGGGCAACGATTCTAGAACTGGAAACCACATGGCCAGATCCGAATGAGGAAGTTGGCGTTGCGCTCTCGGATTCCGATATTGGTTGGCTCAACGCGAGGCTCTCGTCCCGTTTGAAGTGCTTTCGGCGAAACGCGATCGAGCGATTTCCCAACATCCTTGCACACCGGAATGCGATCATTCAGCTAGTCAATGACCCTCAAGAGGATGTGCGCGTGGAGGCTTTCCGCTGGCTCCAGCGCCTGCGCGATCCGGCCGCCCCACAAATTTCCTGGAACACGGAACCGTCGGGTCCCAAGATCTTGAACGAACCGCAGCTGAAGACGTATTGGCTGGCAATGATTCCGCCGCCCTAGAGATCACGTCTGGCGCGCCTTACGGGAATCAGCTACTTGAGCAAGGTTGTATCCCCTCGCGTTTACTAGCTCGTCAACAGCACTTACAAATCCTTCTTAAGCATCGCCCTCGCCCGAAACAGCCAGCTTTTGACCGTTGTTTTGTTTTGTTCCCGCGAGACGCGTCGTGTCGCGGTCTGAAGGTGGCTGCCCGAACTTGGAGAAGGACCTTGGACGCAGGCGACTTAGGCGGTGCGACGCCTGCGCGAGCTCAGTAGCTTTGTCCTGTCGCGGTACTTGTTCACAGTTCGTCGAGCAACCTCGACACCCTTCTTCTTTAGGATGGCCGCGATTTGTTCGTCGGAGAGCGGATTGTTCGGATTCTCGGTCGACAAAATGTCCTCAATCATCTTCTGAACCCTCAGCGCGGGTTTGAAGAACACATCGAACGAGACAACTTCGCCATGGGAGATCTGGACGAACTTGCCGTTCGTCGCGCGGCTTACCGTGCTTTCGTGAAGACCCAGTTCCTTCGCCATGTGAGTTCGGGTCAAGGATTTCAGAAATTGATATTGGCCGGTGGAGATGAAGCCAGATTGATTCTGAACCAAGAACTCGCCAATCCGGCGGAGGGTTCTTCGGCGCTGATAGACGCTTTGGATGAAGTTCGCCGCGCGCTTGACGTACTCGTTGACGTGCTGCTTTTCGTCTTTCTCGGACGTGGTTGCCTTTCGGAGCGCTTCATACCGATCGCGATAGGTTCGGTTGATACTGAGCGAGTTCGGATCCGCGCCTCGAACATCGACGTGCCAGCCCGCTTCGTCTAGGGTCAGAATCAAATCGGGGATCACCGAAGGCATCCGCATGACCATCGAGTTGATGTGCGCCGAATGCACCGCGAAGACCTCGCCGGGGTACGGACAAAGCTGCAAGATTTCCCTGAATGCACCCTCAACGACCTCGGGAAGCACGCGATACTTCCGCATGATTCGGGTCACTTTGCGGGCTATGAACTCATCGAGGTGATGCTTGAGAATCTGGCGGGCGAGTTTGAGCTCGATCGTATCTGCATCGCGAAGCTGAAGGAGAAGGCAATCTTCGACTGAAGTAGCGCCGATCCCTGCCGGTTCGCATTCGCGAATATGGCCCAAAACGAGTTCGACATCGACCAGATCGCATCCGGTTGCCAGCGAAATCTCCTCAATGGGCGTCGAAAGGTAGCCCTTTTCGTTGATGCATTCGACCATGAACTCGCCAAGCGGTTCCAAATGCTTGGGAAGGGAAGGCAAAAGCTGAGCTCGGAGATGCTCCCAAAGGGATGTGGTCGTCGCCGCCATATCCATCCAGTTGAACTCGTCGTCGTCGTTCGGGATGCTCCGCTGGAACTCGAAGTCTTCGCTGGAAGGTCTCAGTTCGTTCGGCGCGACCGCGCGCAAAATATCGGCCTCGCTGATGGGTTCGAGCTCTTCTTGCAGGCGATCCAACGCGGGATTGTCGGAAAGTTCCGCGTTAATGGCCTGGTCAAGCTCCTGCTGCGTGAGTTGAAGAATGTGGCTGCTAAGCACCACTTTCGGATCAACTCTAAGCCCAACCCCAGTTTCAAGACGTGTCCAGTTTCGAAGTCCTTGCGCCACAATGCCCCTCTCTTGGGTTAATCGTCGGCAGGTGAATGGCTCAGGTGACCCGGTCGGTTTGCCGGTATTCGGGGGGAGTGTTGGGTATTGGGTATTGGGTATTGGGTATTGGGTATTGGGTATTGGGATCAGCATTCCCCCTAATACCCTAATACTCTAATACCTTAATACCTAATACCTAATACCTAATACCCAACACCCAATACATCTAATCCGTGAATCTCGTCCAATCCCCGAGGTACATCACTTCTTCTTCCATCTCGACCCCGAACTTTTCGAAAACCGCTTTCTTGCCGATCGTGGCGAGTCTGCGAATGTCGTACGCGCTGGCTCCGGCTACGTTTACGATGAAGTTCGCGTGGCGATTGGCGAACATTGCGCCGCCTTCGCGATAGCCCATGAGGCCGCAGTGCTGGATGAGGTAGCCCGCGGGAACGACGCCCGCTTCGCGCAACTTCGGAGGGAGGGTTTCCAAGCGCTCAGCGAGGACAGGATCGTTCACGTTCTTGAAAAAGGACCCTGCACTGGCGGGCGGCGGCTGCTTGGAGATGCGCTGCCGCTGATACTCTCGGGCTTCATCGTAAGAATCCTTTCTCGAGCGGTGGGGCATCTGAAGGCGAACTCGAATGAGCGCACAGGCGGGTGGATTCGGCCTTCGCAGGACGGAATCCCGATACGAAAAGTCCATCCAGTTTGGATTCTCCCAGCGCCGAACCCCGCCTTCGACGATCTCGATTTCGGTCAGGAATTCCGAAACGTTGCTCCGGTACGCGCCCGCATTGCTGACGAGCGCGCCGCCGAGAGAACCGGGAATACCGACCGCGAACTCGAGACCACCGAGCCCAGCCTGGGCGGTCTTGAGGAAGAGTTCTTGGAACCAGCAGCCTGCGTCGGCTTCAACCTCGCCGGTTTCGCGGTTGATTTTGATCTCGCTGGATTCGTTAATGATCGTCAGCCCGGGCACGCCTTGATCGGAGGGCAGGATATTGCTTCCGCCGCCGAGGTAGGTGGTCGTCATGCGGTTCAGTTGGGCACTTAGGGCAGCACTTGCGAGTTCTTCGGCGGTGTTTGCCCGGAGGAACCACTCCGCGTTTCCCCCCGCGCGCAGGGTGGAGTAGGGTTTCAGGGGGACGTTGGCGATCACTTGCTTGCCTCGGCATACGGTGTTTTCGGGATGGAGATGCTGGGCTCGACGAGATACGTCGGAATCAGCATCTCCGGGCTCATTGGTTCCATGGGCAGGTGTCTGAACTGAGCCGCGTGCGGGTACCGATCATCGTCCATGCCATAGGCAACGAATTCTTCGGGGAATCCCTTTTCCAGCATGTGCCCGCTTCCATGTTCGTACCTGAGAATCTCTACTGCCTTGCCGGGGATTCGTAGAAACCATTCATGTTTTCGGTTAGGAATCACGACGGGCAAATCCCGATCCATGAGGTCGAATGCCGAGGAAGCAAGGCATTGCTTTCCATTGGCGAACGCAAGGGTCTTCGCAAGGGTCACAGCCACGCGGGTTCCAATGAAGGATCCGGGGCCGGTGTCAGCGGCAAAAAGCTGGACTTCTTCCAAGCTGTGGCCAGCTTCATCAAGGCATTCTTGCAAGCCCCGCAGGAACATCCCAGAAGCACCCGTCCGAAGAATCTCTTGACGGGTTGCCAAGACTTTTCTATCGTCGTGTTGCGATATTAACGCCACGCTCACGAGGGGGCTCGATGCCGAAAAAGCCGCGATCAAGTGCCTGGCTTTAGCTCCACGCTCAAGGTTTGAACGAACTCGTTCACTTGCTCCCGAAGCTTGGCGTTCTTCACATCACTGGATTCCCAGTACACAAGCACGTAGTAATCGCCAACGGTGATGACCGCATCCATCGTCACCATCGGGCCCGATTCCGCCTGGCCGGTGCGCCAAATCACGGCCGCCGTCGCTCCCGATTTACTTGCAAAGGGACCCACTTCGGAGCGTTCGATGCCCGTGTTCAGGCGCGCGAGCGACCGCCCAGAAGCCTTGATGAGCGCCTTGCCGGGCTGATCGGATTCGTTCGCGGAATACGCCGCAACCCTTAATCCCGACGGTCCACCGGGAAGTTCAAACGTCATCCCAGATTCGGCGACGGTCCCTTTCCAAGGCGAGAAGAAGCGAACGAGCAGAGCAATATTCGAAGCAGTGGTTTCGACCGTCTGATCACCCTTCACGGGCGCGGCAGTGCCCCGTTTTGGTTGCGTCCACACTTGGCGCTTACCTGGATCATCGCGGCGGCGGACGTTCTCGACGTGCGGCTTGCTTGGGTCAAAAGGCTTGGGAAGCTTGCCGTCTTCCGTCTTAATGCTTTGCAAAAGCGTTCGAAATGGGCCGTAAGCGCGTTCGATATCCTCGGAGTTAGCGGTCAATCGAAAGAGAAGTTTGCGACGGGTCTCCGAGTAGATCATCGCAATATCAGCGGTTTTGGGAGTGCTGTCCTTTTCCGTCCACTGGGTTCTGCTCATGAGCATGGGGACGGTGAGGATTTCCTCTTGCCACTGCCGGACCACTTCGCGTTTGAGTTGCTTGGCGGCGTTGGTCTCTACGGCTTGCCAAGTTGGAATATCGCCGGTGTACTCTGAAGCGAAAACTTGCAGGGTTGCCTTGCGATCACCCTCGATGGGGTACTCAAAGACGATGTAATCGCGCTCCTTCTTCAGCTTCCAGTTTGCAGGATATTGGAAGCTAAAGCCCGTCGCTAAATGGTCGTAGCTATTCGTCCCGACCGCCTCCTGGGCACTTCCGATACCGGCCACAACGAAGACCGCCAAACTCAACAATTTTTTCATGTATTGCAATTCCTACCTTACGAACGCTCGGCGGCGGGCAAGAGGATCACAAACTTTGCGCCTCGCCCAAACTCTCCGTCTTCGTAAACACTACCGCCATGCGCGTCTACGATGCCTTTAACGATCGAAAGGCCCAGCCCCATCCCCTTTACTCGGCCACTGAAAAATGGCTGGAAAATGGTCGCTTTCGCGTCATCCGCGACTCCGGGGCCCGTATCTTCGACGTTTACCTGAACAAAAGCCTTCGCGCTGGGTACTCGGCCCTTTTTCTTCGCATCCGCGTCGGCCAGCTTGGTTTCTACCCGAAGGGAGCCTTCCGTCACGTAGTTCATGGAGTTTTCGACGAGTTCTGAAATCGCCCTTCGGAGGCGGCGCGCGTCCATGTTGACGGGTGGCAAGCTTGGATCTAGATGGAACTCAAGTAAGACTGGCGTCCTTCTGGGGAAAATCTCTCGAGTCGTCGATTCCACGAGTTCATTGAGGTCTCCGGGTTCAGGCTGGATCTGGGTGGCGGTCAAGAAATCGCGAAACTCCTGCAGGATTTCCTCGACGCGAAGGACGTTGACGACGAGTGATTTGTGGAGGGCCACTAACTCGTGGGCGGATTCGGGCTGCTCAAGCAGAAAACCAAGCTCGTTGACGTCGCCCTTTAGGGCAAAAACTCGATTACCGATCATGTGCGAGCTTTTCGCGCTGAGTTCTCCCCAAGCCGCCATGCGTTCGGAACGGACGAGACGATCAATCGACCGGGCTCCTTCGAGGGCGGATGCCATCTGCTCGGCGATCGCCCCCAGCACCGACTGATCCTCAGCCGTAAATCGGTTATCAATGAACTTGTTTTCGGAGACCTTCCTCAAAGCTCGGAGTACGCCGATGCAACGCCCGCGATGAACGACGGGAATCGCCAGGAAGCTTGCGATTTCTTCGCTCGGAAACTCGACATTCTTGCCAAGCCAGCGCGGGTCCTTCTGGGGCTCGTGCGTGAGAACGGGTTGAGCGGTTTCGGCGACCCAACCGGTGATGCCTTCCGTGCGGCGATAGCTAAGCTCGCCCACCCGATCTCGCAGTCTGCCCACGGAGCCGCGAAGGACGAACTGATCGGTTGCGGGATCAAAGAGGAAAACACTGAACGCGCCGAATCGAAGCACTTCGCCTGCGATTCTAATAACGCCTTTGACGATGTCGGCCTCGGTTTGAGCTTGATCAAGCGCGTGACCGATCTCGACAAGGGCTTCCTCGCGGATCTTGGCGTCTTCCCGATTGATGAGGATGGTCGCGGTCGCGGCGAGGGTTGCGAGGACATCCAAATGGTGGTCCTCATAGGCATTCGGCCGGTCGGATTCGACGTTGAAGACCCCTCGAATGCGAAGGTGCCGATCGAGAATCGGAACCGCCATTTCGCTCCGGGTGTTCTCGAAAAGGTTTCGGTATTGAGGTTCGCTTTGGACGTCTCCGGTGGTGAATGTCTTGCCGGTTGCGGCGACGTAGCTGACGATTCCGGAACGAGTCGAGACGTCGATCGTTTCGACTTCCGTCTGAGCCCATTCGGGGCCAGCACCGTGATGGAGGTGGAGCACCCCGGACTCATCGCTGAGCAACGCGATCATCGCGTTTCGGCTCGTGGTGAGTTCGAGGGCTTCCGACGCCAAATGATCGAACGCGCGCCGTGAGTCCGGCTCGCGATTCACCAGATCAAGCAATGCGCGCCAAGACTGCACAAGAGGGATTATGACGCGGCGCAGACTTTCTGGCATCAAAAGGAACCTTTGAGACCGGCAAATGCGAAGAATTTTGGCAGTTTGCACCGATAACTGATATACTAGGCACCAACGCGGAGAGATGGCTGAGTGGACGAAAGCGCCCGCCTGCTAAGTGGGTAAGGGGGTAACCTCTTCTCGGGTTCGAATCCCGATCTCTCCGCCAGATGGTTGCCGTCGAGGAACGATGCGCATACGAAATGTTTGGATAGTTTTGGCGACGCTGGCAACGGGCAGCGCTTTTGGGCAATCTCTTGACGAGTATTTGAAGCTCCGTCGAACGATGAAGATTGCCTCTCCCACGGGTGGCTCGGCCGTCACCAATGTGGTCGGATTGCGCTCCTTTGAGATTCGCGGAACCGTTCAAGGCGTTTCTGCCGCGAACGGATTGAGCTACATCTTGTTCAAGACGGACGATGATGAGTTGCTCAATATCCGAACTCGAACGTGTCCGTCTTGGCTGACTGCGAACGAAACCCTTGTGCGACTTTTGGTCAAGGCAAGCCGGGAAACCGATACATCCGAACTTGTCGCATTTCTCCTTGGTGCGGCTCCTGATGCTCAGATCGCTCCCGTCGAATCGACCGCAAAGACCTCAACCTCGGCGGTGAGAATCGAAGGCAACACGACATCCCGTTCGAGTGCGGCGCTTCGTGGCCCGATCGGAAGCAGGGGCTCCTATACGAAACCACCTTCCGCGCCTACGCGAACCTGGAGCGTTCCTCAAAGCGAGGCCACGCCTTTGTACGCGCAGTTTATTAAGAATCGAAATCCCCGTCTTTCGGACCCGGAAGCGATGCGAATCGCGCAAGGCGTTATCGGATTTAGCTTGAAATACGGCGTCGACGCTCGCTTGATTGTGGCGATCCTCATTATCGAATCGGGCTTTAATCCTAATGCCACCAGCCGGAGCGGAGCGATGGGCCTCGGTCAACTGATGCCCGCGACCGCGGCAGGGTTGGGCATCAACAAGCCGTATGACTCGGTTGAAAACCTATATGGCACCGTCCGCACCATGCGGGGACACTTGGAGCGCTACAACAAGCAAACCGGAGGCGATAGCTTCCAGGCACTTATCCTCTCGCTCGCTGCCTACAACGCAGGCTCGGGCGCGGTTCGGCGACACGGCGGCGTTCCCCCATACGCGGAGACGCAAGCGTACGTTCGCAAGGTGAGTTCGGTCTACTTCCAGCTCTGCGGCCAACCTGGGTAGTTGGTTTAGTGGGTTCGACCGGCGCGAATTTCCTGAGCGAACATGGGTTCTTGCGCTAACTTCGCGAGTGGCTTGGCCCCTTTCGGGGCCTTTTCCAAGCCGTAAAAGTCAAGTGAGCCAATGCGGGTTTCCACGAGGAATTCGCCGATGAGGGCGTCTAACAGCAAAAAGATCGCTCCAACTTGATTCTCCCCAGGTTCACCTTTGACTCCCGGCACGTAGAGAACGATATCCAGCTTCCCGACGCGTTCATCTGTGGTGTACAGAATCTTATTCGGATCCGCTTTTGCGTCTTGATACTGAATAACTCCAGTAGGTCCAGGTTGGCGTAACGACACGACTTCCCATCCCGGGATTTTGGGAGCAGCGGCGACGACTTTTCTTACAGTTGGAAAGAGTTTGAGATTTCCATCTGCGCTGATAACCAACTGCTTGGGCGAGGCAGAAGGCAGAATCTCCCACACGAGTTTACGATCGATTAACTGTAGCCGCTGAGTCAACTCGTCGGCCTGTCTTCCTTGCGCGGTTGCTCCAGGTGGGACAATGCTGTCGGCGTTGTCCATAAACCAGATCCAGAACTCTGTGGTTGGTTCGAGGGGTGGTGGGTTGCTCTGAGAGTTCTGCGAACTACAGCCCAGCCCGGCCATGAAAAGGACCGTAGCTCCGAACACCGCCAATTTCATGAATGCCATTGTGACCGCTAATATCAAAAATTTGAAAGTAGGGTACTTGCCGAGCTAAAATCCACAATCGACAACACAAAATCTAACATCCGCGTAACCGGTTTCGGCCCCTTCGGAACGACGCTGGAGAACCCTTCTGCCTGGCTAGCCGAGCGTTCGGGCGTGCCTTTCTCGGTCATCCCCGTCACCTTTGAAGCAGTTGATGCGGAGCTTGATCGGATCGCCGAAGAGTCGTGGGATGCATTATTGATGCTGGGCCTAGCCTCCAAAAGTGCCACTCTGCGGTTCGAGACGGTCGCTCACAATCACATTAGCCCAGCCCCGGACGTCGAAGGAACAACGTGGGGCCCCGGCCCGATCGACCCCGCTGCTCCGAGCCAGTTGCACGCGACGCTTTGGCGTGGCCTCGGCGCGGAAACCGAAACGGAACAACGCTCGGCAACCACCGACGCGGGTGGCTACCTGTGTAACTACATCTTGTTCCGGGCTCTCCAGCGGTTTCCCGATAAGCCGGTAGGGTTTCTCCACGTGGCCGAACCCGCCCTCATGCCCTTGGATCGGCAGCTGGAGCACGTTCAAGAGGTGCTACTTGCTCTCGCTACGCCTCAAATCGAAACTGAGTGGAGCCGATGGTTACTGCGATAAGGGGGGCGGTACTTTTCGTTGTTGCCCGCCAAAATCACCGGGCTTGGCGTCTTTGTATTGCTTACGCAGATTCTCCAGCTGGCTATTGGTTTTTTGGCGGAACGCTTCGGGAAGCTTGTCAAGGGCTAAGAACGGACCTGCCATACCTGAAAAGTCATTGAGCGTTCCGCCCCTCGAATAGCTGGTTCCATCGGCGGTTTTTCCGACCGAAATTCTAAAATCGTAACTCGCTCTTCGTCCAATCCTGAACTTTGGATTCGGATCAGCTGGGGTTGGGTTCCATTGAGAGAAGAGATCGTGCCTCTCAGCCTGAAAAAGGGCCCAAGCGAGTTCTTCTGCTGACTCCCCGCCTCCTGATCCACCCTTTTCTCGAACCGCGACTTCACTCTCCAAGACCTGGAGATTCACAATCATGTCGTTCGTCAAGCCGTTGGGCGCGATCTCGGTGGGCTCATTCATAAAATTTCTTTGGGGCCGAGTTCCCGACTCGCGGGGTGGCCCAGAAGACCCCCAACCACCTCGTCCGTTGTAAACCACGCGATTCAGGGCTTGCAACTGGGGCTTGGAAAGGGTCCCGACCTCTATTTTTTGGCTTTGGAGGGGTCGTTCGTCGAGTGTTCCAAAAAATCTGAGCCAAGGATCGTTCAACTGGGATTGCTGTCGGACTAGGCCGTCCAAGGGAGACAACACGAGGAAGCTGAGCATCTCCATCTCGACACCCTCAGGCTGTCGGCAAACCATCTTTGCTAAGTCACCGAGTCGAATTTCCCCGGCTTTGACGGCGTATCGCACGAACTCAGCGAGGGACTTGCGGTCAAACCGAGTAGCTCGGTTCGCGTTTGGCTCCCGCTGCTTGATCACGTACCAGCCTCCGTCCGTCTGGATATCGTGCTTCGCGTAACGAAGCACCCGCTCGGCGGACAGAAGACTGTTCAACCCCCGCATCGTCGACAGCAAGAGCATCATGATCGCTTCGTCCCCCACGTTCGCGACGACGTTTTGTCCCTTCTTTTCGAGGATGGTCCGGGCCATGCTCGTCATGCCCAGCCCGAGTGGATCGAGCTTATCCATCTGCTGCAAACGATCCACAACCGCCGTGGAAGCCTTTGTAGGAGCGCCGCTGGATCGCTGCATGAGGAGGGCACCCCACTCTTTGGACAAGGGATCGAGTTCAATCGTAACTCCTGGTTCTTTAGAAGGCGCAAGGAGAGCATTGGTGGCTTCTCGCTCAAGGTTTAGGTTTACGCTTGCCAGTAATCCTTCCTCGTCAAGGACATGCACCAGTACGAAGGTTCCCTGGAACGATTTTTGCTCGACTACCACAATCACCTTCGTGGGTGGCTTTACAAATGGGGTTGTAACATCCGAGGTCATCATCGAATACTGCTCTGGCTGTGATGCACCCGTCGCGGTGATCGCGGCGGCATACGCCTTTTGCTCGCTGTAGAGTTGATCGACATGCCGTGTGATATCCACCTTCAACGGCACCTGCATTTTGTTGTTTGGTATCGCGAAGACCGTGCGTCCGGAGTTTGCAACGCCGGCAATTTGATCGACGGGCAAGTCCCGAACGATGCGGCACGCAAATCGATAGACCGGTGACTTTGACTCGTTTTCGCTCGCAGCCCGATACCAGTTCATGGACGCGCCGTCGCGTGACTTCCAGTTCGCAGTAACGTTTTGGGCAAGCTCTTTGGCCCGAGCGTCGTCGAACGGTACGTCGATCTTCGCCGCATCCACGAACGTCTTAACTGACGAAGCCAGTCGCTCCCGCCGATTGCTGAACTCTGCCTGAGAACTTGACTTTTTCTGAGCGTCAGTTTGCGATATCACGACCTCATTTGCGGAGTAGTGGGCAGTCGCATTCATCGAGCCGGCGATCTTGTCGATGAGATCTTTGCCAGTTACTCCCTTAACCGCGATGACGAGAACTTCGTTTTGGAGTTCCTTGGAGAATCCAACCTTCATCTTGAGGCGAGGCCCGAGGTCCTGGGCGATGACCTCTAGCCGAGCCGCCTCCGGAGCATAGTCAAACTTGGTTTCCAACTGGGGAAACGACAGCGCCAGAACAATGGCGGTGAACATGGCTGATTATGCTTCAAGCCGAAATTGGGTGGAGCCGATGGTCAACACATCTCCCGGCCTCAGCATCGCCGTTGTAACCTTTGCGCCGTTCACCATGGTCCCGTTCGTGCTACCCAAGTCGGTCACTTGCCAACCCGTGCCGACTGGTTCGAGACGGGCATGTCGGCGGCTTGCGACGGCGTCGAATGCGAGCGCAAGACCGGACGCCTCGCGCCCGATTTCGAACGCGGAAACGAGGGCGAATCGCTGGCCCGCGATCGGGCCGGTTAGCCCGACCAAAGTTGGTCCCGAGGGGGGCGCGATGATTGGTTGCGGGGCGGGCCCTTGGCGGAACTGTTCGGCCGCTCTCGCCGGCGCAGAACCTGGCTTCATCAGGAACTCTAGGACAATGTTCCCAATCCCGATCTGCGCTCCGTGAAAGAGGGGAGCGTTCTGGATCGGTTGCCCATTGAGGCGCGTGCCCATCGGGGTGCCGCCGTCCATCAGCCAGTATTGCTGCCCCTGGCGCACGATGCACGCGTGCATCGGTGCGATATTCGGATCGCCGAACAGGGGAACGTGCGCGCCTTCGTGCCGTCCGATGAAGGTTTGATGCCCGTCAACCACCCACTCCCGCCCCTCGTTTTTCCCGAGATTGAGGCGAAGCCAAGCGGTTTTCGCGACTGCGCGGGCGAGAGATACAAATAGGCCAATCGCTCCCCCGAGGATGACGCTCGTGATTGCGCGGCCCACGATTCCGATTTCGTCGCCGCCCTTCAGGCTGATAATCAGGGGGCCGAGCGCATCGCTCAGCCGATTGAAGACGGCACCGCAGACGACGCCGGCAATCAATCCGCCGGTTACCCCGAGCACGGCTTGCTTCCATGATCGAGCCGGAACTCCGACCGCGAGCCCGATACAAGCTCCGAAGATCCCGATTTGCACGATTCTCCCAAAGACTTCGAGGGGGCCCTGCCCTCGGTCAAATCCGGGTGCGAGAATCGCGGCGACCCCGCCACCAATACGCATGCCAATCAAGCCAAGCAGCGCGCCCGCGACGCCGCCGCCGAGGAGCCCGATCGCCATGTGCCTTCGGCTTCCCTGGTGCCATCCGTACACTCCGCCGAGCGTTCCCGCGATGAGGCCTCCCACGAGGAGCGCGAACATGACCGTCCATTGCTGCCAGCGGGGATCAAAGAACGAACTCGGCGCGGAGGCTTCCATGACCAACCACGCGAGGAGGCCGCTGCACGCTCCAGCAAACGCGGTGAAGAGTATTCGGCCCATCGATGTGTAAGCTTAGACGGTTTTTTGGATGTTGGGATGGGTGGGATGGATGGGATGCGTTGCGGGAGAGAGTCACATCCCACGCATCCCAAGGCATCCCACCCCCAATACCTCTCAACTGCAATAGGATGAACGGTGCCGTGGCTTGAGTACGCGCTCGGAAACTACGCCCGCAGCTCGCTACATGTGGTCGGGGTAACCTAGCTCCGAGTGAAATGTCAATAGTCGCTCCACCGGTCGTTCGGGCCAAATCAAACCTCGTCCCCCGCATTCTCTTGGTACTGCTCGGAGGAGTTTTTGTTTGTGCATTCGTGATTGCCCTTGACCAAACGCCGACGCGCCCGGCGTCATTGGAGCAACACCTCGATCGCGAGTTTCCTACGCCCCCATTTGGAACATCGCTTTCCTATCGTGCCAAGGGGCTTCCTGTGGCCGAGACTGCTGCAGCCATGATGCAGAACTACGATGTAGATATATCACAAATAAAGGGTGGTCACAAGCATTCCCAAGCCAAGGACGGCCAACTTTGTGAAACGAACGCTAAGGGCCGCGGTCGGACGAAAATAACCATCTTTTCCCGAAAGGGCCAATGCGTATTGGTGAAACAAGAAGCACTAGGCGATCTTTCAATCCTCGTCCATGAGCTCAATTTCTTAGGACGAGTGATGGATATGGCTCCGATTCCGTAGCACGGGCCCTCAGCCTGGAACGCGGGGCGTCGCTTGACCTGCCGAAGATTGGCAGCGAGTTTGAGTCTAGCGCTCCGAACCCTAACCAACGTAGGCGCGGGTTCCGAGCGATGATGTCGGCGTGGCTTTCGTCGACTGAAGGTAAAGCGACGTCCCGCGTTCCGGAAATTTCCGTCGGCCGCGCGGGACATCGCGGTGCCGGGACGACATTCCAATCCTGGGAAGTGATTGCCGCTCCGAACCCGCGCCTACAGCCCTAACCAACGTAGCCGTGGGTTCCACGCGATGATTTGTGCCCCGCTTTGATTCACGCAGAGGTTAAGCGACGTACTGCGCTTCCGGAAATTCCGCGAAATCAATGGAACACGTCATTCCACTCGACGCCAAGGCATCCCACAAACGGGTAATCCCCAATCTCCTCCACCAGACCGGCCCGAACAGGATTCCTTACGATGTATCTCGCGTGTTCGCGCCAATCTCTGGACCCTCGAACAACATGATCGTGAAATCGAGGCTGCCACTTTCAATCGGACTTCATCTCGTAAAGGGCCTGGCCAGTGCGACTTTTGAAAAGGACCATTGCCAACCAAGTGTCCGAAGTTTGCGTCCATCCAGAGAACATGACATGCAAGTGATCCGGCATGAAGCAATAGGCAGGAACGAAGCATCCCGCATCGACCATGGATCGCTCCAACTCGTGAACCAGGGGCTCCACGGTTTCAGCTTCAGTGAAGGCCTTTTTCCATCCATGAACGCGGGCAGTAAATGCGCAAGCAACCTCGCCCTGATAAGCCTCGCGAGGTAACCGAGGTGCGCCCATCCGGAAATCGTACCAAGTAGTAAGCGCGGGACATCGCTTAGCGGTGACGGCTTTAAAACTTTGGCGCTGTTGACGCTCCGAACCCGCGCCTACAACTCGTTCCCTAGGTAGGCGCCAAGCCCCCTCCCGTCTGTAGGCGCGGGTTCTGAGCGATGATTTCGGCATGGCTTTCGTCGACAGAAGACGAAGCGACGTCCCGCGTTCCGGAAGTTCACGTCGTCCGCGCGGGACATCGCTTCGCTCCGAACCCGCGCCTACATCCCGCGCATCCCGCGCATCCCGCGCATCCCACGCATCCCACGCATCCAAAGCATCCCACATCCGTATTCCCCAGAATCTGCCATACTGTGAACGTGCCCCTGGCCGATTCGACCAACGGGATTCGTGCAGTACTCTTTGATGTTGACGGGACGCTCGTCGATACCCTGGCTGCCCTAATCCCTGGCTTAGCCGATGCGTTTGAAACGTATGCTGGCTTTCGGCCTTCCGATGCGGAGATCCTTGCAACGGTCGGCATGCCGCTGACGGTCCAAATGCGACGCTACCAACTAGATGAGCCCACACCGGAGCAGATCGAAGAGCGCGTTGCGTACACGATTCAGCGCTACGAACTCTACAAAGACCGGGAAAAACCGTTTGGTCCAGCAATCCAAGCGCTCATCCATCTCCAAAAGGCGGGTCTGAAGATTGGCCTTGTTACCAGCAAGAATCGCCAAGAATTAGAGCTATTCCTCGAAAGATTTGACGCGGCGGCGTTTGTAGACGTCGCCATCTGTGCCTCCGATGTTGAGCATCCCAAGCCGCACGCCGAAAGCGCCCTCCTGGCATGCGAAAGGCTGGGTGTATCTCCCCGCGAAACGGTGTTCATCGGAGACTCCATTTTTGACATTCAATGTGCTAAAAACGCCCATCTGGCCACCGCGATTGCGGTGACCTATGGCGCGGGCACGACCTCTGCCCTGCTCGCAGAAGCTCCCGATCTCGTTATTGAGACGCCGGAAGCGCTGCTCGAGTGGGCACATAACCTGAGCAAAACCCCATGCCTCGACGCAAGAAGTTAGACGATTTATCAACCCCGGCTCCCCTAGAAGAGCCCACGCCCAAAACTGAAACAAAGCCTCGACGGACGCGAAAAGCGCCGGTCGAGCCCGTCGTTGAAGAAGCTAAGCCGAAGCGCACTCGCGCAAAGGTTGCTCCCGCCGTAGAGCCGATCCCAGAAGTGGTCGCCGAAGCAAAGCCCAAACGCGCCCGCGCGAAGGCTGCTCCCGTCGCGGTTCAGGAAGAGCTTGACTTTGGAGGCACCATCGTCGCGTTCCGGCCGCGTTCAAAGCCCGCCGTAACAAAACCTGAGCCAGAAGTCGTTCAGGAAAAGCCAGCCAAGAAGCCCGTTCGCTCCAAAGCCGACGAAAAGGAGCTGGCCGGTCTTCTCGAGACGTACAAAGTTGCCCCCCTGGAATGGCGCGCGGTCACGACCAAACCCACTCGCCGTCAAGCTCCCAAACCAGTTGCGGAAGAGCCGAGCTCGGAACCCGCCGAAGAAGGCACGGGCCGACGCCGACGGCGAGGCCGAGGAACGGCGAAAGCCGAAGCTGCTGCCCCGGTTGTCGAGGCTCCAGCGCTCGAGCCCGAAGTTCCCACGCGTCCCGCGATTCGGATTCCGTCCGATGCGCCTCAGGTTGTCGTTCGGGACGGAATCCCAACCCTCGTTCGTGATGGCCGCGTTTTCCCGCCGATCTCCTTCTTCGGGGGCTCACGTGATGAAAATCGGCTCCGCACGGTGCTGGATCAGATGCGCCTTGCCGGGGAAAGCGGCGTTCACATCCACACCCACCTGCTTGAACTCGAGGTCGATGAAGCTCAGGTTCAAACCGCGATTGCGACCGCTGCGTACCTTCTGAAAAAGACGGTCGAGGTCGATCCCGCCGCCCAGGTGCTTTTCCGAGTCGTGTTCGCGGCTGCATCCGGCTGGGGACAGCAGTTTCCGAATGCCCGTTACACGACGGTCAACGGAGAACTCGCCGAGCCAAGCCTGGCCGATGAAGATTTCTGGGGGGTTGCCCGCCAGTGCCTTGGCGAACTGATCACCGGCATGCGCGAGCTTCCCAACCCCGAAGCGATTTTGGGATTGCACCTGGACCGGGGCGAATGGTTCTCGGTTGACGGAGTAGGCTACGACACGTCCCGCGCGGCCCGAGACCAGTTCCGCGACTGGGCCAGAACTCGCTATCGAAATGATGTCGTTGCCCTGAGGGCAGCCTGGTTTGACGGCTCTGCCGACTTTAATCGCCTCGAAGTCCCGGCCTACCCTTCGGTGGAAGAGGGAGATAAGTTCGTTCGTGCAAACCGCAAAGAGCGTCCGTGGGTGGACTATCATCTGTTCCTCAGCGACGTGGCGGTCAGCCGGATCGCAGACCTTGCTTACACGTGCAAAGCCGCCAGCGATGGCTACTTCCTGGTCGGCGTGAGCTATGGCTACACGTTTGAGTGGTCGCACCCCGCAAGTGGGCACCTTTCGCTGGGCAAACTCCTTCGGACCAACGAAATCGACTTTATCGCAGGCCCCCCAAGCTATCGCAATCGAGAACCCGGCGGCGCGGCCTCTTTCCCCGGCCCAATCGATAGCTTTGCCCTCAACGGCAAGCTCTACATGAGCGAGGAAGATTACAAGACGACGCTCGGCAGCGGCTACGATCCGGACGACTTCAATCCCGCGATCAAGACTCCGCAAGCCTTGGAAAGCGTCCACTGGCGCGGAGTCGGTGCGGCCCTGGCTCATGCATCTGGAGTCTGCTGGATGGACTTGTGGGGCAACGGTTGGCTGAAAACGTCCAGCGTCTGGAATCGCGCGAACGCGGTTCGCCAAGCGATGCTTGCCCGAATGGCTTCGCCGCAGACGGACCCAGACGTCGCCGTCTTTATCGACGAGCGATCTTTGGCCTATCTGGTCGACAAGAAGGGATTCTCGTTGCTCGTCCAGAATGTTCGCGAGTCGGTGCTTCGCTCCGGGATGAGCGTTGCGTTCTACTTGCTCAGCGATCTTCAGCATCGAGATCAGTTTCCGGAGAGCCGACTTCACCTCTTCCTGAACGCTTGGGACATCCGACCCGATCTGCGCGCCGCCATCAAACAGCGCCTGCAAAAGGATGACAAGGTTCTTTTCTGGCTTTATTCGGCGGGCCTATTCGATTCCGGGCGCGAGACCCTTGAGCGCGCGCGTGAAGTAACCGGCATTGCCCTCCGCCCTCAGCCATTCCATAGCCGAACGGGAACGACCATCGTGGCGCGTCGGCATCCGCTTTCCGATCCTTTTGACGACAAAGCAAATGTTGGCGGTGCTCCCCTGGAGCCGAGCTACTTTGCGATTCCGGAAGACGGCACCGTCCTAGGCGAATACTCCCAAACGGGCCTTCCCAGCTTCGTGTTTCGCGAGTTCAAAGAAGGGGAGCGAGAGGCGCGATGGCGTTCCGTGTTCCTTGGCGAGCCGATTGTTACTGCTGGCCTATTGAGAGCCCTCGGCGAGATGGCGGGCGCCCACGTTTGGAGCTTCACCGATGACGTGGTTCACGTTCGACCACCGTTCCTGACGGTTCATTGCACGCAAGGCGGAAGCCGAACGATTACCCTTCCTGGGCGTTGGTCGGCGTACAGTTTGAACCTGGGCGAATGGGTCTCGCACGATTCTACGAGCCTGAAGTTCACCGCGACGGATGGTTCAACCCATGTGTTCCTCGTGGGTGTCCGCGAAGAGGTCGAGCAACTGTTGAATGCCGATCCCGACGTTTGGCTGACGATGGACGCGCTGCCCGAGAAGCACGAGGACACGATTCGATTCGACGCCTCGAACTTCGACGTCCCGATCATGCGGCTGGACGAATGGATGGAAGGTACGGAAGGCGATGACCTCGTGGACGACCTTCTCTTCAAGCCCCGACTGCTGGATGAAGCCGCCGAGCCAGAGGAAGAGCCCGACCGAGTCGGCCGACGACGCCGTAGAGGCCGCCGAGACCGCGGAGGCTCCGACGAGTCATCGAGTCGAAGGCGCGCGGGCGAGTCTGTCTTCGACGAGGACGCGGGGATGGGAGTTCTGTTTAGGAAGAGGGAGTCGTGAGGGGAAGGTATTGGGTATTGACACCTAATACCTAATACCTAATACCTAATACCTAATACCTAATACCCAACACCCGAAGGATTGACCATGTTTAAAGCAGGCTATGTAGCCATGATCGGAAAGCCCAATGTGGGCAAAAGCACTTTGCTTAATGCCTTGGTGGGCCAGAAGGTGTCTATCGTTAGTGCCAAGCCGCAAACGACGCGTCGTAAGATGCTTGGCGTAATGCATGGTGACGGATTCCAAATTGCGTTTATCGATACGCCGGGAGTTCACGACCCGCACACGACGCTTGGCAAGCACATGGTAGATGAAGCCCGCGAAGCTCTCAGCGGCGTTGAACTTGCCTTGATCGTCTGTGATTGCTCAAAACGTCCCGAAGAAGCCGATACTCGAATTGCCCAAATGGTGGTTGGCCAGGTTCCAATCTTCCTGGTCTTGAACAAAATGGATCGCCTCCGGGCCGAGATGGTGGTTCCTCACGTCGAAGCGTATCAAGCCCTCTTCAAGACTGAAGAGTACATGATGACGATCGCGACTCAGGGTGTTAATCTCGATAAGTTAACCGATATCATCGTCTCCCGCCTTCCCGAATGTGAACCTCTTTACGATGAGGACACTTTTACCGATTCTCCAATGCGCTTTATCGCCGCAGAGTTGATTCGAGAGAAGGTGCTAATAGCGACAAAGCAAGAAGTTCCCCACGCGACGGCGGTTGTGGTTACCGAGTGGCTTGAAGAAAATGGGCGAGTAGAAATCCGTGCTGAGATCGTTGTTGAGAAGCAAGGGCAGAAAGCGATTATCATCGGCAAGAAAGGGCAGTTTTTGAAGCAGATAGGCACTCAGGCTCGGCACGAGATCGAGGCGATCATCGAGAAACCAGTTTATTTGGACCTCTACGTGAAGGTCCGCGAGGATTGGCGGATGAACCCGCGTCTGGTCCGGGAACTCCAGGATTCCTGAGGATCGGCAGGTGTTGGGTATTAAGGTATTAAGGTGTTAAGGTGTTAGGTGAGAATCCTCGAGCGGTCTCGATTTTCACTTCCCCTGCCTTCAGAGAACCCGCGTCCCGGCTTCGCGGTATCCTATGGACTCCTTCCTGCCGGGGTGGCGGAATGGTAGACGCGGCGGTCTCAAACACCGTTGTGCGCAAGCACATGAGGGTTCGAGTCCCTCCCCCGGCACCACCCGACTTGGTATTGGGTGTTGGGTATTAAGGTATTAGGGCCTGGGTGGGTTAGGGTTCGGGGCCATTTGCAGTTTCTCCAGTGCTTAGAGTAAACACCGCAGATACCGTAACTCCCTAACACCGTTACACCTCAACACCCCAATACCCAATACCCAATACCCAATAGCTTAATACCTGACACCCAATACCCAATACCGCCCGTGTCCCTCTACGACCTCCTTCGACCGATCGCTTTTTGCCTTGATCCTGAACGCGTGCACGACGCGGGGATGAGGGCGATTCAGCATGGATGGGTCACGGGTCACACTTATGAGCATCCGATCCTCGCCCAGCGCGTCTTCGGCAAGGTTTTCCCGAATCCTCTCGGGCTTGCGGCGGGATTCGACAAAAATGCGGTCGCAGTTAAAGCCTGGCACCGATTCGGGTTTGGATTCGCGGAGATCGGTACGGTCACCGCGCACGCGCAGCCTGGCAGTCCGAAACCGCGTCTTTTTCGACTTCCGGAAGAGCAGGCGATCATTAATCGGATGGGATTCAACAACGACGGGGCCTCCGCGATTGCAGAGCGGCTGATCGGCATAGGAAGTCGGATTCCTTTAGGAATCAACTTGGGGAAATCCAAAGTCACCCCAATCGAAAAGGCGGTCGATGACTACGTCGCATCTTTCGGAAAGCTCGCTGCATTTGCCGATTACGTTGTCGTGAACGTGTCTTCACCGAACACGCCGGGACTTCGAACGCTTCAGGAAAAGGGCCCCCTTCTAGAAATTGTGAATGCGCTGCGACAGTTACAACCGTCGCTGGCCCTGCTCATCAAAGTCGCTCCAGACCTTAGCGAAGATGCGCTTGGGGACGTCATCGAGGTCGTTGCTGAGTCTGGCGCGGCCGGGATCATCGCGACCAACACGACGATACAACATACTGGCGAGCAAGGCGGTTTGTCGGGGCTTCCCTTAAGGGAGCGCGCCCTTGGTGTCATGAAATTTCTAAGCGCGCGCGCCCCGAAAGGCACGGTGCTGGTGGGAGTGGGTGGCATTTTCACGGGAGACGACCTCTACGATCGCATCGCAGCGGGCGCGCACCTGTGCCAGGTGTACACCGGTTGGGTGTACGGAGGTCCCGATACCGCGGCGACGATTTTGGAAGATTTCGTCGCCAGGCTGGAACGCGAAGGCGTGCGATCGCTCGCGGAACTGAGGAACTGAATGGCACGTCTGATCGGAACCGCGGGACACGTCGATCACGGCAAAACGACGCTGATCCAAGCGCTTACCGGCATCGATGCGGATCGGCTCCCCGAAGAGAAAGCTCGCGGGATGACGATTGATGTGGGCTTCGCCTACCTTGATTTGCCGGGTCACGAAAGGGTCTCTATCGTCGACGTACCGGGCCACGAGCGGTTCGTTCACAACATGCTGGTGGGCGCGCTCGGAATCGATGTCGCGTTGCTTTGCGTGGCGGCAGATGAGGGCGTGAAGCCGCAAACTCGTGAGCATATTGATATTCTTCGGCTCCTTCCCGTGGATCATCTGGTCGTCGCACTAACGAGAGCGGATCTTGCCGATGCTGATACTCGCGAACTGGCCACCCTGGATGTCGTGGAGACCCTGAGCAAAACGAGGTTTGCCAACGCCCCGATCATCGAGGTTTCTGCCGTAACCGGCGAAGGTTTGGAGAGCTTGAGAGTTGCCCTTTCGGAGGCGCTATCGGTGGCTTCCCAGCCCAAGGGCGGCCCTTGGTACTTGCCAATCGACCGCGCGTTTGCGGTGAAGGGACACGGGACGGTGGTGACTGGCACGTTGGCCCAGGGCCTCTTGCGAAACGGCGACCGGGCGTACCTGGAGCCGGGCCACATCGAGGTGCGGGTGCGGGCGATCCACAGTCATGGTGAACACGTTGAGAAGGCTGACTATGGGCGTCGAACCGCAATCAATTTAGGCGGAGTGCACCTGGACGACGTTCGGAGAGGCATGACCGTAGGCGAGCCGGGCGCGACCTTCGAGACGCGGTGCTTCGATGGGCGAATCGAATGGATCGTTCCCCCTAAGCATGGCCAAAAAGTGCGGGTTTCCATCGGTGCAGACGAAGTTTTGGGCAAAGCCTTTCTCAATGATCACGACCCGGCTCTCGTTCAACTGCGCCTGGATGAGCCCGTTGCGGTGGCACTGCACCAGCCATTTATCCTGCGCCGCCATTCGCCGATGGAAGTTCTCGGGGGTGGGCGAGTGCTGGTGCCCTCGGGGAAGCCGAGGCGGAAATCGGAAAGCCCCACGTTGATCCAGGCAGATGACGAAGCAACGGCGATCCTGCAGGCGGTAGGCGAGGGGCCTGACGGCCTGATGACGGAAGAGATTTGTCGCCTGCTCGGAAAGTCGTCGCAAGCCTTGGGCTCCACTTTTGAGACGTTAAGCGCAGAGGGAAAAATTCATGGTTTCGCAGGGCGATGGATCAGCTTGCGAGGTTTCGAACTGGGCATCGAGAAAATGCAAGAAGCCCTGAGCGAGTTGCATCGCTTGAATCCAAAACAAGCGCTTCATCCGCGAGAGAAGGCGATGGCCATGGCGGGCCTCGCGTGGTCGGGCAAGCCCCTTGATCGGATCCTGTCGCGGCTGGCGGAAGCGCGGGTTCTCGTCGTTGAGGGGACAGGCGTACGAGACGCAGCGTTCAGCATCCAGCTAACGGACAAGCAACGACTGTTCCTGGATCGAGTCAAGGAAGGATTGGAGTCTGCGGGCGTCAACGTGCCGTTCCCGTCAGATATTGCGCGGTCGCTTTCGGTGCCGCCGCAAGCCGTCGATGAAATCCTGAAACTTGGGATCGAGGCGCGTGAGATCGTCCGCGTCGAGGAGGGCATTTTCTACACGTCGGGACAGTTGGAAGGCTTTCGAGCCCGGTTGCAGGCGTTGTCGTCTCCCTTCGCGGCTTCAGATTTCCGCGATGCGATCGGAAGTTCACGCAAGTTCGTGATCCCCCTGTTGGAATACTTTGATGCGACGGGATTCACCTTGCGGCAAGGTGACAAGCGGGTCGTGAAATAGGGGTTTGGAGTTGGCCTGTAAGCCGGATTCTGTATTTGTGTGACGATTTATCTACGCGACCAACCCGGAGAGTCGGCGGGCAGCGTCATTCTCTCCCTATTTGGCCTTGCTTCCAGCGGGGTTTGCCCGCTTGCCGGTTACCCGGACAAGCCGTGAGCTTTTACCTCACGATTTCACCCTTACCCACGAGGGGCGGTTTGTTTCTGTGGCACTTTCCGTCGGGTCGCCCCGCCCCCGATTGCCCGGGGCGCTGTGCCCTATGAAGTCCGGACTTTCCTCCCCCGTATGATCAGGGGCCGTCACCCGGCCAACTCCAGGTTCATTATGGCCTACCCTTGGATGGTTGCTAGAGTTGGTTACCAGCGTGCGCTACACTAGGGGCATGAGCGCCGTTCCGGCCCTTCTTGATCAAGAGCCCAACGACTTGTTGTGGAGAACGATCCTTGCTGCCGATGAAATTGGGATTCGTCTGGAGGTCGTTGACGGCCAGTCGATTTGGGAGTTCTTTCCTGGTCCGCGCCATCAGAAAGAGAGCTTTCGGATTCAGGCTTCTGTCCGGCGAGTGGAAGGACACGCTGGCGACTGCGCGTGCTTCCACATGGCGGATGTGTACATTCAGTTCGCGGATGGCTCGGTAAAGCGTCCCGATCTCTCGATTTTCTGCAAGGAACCACCGGAAGATGAGGGATTCATACGGCAAGTTCCGACCGCGGTTGTCGAAATCTTGAGCCCAGGCTCGGGGCACAAGGATCTAGTTCAAGGGCCGCCGTTTTACTTAGAGCAGGGGGTTAAGGACGTGATCGTTTTCGACCCGCGCTCGGGCGAGATCCGGTGGTTTTCCCAAAAGGGCGAGCAGAAACTTCGAACTCCTGCCCAGATTACGACCTCGAGCGGCTGCGAAATGCGCGTCTGAGCACGCTCTAAGCGAACGCATAGGGGCCCCGAAAAACCCCCTGTTCAGTAATGATCGCGGTGATCAACTCTCCCGGAGTGACGTCGAACGCAGGGTTCCAAACGGGGCATCCGATCGGCCCGACCTGAATATCCTCAATCATCGTGAGTTCGGAGGAGTCTCTTTCCTCAATCGGAATGCCGTCCCCTGTGGCCAGGGACAGATCGAGCGTCGAACTTGGAGCTGCAATGTAAAACGGTATCCCGTGAGCCTTCGCGCAAACCGCTAGCATGTAGCTCCCGATCTTGTTCGCCGTATCTCCGTTCGCGGCGATTCGGTCTGCGCCTGCGATGACGCAATCCACCTTGCCCATGCGCATGAGCGTTGCTGCGGCCGAATCGGCGATGCTTTGGAAAGGGATTCCTTCTGCCATGAGCTCGTAAGCCGTGAGACGCAGCCCTTGCTGGCGGGGTCGGGTCTCGCACGAATAGACAAAAATGTCCTTCCCCTCATGCGCGAAAGACCGGATGATGCCAAGCGCGGTACCGTGACCAGCGGTGGCGAGTCCGCCAGTGTTGCAGATCGTGAGCACCCGAGCTGGCTCGGGCAACAGTCGCGCCCCGTGATGCCCAATCGCGAGGTTCATCTGAAGGTCTTCGAGCTCGATCGTCCGCGCTTCCGCGAGGACCTTTTCGGACGATAGGTCGTTCAGAGCCGAAATCCTGTCCAGCGCCCAGAACAGGTTCACCGCAGTGGGGCGAGAGGCCGCCAGGCCCGCTTTTGCCGTAGACAGATCGGCATTGGAGAGCGCCGCCAAGGCCATTCCGTATCCCGCCGCAACCCCAATCGCGGGCGCTCCGCGAATCGCCATGTCCCGAATGGCTTCGGCAACCTCCTCCCATGAACGCAGTTCCAGCCAAATCTCACGCTGCGGCAAAGCGCGTTGATCCAGCAGGCGCAAGTGATCGCCCGCCCATTCCAAGGGTTTGACATTCATCGGGCGTTAGCGAGCCTCGACCGGGATGCCACCTTCGGCCCCGACCGCGAAGATGTGGTCATCCTTGTTCACCTTCTTGATTGTTACTTTGTCGACTTCTCCGGCGTGAAGGCAATCTTGCCAGATCGGGCTCGTCGTTTCGCGCCAATACACCGCGTAACAAGCCGGCGGTTTAGCTTTCCACGTGATCGTGGTGTCGTGCCCTTGGTCCCGGGTGATGCGGACCTCCGAAGGGGGCTCGTCGGCGGATGCGAGGGACGCAAAGGCGAGGAGGTTGATCCGAGCCGAGTTCGCGAGGTAATTCCAATCCATGTCCTTCGTGAGGTCGTCGGGCGAGTGCTGCCGTGAATATTCCTCGTGGACTTCGACAAACCGCACCGCGGCAAAGCCCTCTTCGTGGAAGGGCGTGTGGTCTCCGCCGCGTCCGAATCGGTCCTTGCGGAAGACCAGTTTTATGCCAAAGCCCTTGACCCGACCTCGGGTGATCCATTCGATGAAGCGTGCGAGCTCCCGGCTCTGAGTATTCGGGTTGGCGGTGGTCTCCTCGTCACTAAAGACGCGCACCCTCTTCGTATCTTTTTGCCCCGAGTTATTCGAGCTATTCCCGACCATATCGTTGCTCAGGACCGCTTCAATCTTCCAGTTTTCCGCTTTGGCTCGCTTCGCGAGGGCACGACTTCCGAGCAAGCCTTGTTCCTCACCCGTAAATCCCACAAAACCGAGACGGAGTTTGTGGGGGGTGGCAGCCATCGCGCGGGCTAGTTCCAGTGCCAGAACGGTGCCGCTTGCGTCATCATTCGCGCCCGGTGCTCGACCAGTGGCGGCATCTACCTGAAGATTGAGGGAATCTAAATGGCCACCAACAAGGACGATGCGATCGCTCTCCCCCTTTTGCTGAGCGACCACTTGGACCACTTCTTTGTCCTCCGGGACTCGGCGGCTTTTCGCGATGGTGTATCGCATGAGCTCCACGTCGGTGCCTCGAATGGCGCGATACTGCTCAGCAAGCCATTCGGCCGCGTCGTTCAGGGTCGGGCTCAGGGTGTTTCGGGTGTGAAACGACGCTAATTTCTCGACGTCGCGTCGCATTCGGGCGGGGTCAATCAGGTCTACAAGGTCTTTCATTGGTCGATTTCTCTGGATAGTCTTTCAATATCAGCTACGAGCGAAGGATCGGCCCGCCCCAAACGGATCCTTGATTCGGCAAACTGCACGGCGGATTTGGCCAGTTCCTTTTGTCCAGAGGCAAGATACATACTCGCCAACTGAACATAGAGCGAAGAGATGGGAATGCTCCCGCCTTCGTATTCGGCTCGCAAACGGATGACTTTTTTCATCTCGGTAATCGCCCGCAAGTTGTCGTGGGGAGACTTCACCAAATCGTCTTCGGACAACCCGGTTGCGCCCCCGTTGAGCGTGTCGACAAGGGCACCGTCCTTTGTGCGCATCGCGTTTTGCAGAATATTCGACAATCGATAGGCACGCGTCCGCAGGTAGTCAAAATAGACCCGGTCGGTCATCATGTTATCGAACCAATAGGTTGGTGCGAAGCTGCACGTTGGGGAGGGTGCCGAGAATGTGTAAGTACCCACTTCCTTATTCGCAAACCCTTCAACCTTAAAGCGAGGATTGTAGTTTCGGGCGCGCAGGGTCACTTTGACTGGCCAGGTCAAAGGCTCTTCGGAAAGCCGGATGCACATCGTCTCCGAGCGGTACATCGAACCCGTTCGATACGGATTCGCATACAGGGACACCGGCGCGAGTTCACGCCCATCTGAATCCTTGACTTCAAAGTACGGCCGCTCGTAAGGCGATCGGATAAGCAGGATAACATCTCCGAGACTGTTAACATCGATCCGCACGAGTTCAATCGGCCCAATCTTGGCTTGGGCGGGAAGCTCTGATGTACGCGGATCCGGCTCGGATTCCATGTTGACGTCAAGGGTCGGCTTAATGCTCGATTGAAATTTATCATTCGATATGGGGCCGTAGTCAACGGTCGTTTCCCAAAGCGGCTCGAATCCGAGGTCGGTCATCACGAGCGTTTTCCAGAACTTCGGCAGCCCGTCCTTGTTCAGTTCGATTTCGTATCGGCGGCGATCCTTTTCAACCGTCAGAGTTCCGCCTTCGCCTTTTCCGATCTTGATGTCGACATCAAGACAGTCAATCGCCAGCCGCCCCAGAATCGGCATGGTAACGAGTGCTTCATGGTGCTTCCGCGCCACCAGAGGGGTTTTCTCAAAGGTCTGATCCGATCCTAGGCCGCTGATGACTTCAGCTTCGCCTTCTAGGAGAATGTATCGGCGGCGCTGCGCGTTGACATAATCCTCTCGCAAAACTCCCGTCGCGTCACCGGCTCGGCGTTCAATCGCATGGTACGGCGGCTGATTTCCGATCGCCTTCATCATCCGGTCAAACCGAGCCGTGTTCGACTTCATCGGCAGCCAGATTGCCAATCCCAGTGCCGCCCCCGCGCTGGCGACGACGGGCCACATGATAAGTTTCGTGCGCCGCCGCGCCGCCTCTTGCTTGGCAAGCCATTCTTCAGGGCGGACGTATTCGGGGCCTCGGCGTTCAGGGAGCATGCGCTTATGAGACTTTACCGGAGTCGGCGGTCCCAATTCAAAATGTCCCTGTCTGAGTTAGGGTTCCCACCTTGCCTGTACAATCGTTCCATGACGTCACTCTTCATTGCCGCACTCTTACTGGCGCCTGCGCCGAAGACGCGTTTGGTTTCGATCGTTTGGGACGGCGCCGCAGATTGGGTCGTCGACGACATGCTCTCCAAGGGCGAGCTTCCGAATGTGGCACGTTTGAAAAAGGACGGAATCTCTGCGCAGTCCGTGATTCCCGCGTGGCCCTCGAAAACCGCGGTTGGGCACGCCTCACTCTTCACCGCAAGCTGGCCGGATACTCACGGCATTTCAAACAACTCGGTCGGGCTTTTGCCTCGCGCGGAGCATGACCTGAGCGAAAACCGGCGCGGATTTGACTCTCGCTCGCTCTTGGCAGAGCCGATTTGGGTTACCGCGGTGAAATCGGGCCGAAAAGTGGCAGCTTTGTCCGCGGCGACTTCCTATCCTCCAGATCCCTTCGTCGAGCAGATTAAGGCGGCCGGAGCAGACCCGAAAAACTTCGTCGAGTTCAGCGGATTCGAGACTGAACTCGCAGCGGGGAAGATGATCGGCATCCCGGCGGACGGTGCTAAGTCGTTCTCAATCGAGGTCGCCGGGAAGTCATTGCCGGTGGTGTTGTCCGATTCTCCCGAGGTGCCCACACAGGGTTTCGACACCGTCAAAATCGGCGATGTCGTTGTTCATCCTGTGGCCGCGAACGATGAGGCGAAGGGATGGTCGGCACCGATCAAAATAACCAAAGACGGCAACGTCGCGAATGTGTATTTCCGGCTCTGGTCGCTGGCATCCGATGGTTCCAAAATGGAGCTTTATCAGCGGAAACTCTCGGCGATCACGGGCACGGAATCTCCCGCGGAAACGGAGAAATACATCGAAGCGTACGGCGCCTTTCACGACGATCCGTTCTTCGCCTACGATCGCGGTTTGTACGGAAAAACCCTCTATCAAGGCGGCGACGGGGAAGCGGAGAGGCGCGCCGTGGAGCTCGTCGCACAAGATTGCCAGTTCCTAAAGCGAAGTTTCGCGTACAGTTGGAAGCGCTGGGAGCCTGACCTCCTGTTCCACTACACGCCCATGAGCGACAGCGCCGGGCACCAATGGGTCGGAGCTTTGGATCCCAATATTCCCGGCCACGACCCCGCGATGGCGGCGAAGCTTTGGCCTTACTACCGGCGTGTGTTTCAACTCCAAGACGACTGGCTCGGGTTCATTTTGGATGCGGTGGGCAAGGATACGGTTGTGGCTCTGATGAGCGATCACGGCATGGCGGGTGCTCGGTCGTACGTTCACCTAAACAACGCGCTTTCGGCAGCGGGGCTCATGGTTCGCGATGATCGCGGCCAGATTGACTGGGCGAAATCGAAAGCGGCGATTCCCGCTTGGAGCGATTTCTTCGTCGTTGTCAATACGGTGGACCGAAAAGGCGGAATCGTGACTGCGACCGATGCAAATGATGTGCTGAAGCAAGCTGAGAAGGCGCTCTTGGGCGTGAAGGATGAGACAGGAAATCCGATTGTGACCGCCGTATTCCGGCCCGGCGATGCTCTTTCCATGGGGCTGGGAGGAGCCACGGGCGGCGATCTGTACTTCGAACTCGCTCCCGGATACTATCCCTCGAATCGCGCGAACCCGCAGCTTACGTCCCCCTACGGCAAAGAAATCGGCGGCGGAGTGCACGGATACTTTCCGTACCGGCGCTCGATGGGCGCGGTTTTCTACGCCGCCGGTCCGGGGCTGAAGGCAGGCGTGGAGTTGCCGGTTATTCGGCACATCGACGTCTACCCGACGCTCTGCAAAGCGATCGGAATGCCTGCCCCGAAGGAC
>JBKJJL010000143.1:0-3348 GCA_046597875.1 Fimbriimonadaceae bacterium | reverse complement strand
TTTCGGGCTTCCCGCCACAACTGGACAACCGGCCCACAGGTGACATCAAACGCACCGTTTGATCGCGCCGCGACTTCCTGCGAGAAGCGAAGAACCCCGGCGAGGCCGTCGCTGACTTTTTGGGGGCCCTGGCCCGCCCTAGCGCACAACTGCATGAGTTCGCTGTCGGGCCGATAGTCGCTCATGATCTGCTCGAGTTCGGCGAATCGGGCGAACGCGGCCTTCGCGGCGGTTTCAGCCTGAGCCTGATCCTTCGCGTACAACGCCACGTTCACGCGCACGCCCATGTGCAACTGGCTGTAGTCAAGCCTTTGCAATGAACGTCCAACTTGGAGAGTGTCGCGAGGCGCTACAATTGAACTTCCCATGACAAGCGTTATTGCGGCGATTACGTTGAATGCCATAGGTTTCCAAGCTCCCGAGACGACCGAGGTGAAGATACCCGGCACACTCGTGAGCTTTAAGATGGTCAAAGTGCCCGGCGGGCAGATCAAGATCGGCGAGAAATCAGTGGACGTGAAGTCGCACTGGGTCGGACAGACTGAAGTAACTTGGGACGTCTACGACATTTTCGCGTATCGCCTCGATCTCACCCAAGAAGAAAACGCAAAGGGCGTTGACTCCGAATCTCGGCCCAGCAAGCCGTACGGCGCCCCCGATCGCGGCTTCGGCCATCAAGGTTACGCTGCCCTTGGAATGACGGCAAACTCAGCAGAACAGTTCTGCAATTGGCTGTCAAAGAAAACGACGTTGAAGTTTCGATTGCCGACCGAAGCGGAGTGGGAATACTCGGCAAGGGCGGGGGCGACTGCCGATCCCGAAAGCTTCGACGACGTCGCCTGGTGGTGGGACAATGCTGACGACATGGCGCATCCGGTCGGTAAGAAAAAGCCAAATCCGTGGGGATTGTACGACACGCTCGGCAACACGTGGGAGTGGGCAGTTGGGATGGACGGAGTGCCCCTCGTCTGCGGAGGGGGCTATAACTCGAAGAAGAAGGACATCGGATTCTCCGCGCGGAAGGCGTTCAGTCCGAAGTGGCAAGAGGCAGACGCGCACGTGCCGAAGAGCAAATGGTGGCTCTCCGACGGCCCGTTTATCGGGATGCGCCTTGTGGCTGATCTGTAGGACGACGCGGTCACCGGCTGCTGGTAAATAGGATGCGAAGACCGACGAGGGCGAGTGCGAGAGCGAGCGATCTGATAATCCAAACGCCCTTGATCAAGTTCGAAAGACGGGCCCCCAATTGCGCCCCGACAATGGCCCCGGCCCCTAGCATGACGAGGGTCTTCAGTTGCCCATCAAGGCTGCCCTCCGCGAAGTGGACGATTGTGCCGGTTAGAGCCATAAAGGCGAGCGTCGCCTGGGAGGTCGCGGTTGCAATGTGAACAGGGAAGTTGAGCGTCCGATTCAAGATCGGGACGTGAATGATCCCGCCGCCGATCCCGAACAAGCTTGAAATGAACCCGACGATCACACTCAAGCCGAGGCCGAGGCGAAGGGAAAAAGAGTAGTTGTGTTCCGTGCCCTCCGAATCGGTGATCTTGCGGACAGTGTGGCCCGGTGCGGGCTCATGATCGTCCGGCTGGATCGGTTCGGGTTTGAAGACAAGAAGCGCGGAGACCGCCATCAAGAGGAGGGCGAAGACGATGTTGAACTGAAAGCGGGGAATCCACTTGGTGGCGAGGGCGCCAAGAACGGCTCCGGGCAGCGTGGCGAGCGCGAACCAACCGGCAGATTTCAGGTCTACCCGACCCATCTTCAGGTAAGCAACCGTGCCCGATGTCGCGTTGCAGAAGACGACTCCAAGCGAAATCGCCGTGATCTTCTGCGGGTCAGCGCCTGGCATCAGCAGGAGCAGGACCGGAACCAAAATGAATCCGCCGCCCGCGCCAATCAGGGTTCCAACGGTGCCCACGCCAAGGCCGACAAGCAGCAGGAACCACCATTGGTCAATCATTTGAATTGGCCCTCATGATATCTCAATCAGGCTCAATTGAGTATGATTCGCGAGTGCAGTACGGGTTCATCATCAATCAGGAAACCTGTATCGGATGCCATGCCTGCACCGTCGCCTGCAAGGCCGAAAACGACGTCCCGGTTGGCGGATTTCGGACGAACGTCAAGTACGTCGAAATCGGCAAATTCCCCGCGATCAAGCGAAATTTCTTAGTTCAGCGGTGCAATCACTGCACCGACGCGCCGTGCGTGACCATCTGCCCCGTCAATGCGCTGACGAAACGCAAGGACGGCATCATTGACATTGATCGAGACGCGTGCATCGGGTGTCGCGCATGCATGCAGGCGTGCCCCTACGATGCGCTGTATTTGAACGAAGATTTGGGGGCGGTGGAGAAGTGCCACTTTTGCGCGCACCGGGTGGAAAAGGGGCTGGAGCCCGCGTGCGTGACCGTGTGCCCCGTGGGGGCGATCATCCCCGGCGATTTCGACGATCCGGACTCGCGTGTGTCGCTCATTCGGCGCGCGGAGATGCTGAAAGTCCGCCGCCCGGAGCAGGGAACAGGCCCGAACGTGATGTATATCGGGGCAGAAGACGCTGCGCTGAATCCGGGCCTCGCCGAAAAGCCCGACGAGTACATCTGGAGCCAGCGCCGAAACACGCGCCCTGAGCCTTGGCCGACCGAAGTCGGCACCCAGCCCGACGCCCGAGAAGTGCTGAACGCGGACCATAAGGTGGAGTGGGGCTGGCCGGTTGCGCTGTATCTGCTCACGAAGGGAATCGCCGCTGGCGCGGCGATGATCGCGCCGTTTTTTGGGGTGTTTGGAGAGAAAATCCCCTGGTGGGCCCCGGAGACGGTTGGCCTGGTCTTCATGCTGATTACAGTCTTTCTTTTGATTGAGGATTTGAAGAAGCCGATGCACTTTTACAAGCTGTTCACGCGGCCCAACTGGGACAGTTGGCTGGTGAAAGGCGGGATTGTGCTGACGATTTTCGGGGTGCTCTCGGCGGCCATTCTTTTTGTGGGACTGGTTAGACCGGTCGGACTTGTTGGGCTTGTCGAACCTCTACGCTGGGCAAACGCGGCGGTTGGCGCTTTGGTGGCGGGCTACACGGCGTTCCTGTTCAAGCAGTGCAAAGGCCGGGACTTGTGGGAGGCGGATGGGTTGATTTGGCACTTGCTCGCGCAGAGCGTGACGGCAGGTGCGGCGTTTTTCGTGCTGATTGGGATGGGGAATCAGATTCTCGGGTGGGCCTTGGGGCTCGCTACACTTGCCTTAGTCGGATTACACCACATGCGACCGAGCGTGAGAGACCTTACCGAGAACTATGTTCAAGCACGGGGCTTTCTGCACGCAGCCAAACTCGGCCGTTATCCGGTTGCGGGC
>JBKJJL010000110.1:0-3163 GCA_046597875.1 Fimbriimonadaceae bacterium | reverse complement strand
GTCCTCAACCCGAATCGAGCCGTCCAAGCCAACCCCGTCGCCATACTGAGCCGCGATATCCTTCACCGCCGCGTAGGCGCGGACGGATTCTCGCACTTCCTTCGCGACCGTCATCGGTTCGTGTCCGTGCTCCGTGTTGTATGCAACTTGCACCGCGCGGCGGCGATTTGTTTCCGCAATCGCGCGCTCCATCGAGCCCGTTATGTTATCCGCGTACAGGATCACCCGCCCCTGGACGTTTCTCGCAGCGCGGCCGATGGTTTGAATGAGGGAAGTCTCCGAGCGCAGGAATCCTTCTTTGTCGGCGTCGAGAATTGCGACAAGCGTGACCTCGGGTAAGTCCAGGCCTTCTCGCAGCAAGTTGACCCCCACCACGACGTCGTAAATCCCCAAACGTAGGTCGCGAAGAATCTCGGGACGCTCCAGGGAGTGGACGTTTGAGTGGATGTACTGAACCTTCACGTGGACGTCCTGCAGATAGCTGGTCAGGTCTTCCGCCATCCGCTTGGTCAGCGTCGTCACGAGCGTTCTTTCGCCCTTTTGAACGCGAATCTGAATCTCGTTGATCAGATCGTCGATCTGCCCCTTCGTGGGGCGGATGTCCACTTCGGGATCAACGATGTACGTCGGGCGGATGATTTGCTGGACGACTTGGCTCTGGTTCTGACCCTCGAACGGTCCCGGGGTTGCGCTGACAAAGACGACTTGGGGCACCCGCTCCAAGAACTCCTCGAACCGCAAAGGGCGATTGTCCATTGCGCTCGGGAGGCGGAATCCGTAATCCACGAGCACGCCTTTGCGCTGTTGGTCGCCGTTGAACATCGCCCGAACTTGGGGCAACGTGACGTGGGATTCGTCGATGAACACGATCGCGTCGCGGGGAAGGAAGTCGAGCAGGGTAAACGGCGCCGTCCCCGGTGCGCGTCCATCGAAGTAGCGTGAGTAGTTCTCGATGCCGCTGCAGTAGCCGACTTCCCGCATCATTTCGATATCGAAATCCGTGCGTTGCTTGAGCCGCTGGGCTTCCAGCAACTTGCCATTCGCTTCGAAGTACGTGATCTGGCGTTCGAGTTCTTCTTGAATCTGCTCGATCACCACATCCAGCCGCTCCCAGGGCGTCACGTAGTGGGTGGCCGGGAAGACCGAGCACTTCGTCGGCTCGTCCAGAACGTGCCCGGTTAAGGGATCGAACAACCTGATTCGCTCGACGATGTCGCCAAAGAATTCGACCCGCGTAACGATCTCTTCGTCCTTTGGTTGAATCTCCAACGTATCGCCGCGAATCCGGAACGTGCCGCGCTCTAGCTGGACTTCGTTTCGCGTGAACTGCATCTGGGTGAGCTTCTTCAGCGCCTCGTCGAGGTTGAACTCCTGACCCTTCTCGAAGGTCACAACCGCCTCAGCGTATTCGGTCGGGGAACCTAAGCCGTAAATGCACGAGACACTCGCAACGGTAACAACATCGCGTCGTTCCAAAAGCGCCTGCGTCGCGGCATGGCGAAGGCGCTCGATTTCCTCGTTGACGCTGGAGTCCTTTTCGATGTAGGTGTCGCTCTGCGGCACGTAGGCTTCGGGTTGGTAGTAATCGTAGTAGCTGATGAAGTACTGCACCGAGTTCTCGGGAAAGAAGGCCCGAAACTCCTGACAAAGCTGGGCGGCGAGGGTCTTGTTGTGCGCCATGATCAGCGCGGGGCGTTGCATGCGCTGGATAACGCTCGCCATCGTGAAGGTCTTGCCCGTCCCCGTCGCGCCGAGGAGGGTTTGGAAGCGATACCCGTTCTCCAGCCCCTCGCAGAGTTCAGAGATAGCCTGTTCCTGGTCCCCCTTGGGGGAGAAATCGCTAGAAAGCTGGAGCGGAGTCTCGTAGGTGACGATGGACATACGTGTACAAGATTCTACGCTATTGGCTGGACAAAGAGAGAGGGCTCGAGATTTTCTCGAACCCCTCTCTCTACTTATCCTAGCCCGTTACCGTCGCCTTTTCTGCTTCGCTCCACACGCCGATCTCGCCGGCTTGCGTCTCCCATGCGCCTCGGTAGTAGACGTCTTTCCCGATCGCAGTACCCGTGTAGGTAACCATGTAAGGCGAAGTCGTGTCTGAAGCCAGCCATCCCATCAAATCGATTGAGGGGCAGGGCATCCCGGATTCGACTACTGAACGCACGATTCGAAGAGCCCGCGCCCACTCGGGCTTCGAAATCTCCTCAGTCGTTTCGCCGCCAGAATCGCCCATTTGCCAGAAGGAGATGATGTGGGTTTGGGGCGAGCTGTTGTCCACGCTCAGCGAAGGGGTTTCGGCGCCAGGCAGGGTCGGCGTGGGAACCGTGTCATAAATGGGCAGCCCCAGCGAGACGGCGTGAGAGTCGGTGAAGAGTGGATGGGGTCGAAGCTGTTGGGCTACCTCGCGAATCGCCGCCTTTAAAGTGTCTCTGTTGGCATCCTTCGTAGCCCGCGCCGTGTGTGAAGCAAGCTGGGAGGTCACGTGCGATCCCAAGCTGGTTGTAAAGGCAGATTTTGCCGCGATAACGGCGTCGTCGAAGGTAGCCGCCAAGCCTAGAGTGGTCATTACCGCTGGCAAATTGGCATTGAAGGCGGTCGCGAAAGCTTCAAGAGCTTGATCATTTGATGGAATGTAATCGTTTGGCATGCTCCCATCTTAGCGCATCCGCCTGGGAAATTCAAGGGTGAGTTGCAAGCGTCCCAGAACGAATATTTGGTGTCCGACATTGATTCTGGGACCTCCCAACATGAATCTGGGACGTCCCAGGCTTAACATTTGGCGTCCCAGAACCAATATGTGGCGTCCCAACCTTAACATTTGGCGTCCCATTATTATAATTTGGCGTCCCAGGTTTAACATTTGGCGTCCCAGAAGGAAAATTTGAGGTCCCAGACTGAATGTGGGACCTCCCAAGTCGGAGTTGGGAGGTGTGTTTGAACCTAAAGGGAGTCTGTTGGGGAAATTTTGAAGCCGGAGGCGCATGCCACGCCGGGCGCGAAGGCGACGTGGGAAGCCGCTCGACACGACGCGGGGCTGCGTCTTTGAGTGGGGGTGTGAAGCGTTCTGAACTACCCTGCTTTGAGCGAAGGGCCATCGCGTCCACGCCCAGGGGACCTTCGCTCGGTGATACGATGGCCGAATATTGCTCGTAAGCCATTGATT
>JBKJJL010000107.1:0-5382 GCA_046597875.1 Fimbriimonadaceae bacterium | reverse complement strand
ATTGATCTCGCCAAAGTAATCGGGTAACTGCACCCACGCTTCTCCGTTTGCATCCGTCGTGACATGCCCGTTGTAGGCGTTCTGCGGCTCTGGCATTTCGGTCGAGTAGTGGAACAGGTACTTGTTCTCAGGATCGAAAGGGTGATCAATGCGGAAGGGCTTGGTGCCGCTCGCGCCTACGCGACCGAACGCATAGACGGCGAACGCGGTCGGATCGGGACTGGAGACTTCCCCCGCCACGCCGTAGGTGGTGCCGCTGGCCGCGCGCGCCCAGCCGTACACGCCACGCCCGCTCGTACTGGAGTTCTCGAAGCGGCCGCCGTAGGTGAATCCGCTGGCCTTAGTCGCTCTCCCGAAGACGCCGCGCCCCTCCGTGCTGTCGCTTTGTCCCCATACGCCAATGTTGAACCCGTTGCCCCTAGTCGCAAAGCCGAGGACGCCGGTCCCGCTCGTGCTGCCATTCAGGAAGCGTCCGCCGAAGTTGCTTCCGCTTTCCGCGTTCGCACTACCGAAGACGGCGGTCCCGTTGTCGCTCGCGGTCGAGCCCCACACGCCGTAGCCGAATCCGCTGGTCGCGGTGGACGTCCCGAAGACGCCAGTTCCGAACACGCTGCTGGCGTTCGTCCCCTTGATGGTCGCGTTCAAGTCCACCGCGCCAGTCAGATGCAGCGGGACTGGCAGGCGAGCCGTGCTCAGCGTACCGGCGGCGACGTTGCCGGCATCCAAGTCGGTCAATCCCGCCCCGCCGCCTACGAACTGCGTCGCCACTGCGTTCGCGAAGGTCGCGGTATCGGTAAACGTTGATCCGCCGAAGACCTGGAGCGCGGTTCCTGCGCTGGTGATCTGGACTCCCCCGATGAACTCGCCCGCCAGGCCCGTGCCCGCCTGGCCCCTAATCGCCGGTCCCGAGCCATCCGTCTGCCCTTGCAGAGCGTAGTTCGAGTTGGCGGGGTTCGAAATGCGGAACAAACCCGCGCGCCCGTTACCCGTCATGAGGCCGAACATGACCGCTCCGCTCCCGTTTGAATCTGCCCTTAGAGTTTGGCTCGTATTGGCAGCGTTGTTGATCGAGAAGTAAGCGGCTTTGCCCAAGCCGATCGTGTTCACGAGGAGCACGTCGGAGGTGTTGGACGCGTTCGTGATGTAGAGCGTGTTTGCACGACCTGCCGTTCCGGATTTGGTGATCTGAAAGGAGGAGAGGGTAGCAGTGGGATCGGTACCCGAATACGGCAAGGTGAGCTGAGCTTGCGCCTGAACGGCGAGGGCAGCGAGGATAACGATAGATAAGGGGCAACGCATGGAAACCTCCGTGATGCTCTGATCTTACACCTTCACGCGCTTCCTTGCGAAAAGCTTGCGAAGGATGGACTCTCCTCCCTGCGACGTGAGCCATTCGCAGGGAGGAAAGAGAATGCCTCAACGCTTAGGGTTGGGCGATCGCGGCGCTAGGCTTTCAGGCTCGGGCTGGTAGTTCATTCCCATTTGCTCGGACTTTCCGTAAAGCTCGGGATGCTGGTACTTGCCCCGCTCCAAGCCTTGCTTATCCGCTTCCACCGGTGCGCCGTACTTGCGCACCCAGAGGTCATTGCGCACCGCCTTCACTTCCCAAGCCACTTCAATCCGAGGTGCATTCGTCCTGATTTTGAACTTATTCTCGCGGATTTTGCGAGCGACCTTGGCGATCACAAACGAATCGCTGTCGGTATCGTCCACTACCGTCAACTGATACTTGAAGTCTTTACTTATTTCTCCGAAGTAGTCAGGGAGCTGCACCCAAGCCTCGCCGCTCGCATCGGTCGTGACGTTCCCAGTATAGACGTTCAGCGGCTCAGGGCCCTCGGCGCAATAGTGGTTGAGATACTTATTCTCGGGATCGAACGGATGGTCAATGCGGAACGACTTGGTGCCTGATCCAGCGAATCGGTTCACAAAGTATACGCCGTATCCTGAAGGGCTGTCGCTCTGTCCGCGCACGCCGTAGGTGACCCCGGAGGTCGCGCTTGCCCAGCCGCGCACGCCAACCCCGCTTGTGCTTCTGCTCCGGCCAACCACGCCGTAGGTGATCCCAGTGCTGGCATTTGCCTCGCCGTCCACGCCGCGCCCGTCGGTGCTTCTGCTCTGGAAGCGGCCGCCGTAGGTGGTCCCGGTAAAGGCTCCCGCATAGCCGTACACGCCCGACCCGATCGTGCCGTTGCTCTCGAAGTGCCCGCCGAAGGTGAACCCGGTGGCCGCGCTTGCCCAGCCGCGCACGCCGATTCCGCTCGTGCTGTTGTTCAGACCGTACACGCCGTGGGTGACCCCAGTGCTTGCGAAAGCACCGCCGTACACGCCGATCCCGCCCGTGCTGATGCTATCGCCGCGCACGCCGTAGGCGACCCCGGTGGCGGAAGTCGCATTGCCCCACACGCCGCGCCCGCCCGTGCCGCTGCTCTGGCCCAAGACGCCGGCAGCGTTCCCGCTGGTCGACGATAGGCCAACAACCCCGGAGGCGCTAGCAAGCGTTGACGTATTCTCCCCGCGGATGATGTGCGCCGCGCTCGCCCCGCTCAGCGTGAGCGGAACGGGGACCGACTGGAGGAACGCCGTGCTGTCCATCCCGTCGAGCAGATCGGCATTCAGGTTCGTCACCAGCCCTGTCGTGCTCACCGAGAACGGCGATCCGGCGGCGGTGAACGTGGGGGCAGTGGAGAAAGTATTAGCACCCGTGAAGGCTTGCGAGGCGTTCAAAAGCGCGACGTTGCTCGACAGTCTGGCGTCGTTAAGCGTTCCCGAGGCAATGTTGTTTGCACTGAGGTCCGTCAGCCCCGCGCCGCCGCCAGCGAACTGCGTCGCCACTGCGGTCGCGAAGGTCGCGGTGTCCGTAAACGTGGATCCGCCGAAAACCTGGAGCGCAGTGCCCGCGCTGGTGATCCTCACCCCGCCGAGGAATTCGCCCGCTAGGCCCGTACCTGCTTCCGCGCGCAGGGCGGGGCCAGAACCCGTCGTCATAGCCTGCAGCGCATAGTTTGTATTCAAGGCGTTTGAGATGAGGAAAGACCCTGCCCGACCCATGCCGGTCATGTATCCGAACACGGCCACGCCGGTTCCATTCGATTCCCCCCTAATCGCTTGGGCGGCATTCGCAGCGTTGTTGATCGAGAAGTACGCCGCCCGTCCGAGGCCAACCGTGTTCACCAGGAGCACGTCGGACGTGTTGGACGCGTTTGAAATGTACAGCGTGTTCGCCCTGCCTGCGCTTCCAGATTTCGTGATCTGGAACGAAGAAAGCGTAGCGGTGGGATCGGTGCCGGAATAGGGCAAAGTGAGCTGCGCTTGCGCCGAAACGGCGATGGCGGCGAGAAGGACGATGGATAGAGTGCGACGCATGGAAACCTCCGCGATGCTCTGATCTTACACCATCACGCGCTTCCTTGCGGAAAGTTTGCGAAGGAAGAAAAATTTTCGGGATTCAGTCCTCCCCGCGGCGTGATGCACTCGCAGGGAGGAAAGAGAATGCCTCAGCGCTTGGGATTCGGCGATCTCGGCGCTGGGTTTTTAGGCTCGGGACGGTAGTTCATTCCCATCTCCTTAGGCTTTCCATAAAGCTCAGGGTGCTGGTATTTGCTTTTCTCAACGCCCTCCTTGTCAACCTCGACGGGTGCGCCATATTTGCGAACCCACAGATCGTTCCGCACGCCCTTGACTTCCCACGAGACCTCGATATTGGGGGCGCTGGTCATGATCATGAACCGGTTGTTCCTGATCTTCTTTGCCACCTTCACCTGCACGAAGCCGGGGCCCTCGCTGTCGTCGACCACCGTGAGATGGTAGCGAGGATCCTTGTTGATTTCGGCGAAGTAGTCGGGTAGTTGCACCCAGGCCTTACCCTGCGCGTCGGTGGTCGCAACCCCGTCGTACACGTTCTTAGGCTCGGGACCTTCGGAGCAGTAGTGGTTCAGGTACTTGTTCTCCGGATCGAACGGGTGATCAATGCGGAACGCCTTGGTGCCTGATCCAGCGAGTCGGTTCACAAAGTACACACCGTATCCCGTAGGGCTGTCGCTCTGTCCGCGCACGCCGTAGTTAACTCCGCTCGTCGCGCTCGCAAAGCCGAGCACGCCGCGCCCAGAGGGAGTATTGCTCTCACCTCTCACGCCGTTGTTGCCCCCAATGCCGAAGACGCCGTACCCGCTCGGGCTGTCGCTCTGGCCGTAGACCCCGAAGGTGGGGCCGCTGGCAGCGGTCGCCCAGCCGAACACGCCGCGGCCGTCCGCGCTGAGACCAAACACGCCGTAGGTGTTACCGCTGGCCGCGTTCGCAAGGCCGACCACGCCGCGCCCGCTCGTGCTGGCGCTCTGGCCGAACACGCCCATGGCGTTTCCGCTTCTCGCGGGTGCCCAGCCGAACACGCCGCGGCCGTCCGGGCTGGCGCTCTCGCCCCACACGCCGTAGGTGGTTCCGCTGGCCGCGGTCGCGTTGCCGTGTACGCCAAACCCGCTCGTGCTGGCGCTCTCGCCGCGCACACCGTAGGTGGTTCCGATGGCGGTCTCGGTCGCTAGGCCGTACACGCCGTACCCGCCCGCGCTGGTGACCCTCACCCCGCCGAGGAAGTCACCTGCCAAGCCGGTACCCGCTTCCGCGCGCAGGGCGGGGCCAGAGCCATTCGTCTGGGCATGAAGTGCATAGTTCGTGTTGGCAGCGTTGGTGATGCGGAAGAACCCTGCCCGACCCGTGCCCGTCATGAAGCCGAACATCCCGATGCCCGAACCATTCGAGTCCGCCCTTAGAGCTTGCGTCGTATTGGCGGCGTTGTTGATGGAGAAGTACGCCGCCCTTCCTAGGCCGACGGTGTTCACGAGGAGGACGTCGGACGTGTTGGACGCGTCGGTGATGTAAAGTGTGTTTGCCCGGCCTGCAGTCCCCGACTTGGTGATCTGGAACGAGGACAGCGTAGCGGTGGGATCAGTGCCCGAATAGGGCAAGGTGAGCTGCGCTTGCGCCGAAACGGCGAGGGTGGCGAGAAGAGAGAGGGATAGAGTGCGTCGCATGGAAACCTCCGTGATGCTTTGATCTTACACCTTCACGCGTTTCCTAGGCGAAAAATTTGCGAAGAAATTGAAGAGTTCCGCGAGCACTCCTCCCTGCGACGTGAGCCACCCGCAGGGAGGAAAGTGAGGACGACCTTAGCGCGAGGGATTCGGAGATCGCGAGGGGCGGGATGCTGGGCTTTCAGCATCGGGACGGTAGTTCATTCCCATCTCCTTGGGCTTGCCATAGAGCTCGGGATGCTGGTACTTGCCCCGCTCCAGATCTTGCTTGTCCGCTTCCGCCGGAGCGCCGTATTTGCGCACCCACAGATCGTTGCGCACGCCCTTAACCTCCCACGAAACCTCGACGTTCGGG
>JBKJJL010000106.1:0-9079 GCA_046597875.1 Fimbriimonadaceae bacterium | reverse complement strand
GCCGCAGAAGCGGCCAAAACATGAAACGAACGTCGAGAGATTGGTTCAGACATTAGTGGTTCCTGAAAAAGATTGTAACAGGGTTGTAGGAATTGAATTCGTTGTAAGATAAAGGTTCAAATGTCCGATTTGCCCCATGGAATGACTCCCTGGTACGCGGCAATGCCGTGGTCAGAGAATCGCCCGTTAACCACCGAAGAGCGCACGGTTCTCACGAGCCGAAGGCGGGGCGACGCTAAAACGAGCTTGGTCGCTTTGGCAACAGGCCTATTCGGCTTGCTCATTTGCGCGTTCTGGCCGAACTCAAGCGGTGGTGCCTTCGGGCTGGCTCTGGCCGTTTGCCTTGGTGCAGTTTCGGCGATGTTTGCATGGAGCACGCTAAAGGCGCATCTCGCGCTCAGCCATGGCAATGTAGTTGTTTATCGAATCGGTCCGAGGGGGTCAATAAATCGTGCCGACGTTGTAGCTCTGTCTGTTGTAAGGGCGTGCCGACACGTCTTCCCCAGGTTAAACGAAACCGTCTTATCGCAAAGAGGAGATTTGCTTTTTGTGAACGGCGAAATGGTAAGCAAACTCCAAATCCCCCGTATCGGCAAGCCGATTTTCGTCGCCGATTACCAAACTGTTGGTGAGACTCGTGAGCTGAGCAAGGCGGAGCGTCAAGAAATCGGCAATCGGCTGAGAATCTTTAAGATTGCTCTTTGGTCGAGCATTCCAAGCCCGCTTTTCTGCGCCATGATGATATTGGGTTTGTTTCTACTGCCTCGCGAGGGTGATTTTGAGCAAGTGAAAAGGGTATTCATCTTCTTAGTGCTCGCCATCGCAGCAATATCAGCGGCGAACCGCGTTTGGTCGATCCTAACCGTCTTTCCGAAGTTAAAGAGGGATCTCGAGAAGGGCACTATCGTCGATTTCGGAGACGGCAACCAGGTTCTTGGCCACTCTGGATACGATTGGGCTGTATCGGGCGACCCAGCTAGTTGGCGCGTATCCACCGTATACCTGTGGGATATCCATGGCCTTGGCGGCCTTCCCAAGCGGACGCAGGCGGGCCCAGTTCCAAAGCGATCCGAGAAAGTCGCTTAACGGCAAGACCACCAAGCTTTCGCGGACAAGCCCGCCACACTCCGGGTTCTCTGCGAACTCTGCGCCTCAAACGAGGCTCGCCTTGGCAGGACGAGCCAGTCAGGGCTTGACAACTGTCTATACCATCTCTGCGTGAAACTCCCTTCCTGTCAACCCAGCGCGCCCGATCCGGCATTCATTTTTCGAATGATGGGTATGAGGAAGTCTGCCAAACCGCTCCTCGTAAATCTCGGCTCGGTCGAATGTTCCAGTTCCGGCTCTTGCAGGCACCTCCTGAAGCACCGCCTCGAACAAGTGCTTCCAACTAACCTGGTCCGATTCGGCGACATCTGTGAGGACATCCCGCACAAGGCGATTCAAGGACGTACTTTTCTTCGCTGCCATCACCCTTAGCCTATCAAGCACGGGTTCAGGCAAAGTGACCGTGACGTTCTTCATACCCCAATTTAACACACATCTCGTGTGGTTTGTTCCATATTGAACTCGAAGTGGGCAGCGAGAACGTTCTCGGTAACCCTCGCCCGGGTGATCCGTCCCATAACGCGTGGGAGTGATCTGCAGCGCCGCCTTGATACTCGCCCTCGCCGGGCAGACACGGTCCTGGCTCCCTCCAAAAACAAGCATTGACAAGGAGTACGTCAAAACCGCCAAGCTCCTGCTAGGCACCCACCTCGGCGATCCTCGACGGGGCAAGTATATGCGTGTCCAAATCAAACTTGAGGGTCCCAGAAACGACTATTTCGGGTTCAAGGCCAAGTCCTCAGCAATCTTTGAAGTCCAAGGCTGGTTATTGCCAGGAGAGCCCAAGCGAGCCGTTCTATGGGACGGACTTACCTACCCGGTCCAGCGGGTGATCGGCCCCGCCGATCTTGGTAGAGTTAAGGCGGACTTCGAAGCAACCCCTTTCGCTCCTTGGAGATTCCAGCAAGGAATGGGATTCCACTCCGACTTGCTATCCGCCCGGACCATCACCGCTCCTGCTCTGTGGCTGCTTGTCGGGGAAGTTGAGGCCGCCGAGCTCGTATGGTCGTACCAGTTAGGGCATGGCGTTGTAGACGGTCTGATCAAGCGCTACCTGGCCCACGCGTTTTATGAAGTGCGTAATGGCAACCTCGAGATGGCGATCGGCTGGCTGAAGCGGGAGCGAGACCTCCGAAGGGTCACCCGAAGCGAGGACCTTCAAGTGAACAACCTTCGGGATCAAGTTGCACCTCTTATGAAGGACCTTGAGGAACGGCTAGCCCATCAACCGAAGGATGTCACTAAACTCGCCCCCGGCGATCCCGTCCGCATTCGTGAAGAACTTGCAAGTGTTCGCTTCTTCTATGCAGGCTTTGGCAACGGTCCTATCGACGAAACCATCCAAGATGTCGTGTCCAGGGGGGCGATCGCCGTTCCCGCTTTACTTCAGCTTCGCTCGCTCGATGATCGTTTCACCCTTGCATCATTCCCCTCTCGCAACTTTGCAGGACCAGTGTTTGCGCCAATCAGTTTGGCAGCCAGGTTCGCGCTGGAGCTCATTTGGAACGAGTATCCGTTCGTGGAGAGCAAGAGCAACGAAGATCTCGCTGCCATGTTCGAGCGGCAACGAACTCTGTCGACCGCGGAACGGATTGTCGAAATTCTCGAAGACGACACGGTCCCTCTTGGCGACGCAACCCAAGCATTTTGGAGATTGAACTCTAACAATCAATGGCTGACCCGCACCCAAAAGTCCAGCCTGAGGTTGGAATCGGCGCGAATGTTCACGCGCATCACCTCCGCGGCCGATTCGAGAGCCAAGAAAGCGCTCGCAGATCTTGACCTTCCTCTGGGAAACCCGCTCCACTTTGCCAAGACGTTCCTCGCAAGCTACGCCACGTGGGACTATGCTGAGGCTGCCCCCCACCTCCATCGTTTAACGACGATCTTGCTTGAAGAGCTCAAATCGGAAAACCAAGCTGACAAAGCGCGCTGGGATGCCGCGGTCGAAGGCGTCCGCATAGGACTCCGCGCCGGAGATCCGTTTGCCGTTGAATCATTCGGAACTCTTTGCTTGCTCGGGAGTGTGACCGAGCATTGGTTGCCTCTGATCGGTTGTGCCGTATTCGCTCCGAACGATCCCAAAGTCGATCAATATCTGCGAGCCTTTCTTCAGAGGGCTAGTCTCGACTCTCAAGATTCTCGCGCTTGGTTAACCCGACTTAGCAAGATCAAAAGTTATTCTTGGGAAACAGTCATGGCAGTTCGTCCCTTTCGCGAATGGCTCGTATCGTGTCTTGCTAACCCATCCTTTGAGATTGCTCGAGGAGGTCCAGTTTACTTGCTGAGCCCGATGGAATATCGCGTCGAATTCACAGCGCCTCGAAAGGGCCCCGAGGTCATCCACCTTCGCGTTGACGACTTTTGCGCGCAAATCCTTGATGATAAATTCGAAACTGGCCTGCGATTCGATGTGTTCGCAAATGACGAGGTCCGCGCCAAGCAACGCAAGTCCCTCAGCCAGTGGGTGGCCGGGCTGCCAAACGAAGCCTTGAAACAGCGCGGACCCAGAAGCCCGACGGGCCGGTAAGGAAGGAACCGCTGCGAGCGGATTGTTGTTCCGAAAAAGTGGCCGTGTCGAAATTGAAGCGCCTAAAAAACGATGAGCGCTCAGAACCCCAGAAGAAGGTCACGCTCGTCCTTCTCCGAGGATTCGCCCTCTTTCTTCTCGCCACAAGCGCATCCACCTTCCTTCCCGCTTTCTGGCTCCTCGACGTCCTCGCAGAACTGACGACGGTATGGGTTTGGATATCCGTCCTGGCGATGCTGGTTGCCTTCAGGCGTAGAGACCTGTGGTCCAGGGGCCTTGCTGTGCTCTCCACGACGCTCTTCGTGGCAGCCATCGTGAGCAGTTTGCAAGGTGCTCCAAAGCAAGCTTCTGGCGTCGGACGCAGGCTAACGATCCTTCAGGCGAATGTCTTGAAGCATGCTTCGAACGCAGATGCGGTGACGGCGGAAATCGAGGCTCAGGAACCCGACATCGTTTGCCTCTACGAGTTCAGCCCTCAGCATGAGCCCGTCATAGCGAAAGTCGCTAAGCGTCTGCCTTTCGTCTCCAGGGCACCCTATCGCCAAGGCATGGCAATGGTGATCCTCAGCCGATTCCCCATCGAATCAGGAAAGTCCCCATCTGGTGCCCTCTGGCGGCTGAACGTGGAGGGCCAATCCTTAACCGTCTACTCGATCCACCCGCCGATCCCGAAGTCGGCCACTGCTTGGAATGACCGAGATCGAATCTTGCGTTCCGTCGCGTTGCGTGCGAGCCAGGTCCAAGGAGCGCGGGTAATCATCGGCGATCTCAACGCGACACCTTTTGCCCACGTTTTCTCAGAAGTGGAGTCCGTATCCGGAATGCGCGATTCTGCGCGAGGGCGTGGGCTCTTCACGAGCTGGCCTACCTTTGGGCCGACTTTCATCAGTTTGGATCATCTCCTAGTCAGCCCCGAGGTCCGTGTCGCGGGCAAGTGGAAGGGCAATCGAATAGGATCTGACCACGTGCCGGTCGTCACCGTGATTGAGTTCTAAGCCCGCGTCCCGGGCATCCTGTCACAATAGGGCCTCCCCATGAGTCACAGCGACGCCACCGGCATGTTTATCAATGAGACGCACACGAGTGCTGCTGTCTGGCAGTATCGCGTCGAGAAAATGATCCTGGAGGGCAAAACCCAGTACCAAACCTACCAGATCGCCGAGGTGCCCCGGTTCGGCAAATCGCTTTTCCTGGACTACAACATCCAGACCTCGCTCATGGACGAGTATGTTTTCCACGAGTGCATGAGCCAGCCCGCGATGACGCTGCATCCGAACCCAAAGAAGGTGCTCGTTTGCGGCGGAGGCGAGGGTGCGACGCTGCGGGAAGCCCTCACTCACAACACGGTCGAGGAAGCCGTCATGGTGGATATCGACGAGGAACTCGTCGACATGGTGAAAGTTCACATGCCCGAGTGGCATCAGGGGGCTTTCGAGGACCCGCGCACAACCCTGCTCCACGAGGACGCCCGCGGCTACATTCGCGATAACCGGGTCAAACAATTCGACGTTATCCTAAGCGATTTGCCCAACCCTCACGAAGACGGTCCTGGACAAATGCTTTTTACGAAGGAGTACTTTGAGCTCTGCCGGGATGCGATGAGCGAAGACGGCGTCTTCGCGATGCAAGCGGGCTCTGCGAACGAAAACTATCCCGCCTGCATGGCGTGTTGTATCAAGACTCTGCGCGAGGTCTTTCCCTTCGTCGCGGGTTACTACGGCATCGTTACCACGTTTTTCCAGCCATGGGGATTCGTTCTGGCCTCAAAAACCCAGGACCCGATGGCCCTAACCCAGACCGAAATCGAGAAGCGCCACCAGCAAAGAGGCGTGCAGAATCGCTACTACACGGGCCGGTTCCACCAAGCGTGCTTTACACTCCCCGAGTATCTGATTCTGGCTGAAAAGGAAGCCCGCATCCTCACCGACGCGGAGCCTTTCGTCTGGGACGCGTAGCCAACTGCGGATGCCCTAGCGAACGGCACCTAAGCTCAGATGGATACCAAATCGTCTGCAATGCGTCTAACCACGTAGAAAGAGATGAACCACATGAAGACACGATTTTTAGCAACAGTCCTCGCAGCAGCGTCGGCGCTTGTAGCCTCCTCCCAAACCATCGAAGGGACCTACAAAGGCATCAATGAATACATTGACGCAACTGTCACGATCACGCTGAACAACGGCCGCGCTACGATGACCACGCTCAAAGAGCGCCGCACGAACACGACGAGTGGCACCTACTCAGGAAACACGATCTCCTTCGGTGGGGCAGTCTATTCGCTCAAGCGTGAGGGAAAGGGCATTCGCGTCACCCTGCGCTCGAACACTCGGAACACCTCCTACTATGCAAGGACCGCCGACGCAGTGATCCGGAACAGCGGAGACGGACTCGGAAATCAAGGCTCCTCCAGCAACCGCGGAAGATATGACGACCAGAACTCGCAAAGCGACGAGATTTACGGCACGTTCTCCGGATACAACGTGGTCAAGGATATGGACTTGACGGTCACGATCGATCGCGATGGCGATGCCCGCGGCGAGCAACGCAAGCGAAGCACGGGCGACCGCCGAAGCCTCTATGGCCGCTTCCGAAACGGCGTCCTCGTGCTGGATCAAACGACCTATAACACCGGCAGAAACAAGCCGGGAATCTTCCTCCAGAACGCTGACGACCCACGAGATGCCTTTCAACTGTATACAGGAAACGGGCGCTGGAATGATGGAAACTATGGAAGCGGTAACGATAATAGTGATAACTGGGGCAACGGAAATACCGCTCCCAGCTGGCTCGTCGGTACCTACTCAGGATTTGATGTCCACGACCGCCACGACGTCGTCCTTACGGTAAGAAACAATGGTTCCGCTGTAGCTGATTACACTGGCGCCGATGGCTTCTTCCGACGCTATACCGGCAACTATCGTAACGGACGCCTTGTGATGAACAACGCGACATGGAGCTTAACACGTGGCGACTGGGGATTCCGGGCTACCCAAATCGGCGATCGCGACAGGATTATTGAGTTCAAGAAAGGTGCTGGCGGCGGAAACGACGACAGTGACCTAGGTACTGTGCCGAGTTGGGCAGTCGGAACCTTCAAGGGCCGTATGGCATGGGCGCGCCGCGATGTCACCCTCACAATCCGCAACAATGGCAATGCCGTTGCAGACTACATGTTTAGCAACGGGCAGTTCGAGCGAGTAACTGGCACCTACCGGAACAATCGCCTCTACTTAGATGGTACCGACTACCGAGTAGAGCGCTACGGTAATGGCATAAGAGTCGTCGACACGAACAACTCAGCTAACAGTGCGACTCTTAGCCAAGATGGAGACAATAATGGTGACGTCGGATACGGCAGCAATCCCCCGAGCTGGTTAGTCGGCAGATTTGAGGGCCGGCGCTGGGATGGGGCGAACATGATTCTTCGAGTCGAAAGTGACGGTCGCGCCGTCGCTGATTACATTTCGAACTCTGGAGAAATTGAGCGCGTGACCGGAGATTATCGGAGCGGCCGCTTGAATCTGGGACGCAGTGCGTTCACCGTAACGAGCTTGTCGCGTGGTGTGCGTGTTCAGCTAGTTGGAACGCGAGATATCGCTGACCTTTCTCGAAAATAGGACCTCTTTATGAAAACAAAAGTTACTTTCACATTCCTGGGTGCCATAGTTGTGGCATCCACAACGTTCGCCGATGCGATCCCGGGCCACTACAATGGTTACAGTCAGCATCGAAAAGCGACCATTAGCCTGAGTATTGAGAAAGATGGTGATGCTCAATGTGTCATCAATCCTGATCGCGCGGCAGCTCGCACGTACCGTGGTAAATACAACTCCCGGACCAAGGGCCTCTCCTTAGGCACGGCCCTCTTTACCGTTTCGCGTTCTGGCAATAACCTCGTTTTGCAAAATAGGCGTGATCGGGCCGACCGCATGTCCCTTACCCGCAAGGGCTGGGGCGACAAAAAGTGGGACCAAACAGACGAAAACTGGGGCAATAACAGCGAAATACCGCCGACATGGTGCGTGGGCCGATTTCGCGGGAAATATTGGAGCGGCGGCCAGCTTTCGATCTCAATCGACGCGGACGGTCGAGCGGTGGCAGATTACATTCGCAGCGCCGGAGACTTCGACCGAGTTGCCGGTACCTTCCGAGACAGTCGCCTCCACCTGGGTCGTCAAGAACTGACGATTCGCCGAATAACCGGCGGAATCAAAGTGTTCCTCGTGGGAACGACTAAGTCGGCTCTCCTTTATAGGTAAGACTCACAACAGTAGGCGCGGGGCTGAGCGAAAGCGAAGTCCCGCGTTTATGAATTTGGGACCCTTCTAAATCGAGAAAATCTCGCGCAACTTTCGTTGCGTTGCAATCAATCTAAGCTTTTTGATTGCCTGAATCTCAATCTGGCGTACCCGTTCACGAGTGAGTTGCATCTCGCGGGCGACGTCATCCTGGAGCTGCGTTCCACTGCGACCGTCGTCCAAGTTCAGCCGCATTCGCATGACGCGCTGTTCCCTCTCCGAAAGCTCTGAAAGAGCCTGTCGGAGCTCGTCCGCTGCGACGCCGTCAATCATGCGCGTCTCGGGATCGCCCGACCGATCATCTCGGATCAGGCCGCCCAAGGTCATCGTGCCCGAATCCCCGACACTCATATCTAAACTTAAAAGTGCCTGCGATGTCTGCATCAGGGTCACCAGCTTGCGCGGATGAACTTCCATCGCTTCCGCCACTTGCTCAATCGTCGGCTCACAACCGAGTTCTCCCGCCAGTCTGAGCCGCTCCCTCTCCACGCGGCGCAACACCTGAGAAACATGGGCTGGAACGCGAATCGCCTTAGATTTGTTGTCTATCGCGCGGCCAATCGCTTGGCGGATCCAATGGGTTGCATAAGTCGAAAAACGGAAACCGCGCGATGGATCAAATCGCTCCGCCGCTTGCATGAGGCCGATCGCGCCTTCCTGAATCAAATCTTCCAAAGGCACCGCCTTACAGCGATACGAGCGCGCAAGGTTGATCACGAGCCGCATATTGGATTCGATCAGCTTTTGCCGAGCCTTGATGTCACCAAGCTGAACGAGGCGAGTTAACTCGTCCTCTTGCTGAGCCGTCAGCAAAGGGGCTTGTGTAAGCCGGCCCAGATAGCTGGGAATTCCGTCGTCGGCGTCCATCATTGAAATCTGTCGAGCCATATTATCGCAGGAGCTCCCTTGCTCCCAAAAAACAGGGATACCAAATACGAGCGCAAGCATCGTGCCATGCGCCTCTCCCTCTTGCAGACGACAAAAAGTCCGTCCGTGTTCTCTCGATATCTGACTAGTTCGTGAACAAGTCCACGCGGGAGGCGAGGATCCGTCCTGCCTTATCTCGCTTGTATGCGATTTTGGCACGTATCATCGGTTTTAGTGCGTCCCGTGATGCGGCTTGGCCATTCAATGTGAACTTGGT